>CAZCBJ010000021.1:0-14865 GCA_964496705.1 uncultured Anaerolineaceae bacterium | reverse complement strand
ACTGCTTTCACCATCACCCCCGAACTCACCGTCGCCCGCCGTGTGTTTGTCGCCTTTGGCAATCAGGTGTATTACGCGCCGCTGCCATAAGGAAACAGCCTGGATGAGATCGTCCAGGCTGTTCTTTCCCCCGCGGAAGGGCAACGCTATTTGGTCGTGTTGTTCCAGAACCAGTTGAAAGCGTAGTACCCCTGCGAGCTGTCCATGCGGATGGCGATGCGCTGCCGCCCTGCCAGGCTGGCGGGGATGCTGAAGCTGGCGGTTGCGTTCCCTCCGCTGTTGGATTCAAATGTGCCCACCACCACGCCCCCGACGCCGCGCGTGCCGTATTCGCCCATGCGCACGCTGAAGGTCTGATTGGGCGGGTAGTTCTTGGTGCTGACGGTCACACTGTTGTCGCGGGTTACTGCAGCGATGGAGAAGGTGGGGATTCCCGTGTAACCGCCTGTGCCCGAAGTGGCGGGTTTCTGCTCTGAGCTTGAACCTTCCTGGCTGGCGGGCTTTTCACTCTCACCGCAGGGGGATCCCTTGCTCACATCGGCGGTGTTGTTCCAGAACCAATTGAAGGCATAGTATCCCTGCGGGCTGTCCATGCGAATGGCGATGCGCTTCCGCCCGGAGAAACCGTCAGGAATGTTGTAAGTGGCTTTGAATGTGCCGCCCTTGCCCGAATTGGTCTTGTCCACCACCGTGCCGCCAATTGCTTTGGTGCCATATTCACCCATGCGCACGGTGAAATCCTGGTTGGGCGGGAAGTTGTTGGTGCAGATGGTCACAGTTTTGTTCTTCTCAACGACAATGATCTTGAAGGTTGGAATGCCGTTGTACCCGCCCGTGCCGGATTTGCTCGTCCCGCCCGCGCCAACGCCGGTCACCACCTTGTTCCAGAACCAGTTATAGGAGAAATATCCCCTTGGGCTATCGGCGCGGATGGCGATGCGTTCCTTGCCGCGCAATTCTGGCGGGATGTCGATGGTTACCAGGAATGAGCCGCCTAAGCCCGAGTCGAAGGTCCCCGAGACGATTCCGCCAATTCCCAGCGTGCCGTAGTCGCCCATGCGTACGGTGAAGGTCTGCCCGGCCGGATAGTTGAAGGTGCGGATGGTCACTTTTTCATCCGTCACCACTTCCACGATGGAAAAGGTGGGGACGATCACCCTCACCCGCGGCTTTGCGGTGGCGGTGGGGATGGGTTCTTCGTCTTCCTCTTCTTGCACAGGCGGACGTTTGGTGGGAATTGTGCTTTGCGCCTGGCTGTTCGACCAATTGCCGCCGATGAAGGCCAGCACCAGAATGATCGCGGTGAAAATTAACGCCAATCGGAATGTTTTTGCCTGCATAGTTTCCTCCTTCGAAACCGATACTTCCGCGAAGATTAAACTCACCTGAGAATAATCATAACATACTAGCAGGCGTAAACAAATAGGTTCGTACGAAATATGGTTGGCGATTTGTGCGCCAACCCGCGACCATCCACTACTGGCTCCCCGCAACATCAGATGGCTGGATTTATCATTGCAAGTTTTATGCCAGATGAGCCGCAGCGCCGAATGTCATGGGCTCAACCCAGCGCTGAAGGCGTGGTTGAGCGGTTTTTCCTCCACAATGTTGATCTTCACCCCCAAATGCTGTGCCAGCGGTTGCAATTGCCGGCAGGCTGCCTGAGGGTCCATCTCTTCCACGTATCCGACCTTGACTGGCTGCCCGTTGCCCAGGTCCACTGCCACGACCACCGGGTCGTTCTCCTCCAGACTTGCACTGAGTAGTTCGTCTGATCGGGTGGCGGGGATGTTCAGCACTTCTTCGGGTTGGCTGTGCACACCCCGCCAGGCGCTCATCTGCCCGATGGAAATATCCAGCGTCTGAAAGGTGGCAGCCAGCCCACGGTAACTGATTCCGAAAGCCCGGCAAATGGCAGCCAGGGTGCGCAGTCGCAGCGTCTGCGTGGCGCGGTCCACCCCCTGTGGGTATTGTCGGAATGTGCGCTGGCAATTACAGCAGCGATAGCGGTAGATGGTCACCTGTTCAAATTCGTGATCTTTAACCGCTTTGCTCACCCTCCCCCAGCGCTGAAAGGTTTCACCGCCGCAATAACGGCATTTGGTTGGCCGCTCCTGGTAGATCGGGTCAATTTCAGGTAGTTGTAACACAACGATGGACACGCTGCCTCCTTGCGCTCGGCCAACCGGGCTTTGCTGGGCATTGCCTGTGGGCATTCCAGGGCCATGTTGGCCGAGTGCGCGCATATCAGTGATCTACTCATAGATATGCAAGGAGCGTGCCATGCTCCGCCACGGGTCGGGCGGGATTAGCGTTGGATCACCGGAGCCAGCCAGAAAGCGCGGTCGTCATCTGAGCTGCCGTCTTTGTTCAACACGGTCAAGATCAGGTTGACAGTTTTACCCGCCAGTGGGGACAAATCGACCGTCACCCGGTTGAATTCGCCATCGTAATACTGGTTCCAGGACTTAAGGTTGTTCACCGACCCGTCACCGATGACGTAGTTCACCTGGAACCTCACACTGCAGTCCGGGCTGCTGTCCAGGCAGCCGATGATGGCGGTGAACTGGTCGCCGTCCTTCACCTTGAAAGCGGGGTACTTTCCAGAAATCACGCCGTCGCTGCCGTCACTCGGCACCACGATCAACGCTTTTTCGTCTTCCTGGTAACCGCCTTCCAGTTTGGAGCTGCTGGAGATGCGCACGGAGCCGCTGACAAAGTTATCCTTGCTGCTCGGGCAGCTCACTTTGCCCTTGGAGCTGCGCCAATCGGCGCTGCAGGCCTGTGTGATGAAGTTCACCACCTTGCTCGGGTCGTGGGTGGGAAGGGGTTTGTTCACCATGATTTCAATCCAGAAGGATTTGTTGGCTTCAGCTCCCCAGCCGAATGACACGCCCTCATCACTGCGCATTTTCCAGTACCCGGTGTGTTTGCCGGTGCTGTCGGGGGCGATCATTTCCACCGAGACGTCGGTGTATTCACCCGGCCTGACGGTATCGTCGATGTCAATGTTAGCCGGTGCGCTCATCGCATTACCGCTGACAAAGTACACATCGAAGTTTTTATTCCAGGTGCAACGCCCGCCGTTGTACAGGCGCCAGGTCTTAGTGAAGGATCTTTCGGCGGTCAACTCAGTGCCGTCAGGGATGGTGATGTCTCTGATCCGGCCGATTTTCAGGCAGGGCAGGGGCGGTTCGGTGGCCGTCGGGGGGACGGGAGTTTTGGTCGGCTTGGGCGTGTTGGTCGGTGGCAACGGCGTGTTGCTGGGTGTGAAGCTGGGCGTCGCTGTGGCCGTGAAAATGTCGGTGGCGGTTTGTGAAGGCAGCGGCGAAGCGGTGAAGGTCAGCGTGGCCATCGCATGCTGCGTCACCTGAGCAACCAGGGTATTGAACATTGCCTGGGTTTGGATGGCTTCCACCGTCTGATTGACGGCGGTCTGCATCCCGACTGCGGGCTGCTGTGGCCCGTACAATTCTGCCGCGCATGCGCCAGAAATTAGGGCGAACAGCACGGATAAGATCAGCCATAAATAGTGACGTTTGATCATCGGATACTCTCCTCTCAATGATTATAGACGTATTATTTACGTGTTAAGTTCCAAAAAGTTGTCAATCCTCTGACAAAAGCCTCCCTTCTCTTGCTTTCATCACCCAGTGAAGTGTACAATGAGAATGATAACAAAAGGTTGATGCAAGCATGAGCGCCGATTTCCCGAAACCCATCGAGCTGTTTGACCGCCTGAGCCTGTCCGGAGCAGACGAACCGTCCCCGGTGGCTTTGCTTCAGGCAGTGGTGGAATCGACTGCTGCAGGAATCGTTGTCCTTGACCTGTCGCAAAGGGTGATTGCCGTCAACCGTTATTACCTTGAGATGTGGGGATTGCCGCCGGAGTGGGGCCAGATCGCTGACCCGCTGGAGCGGCTGCCCATGTTGGCCGAGCAGACACTTGACCCGCAGGCTTTCCTTGTCCGTTCACGCCAGTTGACCGAGCAAACGGAGCTGATTGCCCACGATTTGATTGCGCTCAAGGACGGGCGTTACATTGATCGGACTGCCCAACCTTATCGCCTGGATGGTGAGATTGCCGGGCAGCTATTCACGTATTTTGATGTCACCGAGCGCGAACAAGCCCGGCTGGAGGCCGAGGCTGCCACCCGCGCCAAGTCCATCTTCCTGGCGTCGATGAGCCATGAAATCCGCACGCCGATGAGCGGTGTGGTTGGCATGACCAGCCTGCTGGCAGAGACTTCGTTGACCGGCGAGCAGAGTGAATTCATCGACATCATCCGTTCCAGCGGTGAAACCCTGTTGACCATTATTAATAATATCCTTGACTTTTCCAGGATCGAAGCAGGAAAGTTCGAGCTGGAGAACTTGCCTTTTGACCTGCGCGGATGCATCGAAGAGTCGCTGGATGTATTGGCGGCCATGGCCTCCGAAAAACATATCGAGCTGGCTTATTTCATGGAGCCGTCGGTGCCTGAAGTGATCGTGGGAGATGCCACCCGCCTGCGCCAGATCTTGATCAATCTGCTCCAGAATGCGGTGAAATTCACCGAACAGGGTGAGGTGGTGATCGAGGTTGGCAGGATTCCCTCGCCAGAATTGGAAGAACAATCTTCCGGAGCGTTTGGCGGGCCTAACTGTCAACTGATTTTTTCGGTGCGTGACACCGGCATCGGAATTGCGGCGGATCGGATAGAGCGCCTGTTCCAGCCCTACGCACAGGCAGATGTGTCCATTGGCGCGCGCTACGGCGGCAGCGGTCTGGGGCTGGTGATCAGCAAACAACTTTCCGGTTTGATGGGCGGAGGAATGTGGGCCGAGAGTGAAGGCATCCCGGGACGGGGCTCCACCTTCCATTTCACCATCCTGGCAGAAGCGGGCCTGGAAAGCCGCGGCACTCCCCTCTATTTCGAGCAGCGTCACCTAAAAGGCAAGCGGATTTTGATCCTGACTGCCAACCCCGCCAACCGCCTGATCCTCTCGCATTACTGCGAAGTCTGGGGCGCTTTGCCGCGTCTGGCGGAAAGCGAGCGCGAGCTGCTCAACTGGATCTATCGCGGGGAAGTGGCTGACGTGGTGTTGATGGATGTAGACCCGCGGGAAATGGACAGACTGCTGGTGGCCAATCACGTTCACCAGCACCGCCCGGATTTGCCCATGGTGGCGATGGCGCCTTTGAAACCGCGCCGCCGCGCGCTTGCACATGACCTGTTCGCAGCGCGCCTCAATAAACCCATCAAGCTTGCGCAGCTCTATGACACCCTCACCGCGGTTCTCACTCGCCAGGCAGCCCTTCTAGTCAAGCGCCCGCCCACCCGTTATGCGTTGGATGGCCAAATGTGCCAAAAGACACCCGCCCGTGTGCTGGTCGCCGAGGACGACGCCGTGAATCAGCGGGTGATCCAACTGATGCTTTCGCGGCTGGGTTATCATGCTGATTTAACCGCGAACGGTGCCGAAGCGCTGCGCCTGATCCAAACTGGCTGCTACGATGTGGTTTTCATGGATGTGTTCATGCCGGAAATGGACGGCGTTGAAGTGGTGCGCCGTGTTCGCGCCGAAAACCCTTCTGAAACACAACCCTACATCATTGCCCTGACCGCTGATGCGCTGGAGGGTCGCAGGGATTATTATCTAAACCAGGGCATGGATGATTATCTGGCCAAACCTTTCCACATAGAACACCTGTGTAAGGCCATGCAGCATTACGGAGCGCTGCGCGAGTTGGGATCGGCTGCCAAAGCGATGATTCCGGCTCCTCCCCCGCCGCAGGACGACAAAGCCATTCAAATGGAAATTGTGGAAGGATGGATCACAGCCATTGGCAGCGCGCCCACTTACCTTGCAACCGTGGATGCCTTTTTACGTGATTCCCCCCGGCTGTTGGAAGAGATGTTACAGGCGCTCAGATACAAGGATTGGCGCGCTCTGCGCGGGCTCAGTCATGCGCTGAAATCCAGCAGCGGTAGTATGGGTGCTGTGCGGCTGTTTGGCATGCTGGAAACGCTTGAGCTGGCTTCGATCCGCCTGCTGGCTGATCAGGATCAGGCTGATTGTCATCAGGAGCCGTTGGCTGGTCAGATAAAGATCGAATATCAAAATGTGTGTGTCGAGTTGCTTACCCTGCAATCCAGGTTGTCAGGGGCTTTATTATAGGAGCAAAAACAAATGAAACGAAAAATGCGCAATATTCTGACGCTGATATGGTTTGTCTTGGTTCTGTTTGCATTCCTGTCCCCCGGGCAGCCTGTCCATGCCCTGGATTCGGGCGAGCCGGTGGCGCTGGTGCTGAACGCACGCGGACCACTCACCCCGGCCATGGTCGAGTACATCTCGCGCGGGCTGCGCCAGGCTGAAGATCGCGGGGCGGAAGTGCTCATTTTGCAGTTAAACACGCCCGGCGGCAGTATCGAATTGATGAATCGCATTGTTGAAGTTATGCGCAATAGTTCGGTGCCGGTGGTGGTGTATGTCAGCCCGCCCGGGGCGATGGCCGGCAGCGCCGGTACCATTATCACCCTTGCCGGACATGTGGCAGCCATGGCGCCGGACACCACCATTGGTGCAGCCAGCCCGGTGGGCTCGGAAGGACAGGATATTGGCGAAGCGATGGAAAGCAAGGCCAAGGAAATCCTCAAGGCCACCGCACGCAACCTGGCCAAGGACCGCCCGCTGCCCGCCATTGAGCTGGCTGAAGCCACCATCGAGACCGCCAAAGCCGCCACTGTGGACGAGGCTCTGCAGGTCGGCATGGTCGATATCAAGGCGGATAACCTTGCAGACCTTCTGGAGCAACTGGATAAGCGCCAGGTGCACGTGGGCGGTGAGGTGGTGACGCTGCGCACGCGCGGCGCACTGCTCATTCCACTGCCGCTCAATTTCATCGAAGACATCCTGCAGATGCTCACCAACCCCAACATTGTCTTCCTGCTGTTGTCCATCGGCGTTCAAGCCATCCTGATCGAGCTCTCCAGTCCGGGAGGCTGGGTGGCCGGATTCATCGGTGTGGTCTGCCTGCTGCTGGCGGTGTACGGACTGGGCGTGCTGCCGGTCAACTGGTTTGGTATCCTATTCTTGGTGATGTCATTTGTGCTCTTTATTCTGGATATCAAAGCGCCCACCCACGGCGGATTGACCGTTGCGGGCGTGGCTTCGTTCATTGTTGGCGCGCTGGTGCTGTTCAATTCGGTGCGCGTGCCGGGGTTCCCGCCGGTTTCGGTGCCGTTGGTGGTCGCCACCGGCGTGGCCATCGGACTGGTGTTTCTGGGCATGCTGACCTTTGCGCTGCGGGCTATGAAGGCGCCCATCCAGACCGGAAGGGAGTCGTTGATCGGCAAAACCGGTTTTGCCCGCAGCCTGGTCGAATATGAAGGTCAGGTGCAGGTCGGCGGCGAGATGTGGTCGGCCACCTTGGCGGACGAGGACAGTGAGCCGATCCAACCCGGAACCCGCATCGTTGTGGTTGCGGTGGACGGCTTGCGGGTCAAAGTGCGCAGGATTTAAAGCCTGGCTGACTTAAGCGCAGGATACCAGCGGCGGTACTGTTCGTAGGTTTGCGCGTACATCTCTACGCGTTGAAGATTTGGCAGAACGGGTTTTTCCGGCGCTGCAACCGTCTGGCGTACGGCCTGCGCGGCGTCTTGAAACACCCCCGCGCCCACACCGGCCAGCATGGCTGCGCCGCGTGCAGCGCCTTCCCCGCCCGGGGAGGGAAATATCGCCCGGTTAAAAATATCCGCCTGCAGTTGCAGCCACAGCGGATGCTGCGTTGCGCCGCCCGAAGCCACCATTTCCTCGACCGGTGTGCCCAGCTCGATCATCAGCTCCAGCCCCTGGCGCAGCGCGAACACCACGCCTTCCATCACCGCGCGCACCAGGTGGGGCCGCTGGTGGCGCAGCGTCAGACCGAGAAAAGCCGCCCGCGCGGCTGGATCCATGTGCGGGGTGCGTTCGCCCACCAGGTGAGGCAGGAAGAACAGCCCTTCGTTGGCCGCTTCCACCTGGCTGGCCTGGTCAGCCAACTGCTGGTAGGTGCTGCCCTGCCAGAGTTGGTCGCGCAGCCAGCGCAGCGCCAACCCGGCGGAGAGGATGGCCGCTTCGAGGTGCCAGCAGTCCGGCAGCGCATGGCAGAAAAGGTGCAGACGCAGGTCAGGATCATGCACCGGCCTGTCCAGCGGGGCGAACAACTGACCGCCGGTGCCGATGGTGCAGGACACGCTGCCAGGGCGGATCACCCCCTGGCTCAGCGCCTGAGCGGCCTGGTCGCTGCAGCCGTGCACCACCGGGATGCCCGGCCGCAATCCGCAAGCCTGCGCCATTTCGGGCAGCAATTTGCCGGCGGGCTGGCTGGAAGCGAAGATGGGCGGCATCTGGGCTGGAGAAAGCCCCGCCCATTGCAGCAACGGTGCGCTCCAGGCGGTGCGGTGCGGGTCGAACAGTGAAGTGGAGGATGCATCCGACGGCTCAGAGCCAATTTGCCCGGTCAGCCGGTAGCGCACTTCATCCTTCGGCAGCATCAACCAGCGCGTATTTTGGGCAATGTGCGGCTCATTTTCCTGCAGCCAAACCCATGAGGACAGCATGAAACCGGTCGCCAGTGGATTCCCGCTCCACTCTGCCAGCCGCTGGATGCCGATGTGCGCCACCAGGCGTTCGACCTGGGCGGCGCTGCGCTGGTCAGCCCAGATGATCGCCGGGCGTAATCGCGCGCCGTCCTCGGCCAGGCACACCAGACCGTGCATTTGACCGCTCAGTCCGATAGCCTCCACCTGGCGGGCATCCACTCCGCCGGTGTGCATCGCCGTTCTTAATGAGAGGGCTGCCGCTTCCAGCCAGCTGCCTGCTTCTTGTTCGGCCCAGCCGGGCTTTGGCGATAGGAGGGCAACCTCCTGCGCCGACCATCCCAGCGTTTGACCGTGTTCGTCCATCAAAACCGCTTTGGCGCTGGAGGTGCCGATATCCAGGCCGGCCAGAACGCGCATCATGCCCGCCAGAATCCGCGCCGCACCGGGCGCACATCATCCGCAGTAATGAACGCATCTGGATCCGACTCCAGCACCACCGTCTCCACCTCGTCGGCCTGTTTGCGCGGCACGGTAAGCTGGAGCATGGTCACCGAGCCGCTGCGCCCACGCGCCGGGATTTCGGTCACCGCAAACCCTTCACTGCGCAGTTTTTCAGCCACCAGTTCGCCGCGCATTGGTGAGGTGATGGTGATTTCTGTGTATCCAACTGCCAGGCGCTCTTCCAACCATAATCCCACCGCCACCCCGGTCGGAAAGCCGGCCGCATAAGCGACCACATTCAGCCAGTTGTCCAGGTGGGTTAGCACTTCCACCACGGCCAGAATAAAAATGAAAGCCTGCAAAAAACCCACCATCCAGGCGAGCGGCTTTTTACCGCGCACCATCACCAGCACCCGCAGCGTGTCCAGCGACATGTCCATCACTCGCAGACCAAAGATCGCCAGGGGCAGCAGCCAGTGAGCAGGGTTGTGCAGGTCAGGCATGGATCAGGCTACGACTTTCACCTCGGATTCCTGCTGCATGGCGGGCGCGTACATTTCATCCATGTATTCTTTGAGCATACGCCGCATGCTGAAGTGGGGGGCGAGTGTGCTGATGGAAGCTTTCACCCGCGCCAGCCAGTCCGAGGGCATGTTATCCGCAGAGCGGTCGCTGTAATACAGCGGCAGAATTTCGTTCTCCAGCGTGTCATACAGGCTGGCAGCATCGGCTTCATCCTGCTGGTTCGTGTCCGGGTAATCCTGATCGTTGCCAACCGCCCAGCCATTCTCACCGTTGTAGCCTTCATGCCACCAGCCGTCCAACACCGAAAAATTGAGCACGCCGTTCAGCGCCGCCTTCATGCCGGAGGTGCCGGAGGCTTCGTTTGGCCGGCGGGGTGTGTTAAGCCAGACGTCCACGCCCTGCACCAGATAACGCGCAATGTTCATGTCGTAATCTTCCAGGAAAACCAGCCGTCCGCCGAATTTGGCGTCTTTGACCGTGCGGTACACCTGCTGGATCAGCAATTTCGCCGGTTCGTCGGCGGGATGGGCTTTTCCGGCGAAGACAATCTGCAGCGGCATCTGCGGGTTGTTGAGCAGGCGCAGGATGCGGTCGTAATCGTGAAAGATGAGGTTGGCGCGTTTGTAGGTTGCAAAGCGCCGCGCAAAACCGATGGTCAGCACATACGGATCCATCAGCACGCCGCCGGCGATCACCTGAACGGGATGCATGGTGCCGGTGGCCCACTGCTGCCGGGCGCGCTCATTCGCATAGTTGACCAGTTTGCGCTTGAGATGCTGACGCACGATCCACAGCTCGCGGTCGGGGATGTTCTCGATTTGACTCCAGAAGGTTGGATCATCCACTCGTTCCAGCCAGTTGGCGCCCATATAGCGCTCGAACAATAAGCGCATTCGCCTGGCCAGCCAGGTTCCGGTGTGAATGGCGTTGGTGATGTAGGAAATCGGCACATCGTCGGCCTTTTTGTCCGGCCAGATGAAATTCCACATCCGTTTGGAGACGTTGCCATGAATTTCTGAAACGGCATTGCTGCGCTGCGACAGGCGCAGCGCCAGAACCGGCATGCTGAAGGTTTCGCCCCAGGTCTGCTGGTGCAATCCAAGTTGGATCAGCTCATCGCGGGATAAGCCCAGCTCAGGCAGAATGGGCGCAAAAAATTTGTCCACCAACCAGGTGGGGAACTGGTCGTTGCCCGCCGGTACCGGTGTATGCGTGGTGAACACATTGCTCTGTTTCACGATGGCTGCGGCTTCGGTGTAACTGCTGCCGGCAGCGATGAGCTCGCGGATGCGCTGTAAAGACATGAAAGCCGAATGACCTTCATTCATGTGCCAGACCGAAGGAGTGTGACCCAGCCTGTGCAGCGCCTGCACCCCGCCCATCCCCAGCAGCATCTCCTGTGAGATGCGCACTTCGGGATCGTTGCTGTACAGGCGTGAGGTCAATTGCCGGTCGCTGGGCGAGTTCTCCTCGACATTCGAATCGAGCAGGTACAGGTGCACCCGGCCCACTCTCACCTCATGCACGCGGGCGAACACCTGCCGCCCCGGTAGGGGGACGGAGATCATCACCGGCTTGCCGTTGGCTTCGAATAATGGGACGATCGGTGCGTTGCCAAAATCCATGATGAAATTGCGCGATTCCTGCCAGCCGTCTTCGGTGATTTTCTGGCGGAAATATCCCTGGCTGTAGATGAAACCAACTCCGGTCAGGGGTAAGCCGAGGTCGCTGGCTTCTTTCAAATGGTCGCCGGACAACACCCCCAGACCGCCGGCGTAAACCGGCAGACATTCGTGAAGGCCGAATTCAAATGAGAAGTAGGCGATTTCTTTGCCTGCCAACCCGGGGTAGGCGCGTTTGAACCACGTGTCCTGGGAGGCCATGTAGGCATCAAAATTGTTGATCACCCGGTCGTAGTAATCCAGAAAATAGCGGTCATTAATCATCGCGTTCAACCTGGACCGCTCGACGCGGTGCAGGAAAAGCACCGGGTTGTGGTCCGCGCTTTCCCATTGCGCCTTGTCAATTTGCAAGAACATGCGCTGCCCCTCGGGATTCCACACCCACCATAAATTGTAGGCGATTTGTCCCAGCCGGTTCAGTCGCCTGGGAAGGCTGAAGTGATTGGGGATATCGCGAATGATTGATTCCATGAGCATCCTGTTGTTTTCAAAATAAGCGGCTGCTTGTAGGATATCTCATGGCAGCCGTTGTTTCTTTTTTTACCGCGTTCGATTATACCACGCGCGAAATTCACTTCTCTGCTTAGGGTTGACTCGCCAGACTCACCAGCCTCATGGCTAGTTCAATGAAGTCTTTCTCTCTCCACAGTTTGCCTGAGCTGAGCGGCCACTTGCCCTGCAGTTGCTCGCGCCAGTTGCTGGGGATGCCTTGTAATCCGTAGGCAGCTCCTGCCAGCGCGCCTGCCACCGCGCCGGTGGTGTCAGCATCCTGCCCGAGATTGACCACCTGAACCAACGCTTCCTCAAAAGTGTGCGTGTTCAGCACGCCCCAAAGCGCGCTTTCCAGCGTGTGGCGCACAAAAGCTGTGTTGGGCAATGCGTCGCGCGATTTGGCTGGCGCATCCTGAATTGTCTGGCGCAAGCCTGCGGGCATTTCCACCTGCCGGAGTGCGATCTGATAGGCTTCTGTCAGGCCGGCTCCATTGAGCAGCTCGACGAGCATGGTGTTGGTGAACAGCACCGCCGCCACGCAGTCCGGGTGGGGATGGGTGATGCGCGATTGCAGCAGGCTGTCAGCCGCCAACTGCTGGCGATTATGGCGCCAGACCAGCGCCACCGGCCAGCAGCGCATCAACGAACCATTGCCGGCCCGCTCGGGCATGCTGCGCTCGATCTGGCGGACAACCTCTTCCCATTGTTGGCTGCGGGCAAGCATACTCAGCGCCGCCGAGGTTTGCACGCCAACGTCTGCCGGTTGATCGTGGTACCAGGCGATGAAATGCTCCGCCAGGTTATTTCCATCCAGCGGATGCACCTCCAGCAGTGACTCAGCCAGAGCCAGCGCCATTTCGGTGTCATCGGTGAATGTTCCGGGCGGCAGACGGCCCGCCAGCATCTCGCGCACCATGTGTTGAGGCGGCGAGGGCAGGTGGAATTCCAGCGGCATGCCCAAAGCATCGCCAACGGCTGCCCCTACCGCGCAGCCGAACGCACGATCATAGATATCTGCCACCATAAACCTATTTTCCGAAACCTCTCAGCAAAAAACTGGCTCCGATGGCGATCAGGATCAGCGGCCAGATAATGTTTATGTTAAAAACAGCGCCCAGGCCTGCGCCGATGAAGACCATCGCCAGGATCAGCGTGCCAAAGATTGGGCGGCGCCACGCCGGCACCACCAGACGAAGCCCGCATTCGACGAGCAGCAGCACGCCTGCGCCGGTCAAGATCACCATCCATACGCCCGGATTGACCACCTGCAATTCCACTGGCAGCCATCGGGCTGCCGGGAAGATGAGCTGGTCAAGCATGTTCAGGTTGTTGGCCAGGAACACCAACCCAGCCCAGATGAGGACAGCCGCCCAGATGATGCGGCTCGGGTTGTCGCGCCTTGCGCATTGCGTCTGTTCAGAAGGATTGTTCTCCATCTGCCGCCTCCTAGCGTTTGAAGACTTTTTTCTGCGCCGCGAGCCGCCAGGAGCGAATCAGATTGCTCAATTGTTGCAGCATGCGCGCCCGATTGGGAAAGTTCTGCTCGGTCGCTTCTTGTTCGGACAGGTGCTGCTGGATGGCTTTGCCCAAATCTTCGCTCATGCCAACCTCGCGAATCTGCGCGATCCAGGTCTGTTTTTGCTCGTCTGCAACCGGCATTTTCTCGATCAGTTTGATAATTTCGCGTTCTTCTACAGTATTGTGTACTGCCATGGTTAGCCTCCATCCTTCCTGGCTATATTATACCCTTTCGAAGCCGTGTTTTCCATTTTCATATCCTTCATATGCGCGAATCGGGGCGGCTGGGGAAATCAGCGCCGTACCGCCCCGCAAATTCCGCCAGTCCCATTTCGATGCAGCCCTCTTCACTTGTCCTTCCTGGCTCTTAACGATTTGCTCGCATCCAGCCCGGGCAATTCTGGTGCGCCCATCTTACGCATGCGTTGTTCCTCGGATTGCTTCTTCAGCCGCGGTCCTTCGAGCCATTCCGCCGCCCCCACCTGTTCGCTTGCTTCGCGCAGCGCATCTTCGGCGGTTTGCGCCCAGATGGTCAGACTGACCGTTTCTGCTTCACCGCCTTTGCCGCTTTTCGTCTTCTTTCGAACCAATCCTTCCACATAATATGGTTTCATCTGTTGATCATCCTGTGTGGTGAACTGCCTCAGCGACCAACCCGGTCGCTGAGGGTAAGTATACTGCGGCTCGGGGCGCTGCACAACGATGGTTCACAAATCCTCTCCTTTGGATTTCTCTTCTGTGCATGTGCGCAATCAGGATATAATTTCCACTGCAAATCTCATTTCCCACCCCTTTCAAAGGAGAATAGCATGTTCATCATCCCCAAACCTG
The DNA here is from genome assembly GCA_964496705.1 of uncultured Anaerolineaceae bacterium. Lineage (GTDB taxonomy): Bacteria > Chloroflexota > Anaerolineae > Anaerolineales > Anaerolineaceae > CAZCBJ01. The sequence goes on along the minus strand of CAZCBJ010000021.1, from coordinate 806 downwards.
TTCGCATGGAAGAGAAAACCGGGTCATTTATCCTTTCACCCGATACGCTCATCGCCGCTGAGGGCGAAGCTGCAGTCATCGCCCACCTGCTGGCTGAATATCTGGCGCCCGCCACCGGCTGGCGGTTGGCGGTTGCGTCTGCGTCCGCAGGCAAGCGCATCGAGTTTACCCTGGAAGCAGAGTTGCTGGAGGCGATTGGCCCGGAGGGTTATCGTCTCAGTGTCACTCCTCAGCGTATCCAGGCGCTGGCTCCGGCTCCGGCTGGCCTGTTTTATGCGCTCCAATCCCTGCGTCAACTGCTGCCGGTGCAGATCTTTCGCCAGGCGCCCGTGCAGGGGGTTGATTGGAGCATCCCATGCGTGGAGATTGAGGATTATCCGCGTCTGGGCTGGCGCGGCATGATGCTGGATACCTGCCGCCATTTCATGCCCAAGGAATTCATCAAGAAAATCCTGGACTTGCTGGCGTTGCACAAGATGAACTCTTTTCACTGGCACCTGACCGAAGACCAGGGCTGGCGGATTGAAATCAAAAAATATCCACGCCTGACCGAGGTGGGCGCCTGGCGCAAGGAGACGCTCGTCGGGCTGCAGGATTGGCGCTATCCGGAAAATCCCAAGGTGTACGACGGCATTCGCCACGGCGGGTTCTACACCCAGGATGATATCCGTGAGATCGTAGCGTATGCCAAAGCCCGTTTCATCAACGTTGTGCCCGAAATTGAGATGCCCGGACATGCCCGTGCGGCTATTGCGGCATATCCAGAATTGGGCAACACCGGCCAACAACTGGATGTGCTCCCCTAC
>CAZCBJ010000020.1:0-31709 GCA_964496705.1 uncultured Anaerolineaceae bacterium | reverse complement strand
GTAAACCATGTCCAACCGAATTGACTGGATCCAGCAGGAATTGGCCGGCCTGAAAGAAGCCGGTTTGTACAACCGCATTCGCACCATCAGTTCTGCCCAGGGCGCCTGGCTGAGGGTGGACGGGAAACAGGTGTTGAATTTTTGCTCCAACAATTACCTCGGTCTGGCCAACCACCCACGCATGATCAAAGCCGTGCAGGACGCGGCGGCGCGTTATGGGGTCGGTCCGGCGGCGGTGCGCACCATTGCCGGCACGATGGACATCCATCTCGAACTTGAACGGCGTTTGTCTTCATTCAAAGGCGTTGAAGCAGCCATCACCTTCCAATCCGGCTTTTGCGCCAACATCGCCGCCATCCCCGCGCTGGTTGGCAAAGAGGATGTGATCTTTTCGGATGAGCTTAACCATGCCAGCATCATCGACGGCTGCCGTCTGTCCGGCGCGCGCATCGCCCGCTATGCCCATGCGGATCCGCAGGACCTGGAGCGAACCATCAAGGAAAACGAAGGCACCTACCGCCGCGCTTTGATCATCACCGACGGCGTTTTCAGCATGGACGGCGACATCGCGCCTTTGGACCAAATCTGTGAGATCGCCAACGGGCACGATATCCTGTTGATGGTGGATGATGCCCACGGCGAGGGGGTGCTGGGCAGCGGTGGGCGGGGGATTGTGGACCACTTCCACCTGCACGGCAAAGTGGATATCGAAGTCGGCACGATCAGCAAAGCTTTTGGCGTGGTCGGCGGTGTGGTGGCGGGCAACGCGACGGTGGTGGAATGGCTGCGCCAGCGCGCGCGCCCCTTCCTCTTCTCATCAGCAGTCACCCCGGCGGATATCGCCGCGACCATCACCGCCCTTGACATCCTTGAGGAATCCACCGAGCTGGTCGACCGCCTGTGGGACAATGCTCGCTATTTCAAAGCCGAAATGAAACGCCTGGGATTCGACACGGGTCTGAGCGTTACCCCCATCACCCCCATCATGCTGGGCGAAGCCCCGCTGGCCCAGCAATTCAGCCGCGAGCTGTTTGAGCAGGGCGTGTTCGCCATGGCGCTGGGTTTTCCAACCGTGCCCAAAGGCAAGGCCCGCATCCGTGTGATGATCAGCGCCACACACAGCCGCGCCGACCTGGATAAGGGTCTTCAAATCTTTGCCTCAACCGGCAGAAAGCTGGGCGTGATTCAATAAACCGCTGCCCCCGGCATGACGGGGATGTGCAGCGATCCCGGATTTACCCTTCCTCGGCGAACGGGTCGTAATTGGGATTCGTCCCGGCCCACACGCAGGAAGGCTGGGCATATAGACTGCATTCCACGCCGTGTGAGCAGCGGTGCGCCAACAGGCGCGGAGGCTGATCGGGGAGGATATCGATGGGAAAAACCATCTCACCTTCCAGGGCCACTTCGCATCCGGCATGATCGCAAAAACGTATCTTGATCACTTCCCAGGTTTTCACAGACATGGTCACCTCCGAGCACCGGTAAAGGATAGATCGAATTTTACTATCATTCTTTCTCCAGGCGCAGGATTTTTCCGCTGTACAGGTTGAGAATATACAATTCGCCGCTCTCATCCTCACCGAAAGAGGCGATCCCCTGCTCCAGCCTGAATAGCTCTCGAGTCTGAAAGGCGCCGTCCGCCTCACGCACTGCGCCCCACACCCTTCCGGAGCAAAAATCGGCATACACGTAGACTCCCTGCCAATCCGGTAAATCTTGACCGCGGTAAACGTATCCGCCTGTTATAGAACATTCCTCACCCAGCGGGTATGCGATGACCGGCATCTCAAACCGGGCGCCTTCTGGCGGTGTTCCGCGAAACGACCGCGTGCCTTCAAAATAATTCCAGCCGTAATTTGCGCCACCTTCAGCGCCTGCAGCCTGAAAGTTTACCTCTTCCATCGCATCCTGCCCAACATCGCTGATGTACAAATCGCCGGTCAATCGGTCAAAGGAAATCCGCCATGGATTGCGCAAACCATACGCCCAGATTTCCGGACGGCCCTCGGGTGACGAGAACGGATTGCCTTCCGGGATGCGGTATCCAGGCACAGCACTCACATCTATACGCAGTATCTTGCCCAGCAAAGTGTTTCGATTCTGCCCATTTCCTTGCGGGTCCCCTCCCGATCCGCCGTCCCCGGAAGCAATGTATAAAAAACCATCCGGCCCGAAAGCCAGGTCACCACCGTTGTGGTTGGCGTACGGCTGCTTCTGCGTCAGCAGCACCTCCTCGCTCGCCGGATCAGCCAGGTCAGGGTCATCGGAAACCCGGTAGCGGGCGATGACCGTATCGCCCCTCCGGTCGGTGTAATTTATATAAAACAATCCATTCTGCTCGTAGGCTGGATCAAATGCCAGACCCAGCAAGCCCTGTTCGTTCTGGCTCGTGCCCACCTTCTGGCGGATGTCCAGGAACGGGCTCTCCAGCAGCGTATCACCCAGCAGGATGCGCACCACCCCTTTCTGCTCCACCACAAACAATCGCTGACTGCCGTCGCGGGCGGTCACCAAACCCAACGGTCGATCCAGGCCTTCCGCGACCAATTTCCAGGCGTAGCCCTGCGGACCGGGTATGGACGCTAGTTTGGTTTCATCGTGCAGAACGGGGGTAGCGGTCAACTCAAGCGGGCGTGGATAAGGTTCGCTGGTCAGGGTGGCCTGCGCTGCTGGCTGAGTCGCGGCGGGTGGATAAGCCGCCTGCCGTCCTTCCGTATCGCCGGCCGCACAACCCGCAAACAGGATCAGAGCCAGCAGAATGGTCGGGATGTTTTTCAATCTTCCTCCCTGGTCTGAATGACATCCCTGGAAACCTCACTAAATTCACCATCGATCACCGCAGGTGGCTTGACATCTTTTTTTTGCATTTCAGCGATTTGCCACAACTCCCGGCGGTGCTCTTCGACCACATGCGGCGGACTCAGTTCAACAAACAGGGTCAAACCCACCCAGATCACCGCCACATCGTCCACCGGCCCGATGGCCAGGTCAGGCACCAGCCAGTACAATGCGCTGGCGACCGGCAGCAATTTCAACCATCCCGAAACGCGCTGATCACGCATCAGGCGGATGACCAGGCGAATGTTCAGCAGGATATCCTGAAAGAAATTTTCCTTTCGGGGAACCGGGCTATTTTTCCTATCTGGCATGGCATACCTCCACCAGGAATTATACCCTGTCGTGTTTTCGGTGCATCTGCCGGCGGCGCCAGCGCAGCAACGGAGCAGCCAGCCTGCGCACCCAATACTTGGCGCGCATCACCGACAGGTATCCGCCTCCCCGCGCACGGTGAACGCGCAGCATTTCCGGCCAGCAGCGGTCGTCGGCGTAATGGGTCTTGCCTTCTTCGTGCAGACGGAAATTAGCCCACAAACGCGGATGATAGACCAGACGGGTGAGGCTGGCCATGCGCACCCACAATTCGTAATCAAAAGCGAAGAACATGCTGGCATCCAATTCGCCCACCTCGCGCCACAGGCTGGCCCGCCAGAAGGATGCCTGCTGGCAGATATGCACGTATCCCTCCAGCATGCGGCGGTAATCGGTCTGCGCCGCCGGGAACCTGCCGATCATCCTTCCCTGACTGTCAATAAAATTGGCATCGCCATACACGAACCCGACATCTGGATTGCGGATAAGAAATTCAACCGCCTCAGACACCGCGCCGGGCAGATAGGTATCATCCGAGTTGATCCAGGCCAGGATGTCGCCGCGCGCGTGAGCAAAGCCCTTATTGATCGCCTCCGCCTGGCCTTTGTCCGGTTCAGAAACCCACCAGGCGAGGCGGTCGGCATATTTGCGGATGATCTCGACACTGCCATCCGTCGAACCGCCGTCCACGATGATATATTCAAGCTGCGCATAATCCTGCCCAAGCACGGATTGGATGGTGGCTTCCAGGTAACGGGCCTGGTTAAAGGAGGGGGTCACAATCGAAACCAGCATATCACCTCAAAGGTTGTTGCAGATCAAAAATAACATACTCATCCGTCTGGGCTTCAATCGCATAGCCCTGAAACAGCAGGCTCCTCAGTTCAGGCTGATGATCTAATTCACCCATCAAGGTCACCACAAACACATCCTTGCCCTGGATTTGTTCGGCAAACAAGGTCTGGGTGTCCAACTCCTGACCAGCTAATTGGCGGTAGCGGAAATCAGCCGCCGACAGCCACTCGGTAGAGTCCACCCAGCCCCAATAAGCCAGGCGATTGCCGTAATCATGGGTCAATCCGACCACTTGCCTGTCATGCCCGATGACTTCGCCCAGTTCTCGCCAGAATTCGGCTTCGCTGCGGTAATCCACCGCCTTGAGCGAGACGCGCACATCCCAGGCCTGAACCACCACGGTGAACAGCAGGAGTGCCAACGCCACCCCGCGCAGAAGAATCTTTGGGCCTTGCATCAACTGAAGGATGCCAACCAACGCCGCAGCCAACCCCACCGCCACCAATAAGATCAAAGGTTCCTGATAATAATCGTGGGTGGTAATATGGTAAGGGACCAACAACCCATACAGGAAATAAGCCGCCAGCATGGCGAGCATCAACCCGCGGTACACTCTGTCTTTGAGAGTGAACAAACCCAACAACGCGATCAGGAACCACACAAAACCAACAGTAGAGTCGATCATTCCCTTCCAACGCAGGTAGAAAACGGGATCCATCCACATGGATGGAAAGAAACGCGCCGAATACTGCCCCTGTAAAAATCCGGCGATATACATGCCGTAGACGTGATAGAGCAGGTAAGGCAGCAGGGTCAGCGCTGCGGCTGTCCAGAGCTGACGATTGCGCACCGCCTTTCGCCATTCCCTGTGGGTGGTCAGAATGCCCAGCCAGGCGCCAGCCAGAAAAAATCCCGACAACACCTTCACCAGGATCGTCATCCCGCCCAACGCTCCGGCGATCAACGCCCATTTCCACGACCGTTTCTCCTCCCATTTGCAGATCGCCCAAATCGCATAACACAACAGGCAAACCATCAGAGGATCGGGCTGGAATGCCCGACTGGCCAATGCGCCGTAGGGTAGGATCAAAAAATACGCCAGCGCGATCCCGGCTCCAATGCTGCCACTCAACTTTCTGGCGATCAGCCAGACCGCCAGGCTGCCGGCCATCCAGAACAGGATTGAAAACAGGCGCGGAATCCAGATCACCTCTGCGCCCACCAGGCGGTATGCCACTGCCGCCAACGCTTCCACCAGCGGCGGCTCGATGATCAAATTAGCTTCGCTTCGCTCGATGGCGATCTCTCGCTGCCACTGCGGCAGCGCATCTGCCGGCAGCATGCGGGTATGGATTGCGCGCGCCACAATCAGCGAATGCATCTGGCGGGTCGAATGGAAATCTAAGGGCAGATCGGTCAGATCATAAATGCGGATGAGCAACCCCAACCCAAACACAGCCAACCACAGCATGGTCAGCGCAGATTGGTTGTTGAATCGCATTTTCATGCAATACCTCACCGGTCTAGATTCTCCAACAGCATGCCCAGGTAGCGTTCAGCCACCTCAAGCACAACCACATCTGGTTGTTCTGCTTCGATCAGATTATAGTCGATGCTGAAGGCGCGGGAATACACCGCGCGTGAAAAGTGTTCGGAAAAATATGGCACCAGTGCATCAAAAAACGAGTCGCGGAACACCACCACACGCGGCAGGGCAGGATCGGCAACTTCAGTAAGATACAAGCCATAAATATCATCACTCAACACCGCCTGCCTGCGCGGTTGAAGCGGAACCAGACGCGAGGTCTGTTCGACCTGCGGGTGACTGAGCGGCAACAACCGCGACAGATCGCCGCGATATTCCTCTTCCTGTCGTGTGTATTGCTGCAAATCGGGTGGTCGAATCTGGGGAAAGGCTGCCTGCACAGGTTCCAGAATGCGGCGGTAGGCCAGATAAGCGCCGAGATCGTTCCAGTGCGTGTCGGTGGCGTGGTAAGTCTGCCCCATCTGCCGTCCCGACAGCAACACAGAACGCAGATCGATGATTTCAAGACCATCTTCCCGGGCAAAGTCGTCCAGCAGTTGGTCCAATCGCGCCGGATTGTCACTTTGCTCTACGAAAGGCGGCAGATGGTCGGGATAAATGCTCTCCTTGTTGGGTGCGACAACAAAAACCAGAAGAATTCCTCGTTGTGAAAGGAAATTGTGCAAGATGTTCAATTCCAGGCGAAATTTTTTCAATTGCTGCGTTGAAAATGGCGCGACCCGCTGAAAATAATTCAGATTTTCTTCGCCGGTGTAATACAGCCAGCCGTCCTCGCCCACCAGAACATCGTGAAAAACCCTCTCTTTCAGCCATGTGAACCGGATGTCATATAGTTTGCGGATCAACAGCGTACGAGCACCAAAGCTCTTCGTAAAATTGCTTTCAATCTTGGGAGGAGCTTGCACCAGGTCTTTGAACACTGTCAGGATGGAAGTCTTCTCAATCATCACCCCCTGGAAAGATTGAGGTGGTGCGCCCAAATTCATTAAGACCAGGAGCGTCAGGCAGACCACCCCAAAGATGGTGTCACCAGATTTCACCCTTTGACGCTTAATTCCATTGTTCATCACTCAAAAAGCCCCATAAATATATGGTTGGTAGCTGACGCTGGCAAGGAAAGACAATGAAAGCAACAGCAACCCGATCAGGGTTAGATCTCTGGCAATAACCGCTGCAGGCTGCCGCCTCTTCAGCCAACCCTGGAGCCGATTTGCCAGCCACGATGCCAACGGCGTGCAAAATATGATGCCAATTCCCAGCGCCATCCATGTGGTCATCTGGATGGGTGGGAACGCCGAAAAGGGGATAACTCCCTGTCCAGATTGAAATGAAAACAAAACCTTTAAGAAAGCCCAGGCATTCGGTAAGCTGCTGGTGCGAAAAAGCAACCACCCACCCAGGACGATCAACAGTGTATAGGCATGCTGCAGCGGCCGCCAGGCGCGGCCCAGCCAGCGCCCAAACGCACCGCGTTCCATCGCGATCGCCGCGCCGTGCAGCAGCCCCCAAGCCGCAAAGTTGAGCGTCAGTCCATGCCACAATCCGGTTGCCAGGAACACCAGCAAAATATTCGCCGCCTGGGGCAAGCCTCGCCCGACCGCACGGCTGCGCTCGAGCGGGTAAAAAAGGTAATCCCGAAACCAGCCTGACAGGGTGATATGCCATCGCCGCCAGAAATCACTGACACTTCGTGCCGTATACGGCAGGTTGAAGTTTTCCGGTAAACGAAAACCCAACATCTGACCAACGCCCAGCGCCATATCGGTGTAACCAGAAAAATCGAAGTAAATCTGCAGCGCATAAGCCACCAGCAGCAACCACGCAACCGCGCTGCCTAGTTGCCCGGGCGGCAGTTCCATCACGCCCCGATCCAACAGCATTCCCATCTGGTCGGCAATTAACACCTTTTTGGACAACCCGGTGATAAACCGCCGCATCCCCCCGGCCATTCCCGCCGATGTAAAAAACCGCTCTTTCAACTGACCGCCCAGTTCTCGATAAGTGGTGATTGGACCGGCTAACACTTTTGGGAACATCAACACATAGACGGCCAGTCGGGATAGGCTGGGTTCAGGCTGGATGCGCCGGCTGGCCACATCCAACAGGTAGGAGACCATCCCAAAGGTGTAGAATGACATCCCCAGCGGAAAGCGGATCAATTTTTGCAGATAATCCCGCCAACTCGCAAACGGAAGATCAAAATTCTGGCGGATCAGGGCATCCACCACAGGCTGCCAGTAGGTGTAAGTGAGTTTAAACCCGATCAGCAATCCCAGGTTAAAGGCTAACCCCAGCACCAGCCAGGTGCGGTGGGAAGTCTGCAAGGCCAGCCGTCCGGCAATCCTACCAGCCAACCAATGATTGACAAAGATAGAAATCACCAGTACTGGAAAATACAACGGTTCGCCCCATAGATAGAAAAAAAGGCTGGCGAACATCAACCAGGCATTGCGCAATTTCTTCCCGCACAACCAGTAAATTAGAATGAAAAGCGGTAAAAAGATAAACAGGAACATTGGGCTGTGAAAGGTCATGTGCCCATATTCCCATTCACATTAAGGCTGTGCTTATTGGCGATAGCCATACCGGCTGCGTTTGGCTTTCAGGTAGATGGATTTTAATTTCCCCAATCCCATCAAAGCGAGAACCGCATAGACCATGCGGTGCGCCACGCCCAGCGCGGTGGGGGGATGCAGGCGCAGGCATTGCCAGTAGAGCTTGAGCGCCTCTTTGGGCATGTTCCCGTCCAACAGATAATGTGCTCCCAGGCGATAAGCGCCTGCCCAGATGCGCGGACGAAGACGCTGATACACATCTGCCAACCTCGGCTCATTTTCCATCCATGCCGCCACGCGCCTGGCATCTTCAATGTAATGTGCATGCATGGACATATTTTTCGCCTGCGGATGATAGCGCGCTGCAGCCAGGATTTTTGGGATATACAGGATCGGCGCCTGTTGGGCAATCAGCAGCCAGTAATGATGATCCAGAAGATAGTGATAGCTCGCGTCCAGAAAACCGGCGCGCTGTTGCACCGAGCGGCGCAAGAATGCGCCAGGCTGTCCGATCACCTTGAAACACATCAGCTCTTCCAGCCCCCAATTGCCAAAACGCATCACATTGAAGGTGTGCCCATCCGAATCTATCGAGCGCACATCCCCATACACCAGGCCCACTTGCGTATGTTGCTCCAATGCCTGCGCCGCAGTTGTAAGGGCTCCCGGCTCAAAGAGATCGTCGGAATTCAACCAGCCCAGGTAATCCCCTGTTGAGCGAGCGAAACCCTTGTTGACGGCATCCGCCTGTCCGTTGTCTTTTTCGGAAACCCATCCGGCGAGATGGGACTCATATTTCTTGATGATCTCCACACTGCGGTCCTTCGAACCTCCGTCCAGAATAAAAAATTCAATCCGCGGATAATCCTGGCTGAGCACCGAATCGATGGCTTGTTCCAGGTACTGGGCCTGGTTGAAAGACGGCATGACAATCGAAAAGAGGGGCGCCTGGTTCATCAGCGGATAATCTCTCCCGAAAAGAGAGAGTCGTAAGCAACCTTCCTGAAAACCTGCAACTTCCCACCCACCGTGGCATCCAACACCTCGCGTCCGTCTGCTTCATACGCGCTGCGCGCCATGGCATAAGACCGCTCAGAGGTCTCCAGGTCGGGCAGTTGCCAGCGAAATCCCTGACCGAAATATCCCGGGTGAAAATGGTTGGGGTCATCCCCCTGTGATACAACGGTGGTGTTCGGCTTGCCCTGTGTGGCAAAATTGTGATCCACGCCGATCAGAATCACCTGATGGAAGCCCAGATAATAAGCCAGTTGCAAAGCAGTATAAGTGACTGTCGCGCCTTCCCAGATGCGCCTGGTCATGTCTTTGCCGGAAAATTTCGGACCGGTATAGGTGGTGTGCAAAAAATACAGATCGCTGGCAGGCTTCAGCCATCTGCGCGCCCGCCAGGAGACAAACCTGGGCATTTCCAGCGCCTGAATATCAGCCACCGACTGCTCAATCACCAGGTCATTGACCGACAGGTAGTAGCTGGTTTTGAAGCCCAGATCAGCAAAAGCCAGGAAAAAACGGTTCATCCCGATGGTAAATTCATCTTTTAGCAGCGAAAGGTTGGTCTGCTTCAAGCTCGGACCATTGCCGATGATGAAACAACGCTGCCCGCGGTGGATATCTTTGAGCGCGCGCAACCTGCGCATGGTATCCAACCGCCAGGGATGAAAAGCCGCTTGTGGCAATTCCGGCAAGCGCTGCAGGGCGTCCTTTGATTCGCGCAGCAGGTTAAAGGCGAAGACGGGCATGTTGTTTTTAATAAATTCTTTAATGGTTGCCATCCGGGTTTTCCTATTCGGTGCTCAGCCGCGCAGTTGCACCGCCGTCCACGATCAGCGCCTGGCCGGTCATAAAGGAGGACTGGTTTGAATCGGCCAGGAAGTAAATTGCCTGGGCAATCTCCTCCGGTTTGCCCACCCGTCCCATGACAGTGCGGCGCGCCAGATTATCCAGCCGGTCAACCACACTGCCGCCGCTGAGATGCCCGCGCTGCAATCCGGCGCGAAGCATCGGCGTGTCCACCGCGCCCGGCAGGATGGCGTTAACGCGGATGTTTTCCGGGGCAAACTCAATCGCCAGGGCGCGGGTCAACGCCAGCATTCCACCTTTGCTCGCCGCGTAAGCGGCAATGTTGGACGAAGTCTGCACAGCGTGAACAGATGACACATTGACAATGGCTCCGCCGCCCGCCGCCTTAAGCAGCGGATAGGCCAGCTTGGCTCCCAGAAACACCGCGCGCAAATTGTTGGCCATCACCATATCCCATTCTTCCACGCTGGTTTCCACCAGCGGCTTGGCAATTTGCACTGCCGCGTTATGCACCACTGCCCCCAGGGTGGGACTGAAATCGCGCGCGTGACGATAAATATATTCCAGGTCGCCGGGTTCAGAGATATCCGCCAGAATATACAACCCTGTCTCCGGAAATGGCTCGCCAAACTCCGCGCGGTCCACACCCACCACCCGCCACCCAGCCTGAGCGAATAATTTCACTGTGGCCCGGCCGATTCCTCCGGCTGCGCCAGTAATCAACATGGTTCGGATGCTTTCAGACATGCGGTTAATTTCTCCTAGGGCTGCATCAGGATGTAGGATTGGATCACATCCCAGCGGATGTTTGGCGATCCAGTGCGCACGTACATGATCCCATCCGGCAGCCAGCGTTTGAATTCTTCCATTTGGATGATTGTGTAGTCTTTCAAATAAGGCAGTGCTTCCTCCAGGCTGCCCTGCCAGACTTCGGGGATGATATCGGGCTTCAATTCGCCAATCGAATGAGCGTAATCCCATTTGTTATGGCCGGGTCGAAAACCGAAGACCAGACCTTCCTCAAGGTTCAAGTGCATGGGCAGCCGCGCGATGTAAGTATCACTCTTGCCCAGAAGATCAAAGGTGGTGCGCTCGGAAAAATACGGCACGCCGCCGGCAGCGATGGCCAGGACACTGGCGTCCGGGGTGGTGACCTCGCGCACGAAAAGCGCGATGCGCAAGATTTTCTCCTGACCGATGACATAGATGCTCGGCTTGTGCAAGAGAGCAAAATCCAACGAGTCGGTGTCCAATACAGCATTGAAATTCAACCAGGCCAACAGCATGAACCCGCCGACAACCGCCTGCGATATCCACTCCCGCCATTTCTCCCTCCGATCCAAGCGTGCGACTTGTTTCATCACTGCCCGACGCAGCCACTCAACCGCCAACACAAATAAGATCATGAACAATGGCATCACGATGACGATAAAGCGGTTGGCGCCTCCACGGTGCTCCCAGGCATCCCCGCCCACGTAAACGCTGTACGCGATCTGAACAGCCAGCGCCAGGTATAGGTAGCCAACCGCCCGATCCCGCCGGAAAGCCAGCAGCAAAAACGGCACCATCACCAGCGGCAGGCTGAGATTCCAGGCATATTTTACAAACACGTAAAGGCCGCGCTGGATGCGCATCAACATTGAAGCCCCGGTCATCTTGAGATAATACGTATTGGGCAGCCATTCACCATAGTACCAGTAGCGCAGTAAGGTCTGTCCAGCCATGAACGCCAGCAGAACCCCAAGACCCCAAGTCAGATGCTTGCGCCGGTTGCCTGGGTCAAACAGCGCCAGATACGCACAGGTCGCCAACCCCAGCCCGAACATGTCGATCCGCACCAATGTGCACAACCCAAGCAGGACATATACCCCGATGGAGAACTTTCCGCTTTGAAATCCCCTCAACACCAGCCAGACCACTGCGCTTACCGCCAGCGTCAAGACCGAAACCTCCAACCCCAGCAGGCTCCACTGATTGAGCGGGTAATAGAACGCGGTCAAGACCAGCGCCCATACAACCACCAGCCAGCTCCAGCGGTCAGTCTTTTGTCCGTTTTGAACGAGATAAGCCGCGATTCTGCGGATAAAAATCAAATTGAGGAGCAGGAACACAGCCCCGCTGATTTGAACCGGCAGCCCCATCCAGTTCGGCGAGATGGGCAGCAGGTGGAACAACGCCATGAATCCCACCCACAATGGATTGGAATACCCCTCCACCCGCTCTCCGCCCGCATTGAACACCGCCCCTGCGCCTTGCGCGACGTTGCGCGCATATTGCATCGAGATCATCGCATCATCGAATAAAACAGCATACGGCTTGCCGTCCACCTCGATCAATGTCTGGCGGATGAAGACACCCATATAGAAGATATAAACTGCCAGTAAGGCCCAAAACAACACCGTTGGGATTCGTTTTGCCAGCATCATCAACCCTTTTCTGTCTCTTGGTGCGATGGATAGACCATGACCGCTGCAGCCGCCACGAGGCCCATCATAAACCATAAGTAGGGCAGCGCAAAGGAATCAACCGAAAACCCCTCAAATACCAATGCAACTAATGAAAATTTACCCGCCAGCCCGACAACCGGTAAAAGACCGGAAGGGTTGGCAGCCTTCTCAATAAAATCTGATGAAAACCAGTTGGCCACCAGCCAGGTCGCAAACAAAACAAATCCGATCAATCCGGTTTCCGCAAGAATGCGCACCCACAGATTCTTGATATTGGGTAATCCGGGTGTGCGGTACATCAATTTGCGCACCTCCACCAGTCCCCAGCCGAAACCCGGCATGGTCTGCTGGAAGAAGAAGCCAGCATTACCCAGTCCGGTACCCAGAATGGGATAGCGATTAAACACCTCCCAACCTGCCTGCCAGTACACCACCCGCGAAGCAAAGGTCAACTGCCTGGCGTAATGCAGAAATGGATCATCAACCTTTAGAGAGAAATTGAACAGATCCTTCATCCGCGGATCCAGCCTGCTCAGACCATACCCGATTCCCAGACCCGCCGCAACATATCCCGTCAACAAAATGACGGTCATCAACCCGATCAACAGCCTGCGATGGCTGGCCCAGGTTCGACTGCGCCCGGCCACCCGTTTTCCCAGCCAGGCCAGCAAACGGAAATTCAAGCGCAGGATCAGGTAAGCTGCCATCAACATGAATGCCAGCAACCCAACGCGCGAGAGCGAAAAAAACAGGACGACCATCCCGCCAGCCAACAGGAGGCTTTCCAACCCAAATCCCCGGATCGCCCAGCGGTGTGCGGACCGGCGGCAGGTGACCGCCGCCAGCCAGATGGGCAGATAAAGCATGTTCAACTGGTTGGCTAGCCAGGAAGGCTCCATGCTGAAGGCAGTCGGGCGCTGCTTGTAAAGTGGCCCTACAGACAAAGCGTCGTGGATGGCGTACAACCAGGCTGGATACCGCTGATTGAGATACCAGGTGATGATTTCAACGGCTGCCATCAACAGAATAGCCAGCCCGCTCCAGTTGATCCAGCGCAGGGTGAGGGCTATCCGCCGCTCGTTGCGCACCCAGGTGGAAACCAACAGGGCGAAGCAGATTCCCACCGCCAGGGTTACCAGTCCTTCCAGCTCATTTCGCCAAAGGCTGGCTTCTTTGAACGGCGGGAAGGGGATGAAAAATGCCGCAACACAGGAAATCAACGCCGCGCCGCCAAAAGCGAATAACGGCAGGTTCTGGCGCGGGATCTGCCCTCTGCGCAGCAGGTGGGGGATCAGCCAGAGGAGCACAAAAAGCAGGAGGACGACCACCGCCGGCGGAGCGACGCTGCTGCCGGTGAACCGCGCCACCAGCGGCAGGCTGGTGATAGGCAGCAAGACCACCAGCAACCGCCAGCCAACCGCTTCAAAAAACTGCCCCACGCGCATGTTTAATCCGCTACACGGTCAGAATTTCAAATCGTCGAAATCGTCATGCGGGATGTTCAAACCATCCAGCAGGTTGCGCAACGTATTGCGATGGACTCGCTCCCACGCAGCCGGGCTAGAATTGGCGTTGTGCGGCGCCAGCATGACGTTATCCATTTGCTTGAACGGTGAATCGGCAGGCAGCGGTTCAAACTCGAACACATCCAGTGCTGCCCCAGCAATCACACCGTTCTGCAGCGCGCCGACCAGGTCTGCCTCATCCACCACCGGACCTCGCGAGGTGTTAATCAACACCGCGCTGGTTTTCATCATTCGCAGCCTTTCGGCGTTCATCAGGTGGCGGCTGGTGGGATTGAGATCTGTGTTTAAACTGACAAAATCAGCGCGCGCTAACAACTCAGGCAGAGGCAGCATCTCCACACCGTTTTCCACCAGGAAATCGGGCGCAATGGAGACGACATCATTGCCCAGCAATCTCATCCCAAAACCGCGCGCCCGCCGCAGCACCGCCTTGCCGATGTTGCCCACGCCCACCACACCCAGCGTGCATTCGCTCAACGAGCGTCCGGGGATCTTGTCCCAGGTTCCGCGCTTCATGTCGCGGTCCATCCAGGGTTGGCGGCGGGCGAAGGCTAATATGTAGCCCATCACGGTGTCAGCCACCGGTAGGGTGAAGGCATTGGGGGTGTTGCGCACTTGAATACCCAATCGCACGGCTGTTTCCTTGTCAATCGAATCAATTCCGGTGCCCCATTTCGATATGACCCTCAGGCGCGGGGCACACGCTTCCAACACGCGCCGGGTATAGCGGTCGTCACCGCAAATAGCGCCGTCGAAATTCCCGGCGTACTGCAGAATTTGGTCTTCTTCCATGCGTTCGCTGACTTCGGCAAGAATCAGATTAATCCCATAGTGCGCAAAAACCTTCCCAAAACGATTCATCAGCGGCATGACATAAGGGGCGGACATCAACACAGTTGGCATACAGGCACCTCGTTTTGGAGTTAAGATAGTGGCTTTTTCTGCTGACTCAGCAACAGGTCAACGATCGAAAAATCAATTTCCTCGTCAATATCCCACGCCTCCGCAGCATCTATTTCAAATAAAAAAGGCCGCTCACCCAGACGATTGCGCCGCATTTCAAGAGTCTGGCGTGTGAACAGGTAAAGACACGAATTCTCTTCATAAACTGGCGGCAGATCCTGGGTGCGCAGCAAGATGGCCGGGTTGTGATTGATGGGTCTGGCCAACCCGTCCCACAGGCGTTTGTGCATGCGCGTCACAGAAAAGAGCGAATCGTAGGCGGGATATTGATCTTCCAGTACCTGGATGGCAGCCGCAAAGGTTAGCGAGCGCATCAACGGATTGGTGGAATGCGTCTGCAGATATAAATCGGCTGACACCTGTGCGGTATCATACAACAACACCTCGTTCATCGGGATCGTATCCGCCCGCAAGTGCTCGGGGCGCAGCAACACCTGCACTTGAGGATATTGTTGCTGAAGACCTTCGATGACGGTTGGGCTGTCCGTGTCCACCACCACCCGGTTGATCTTCTCACAGGTCAGCAGCGAATCGAGAATATGCTGGTAAAGCGGTTTACCGGCCAGCATTCGATAATTCTTCCCGGGTACGCGCACCGATTGATGGCGCATCGGCACCAGGGCAACCACGCGGTCAAATTTCATCCTTCCTCCTTCGGCATCAGGAAAGGCTCCCTCGAGAGGATGCCATTCACAATTACCCGTAAAACGGGTGTGTGTTCAGGTTTCAACAGCGTGGGATCAAAGCCTTTGAGGCGGACGTAACCCGCCCAGACCTCGTCCGGTTCGATGAAGCTATCAAAGCGAAGGCAGGCACGGAAAAGATTGATGTACAAGAAACGCCGCGCGTTGCGTTGAAATTCCGCAGGAATCTGAATCGGATCGGCTGCCAGAAATTGCTCCAGCAATGTATGATATTCCTGTTTTGATCCTGGGAAAAAAACCATCGGAAGCTGGGTGAAACGCGCCCGCCCTGCCGCTAATACCGCCGCACCCAATAAAACAGCTTCCAGTCCGATGGTGGAGTTATACAGCATGACAAATTTGGCGCGTTGTATCAATTCATAGGAACTGAAATATTCCTGTGAAGGGACGAAATAAATATTCGGAAGGTCGCCGGCGCTGGACTGCTTCACCCACTCTGCCACGCTCTCCTGGCTTTCTTTCCCCGCGCGGGTTTCATCTGGATGCGCGCGGATCACAAACAGCGTGTCCGGGTGGTTGCGCATGACCGGCAGGATATGCTCCAGCCAATCGAACATATGCTCAAAGATCACATTGGAATGGGATTGACTGGTGTCAAAGATGACGTTGGTGAACACGGGAACCACCTGCCTGAACCCGGCTGCCAGCGTCTGGAATTCCGGGCTGAGGCTGCGCATTTCCGGCCAAAATCGGATACCCGCCATGCTAAATTTCCCTTGAAAGCGCTGCTCCAGGTAAGAGTCCAATCGTTTGTTTTGCTCCTCGCTGAGCTCAAACGCTTCCGGAACATGAATTGGATATGCCGTCGCATCCCCTTCGTAAAAAAATGCACTCAAAGGCTGGTGGCAGACCTCATGGGTGACGACACGCATCCCGTGCTGTTGAGCCGCCCAGCGCGCAGCCGCTTCAGGGTAAGATATCCCGTTGAAAATCACCAGCGCATGGGGATTTTCAACCTCGCACAGGCGGTTGAATTCCTGCACGACCCCCCAGGCAGATGCCAGGAATTGGCGAAACAGGAAACGAGTTGGCTCATCGTCCAGCAGATGATAGCGGCGCAGCACCCAGCGGACTGACGGCAGAACCAACTCACCCAGCGGGATGCCATCCAGCTCAATCGAGGCCATCTCGGTAAGTCCAAGCCCATTGAGCACCTCGTCCACCGCCGGATTGGGCGTATAACGCATCCGCCAGACCGGCGCAGCGCTATAAAACACATCCGACTGCCGCGTGCACTCCCGGCAGGGTGGCAACTGGTGCGAGTCAGCGCGGTTGGTGCCCAGCACGCAGCGGCTCAGTCCTCGGTCACAAACAAAATGCACCACCTTGTGCCCGGATAGCCTCACCGCCCAACTTGAAATCAAGGCATACGCTGCGTTGAGGCTCATCCCGCTCAAGCGCGTGGAGGCATTGAAAAACACCACCGGACGTCCCACTGCTGCCGGCGACTGGTCGGCAACCCACTGTGCCAGCGCCTCCACCTGGCGGTTATTCTGACGGTGAATCCAGTACCGCTTCAGCCGGCGTTGTGCGCGCTCAATCAGTTCTGCCACAAATAGAACCCTGCCTACTGGTTTTGTACGCGGCGCAATTTACGCAGCGAGGACATTTCGCTCTCATAAACGCGCTTGACGCCGTCACCCAGCGCTTCTTCTGTGACTCGGATGTACTTGACCAGGCGCTCAAAGCCCTGCGCCTCCACCGAAGCTGCCTGATCGCTGCCCCACATCGCCCGGTCGAGGGTGATGTGGCGTTCCACCATACACGCCCCCAGCGCCACTGCCACCGCTGACGGCACCAGGCCAACCTCGTGACCTGAATACCCGATCGGGCAGCGGAAGGCTTCGCGCAGGGTTTCAATCATGCGCAGGTTCAACTCCTGCGGGTCGCAGGGATAAGTGCTGGTGGCATGCGTGATGATCAGGTTCTCCTCACCCAGCACAGCCACTGCTTCCTTGATTTGCTGCAAGGTGGACATGCCAGTGGAAAGGATCAATGGGCGGCCGGTGTTGCGCAAATGGCGCAAGAGGCCATGATCGGTCAAAGAGGCTGAGGGGATTTTGTAACAGATTGGAGCAAATAGCTCCATGAATTCCACCGAGGGCTCATCCCAAACCGATGCAAACCAGTCAATGCCCACCTCTCGGCAGCATTGATCTATTTCCGCATATTGCGTAGTGGAAAATTCAACCTTGTATCGGTAATCCAGATAGGTGATATATCCCCATGGAGTCTCGCGCATTTGCCCGCGCTGCTCCGGCGGGACGCATAACTCGGGCGTGCGTTTCTGGAATTTCACCGCATCCACCCCGGCGTGTCTGGCCAGCCGGATGAGCTGTTTGGCAATTTCCACATCTCCATTATGGTTGATGCCAATTTCAGCCACAACGTAGGCCGGGTGACCGTCCCCCACCATCCGATTTCCAAGTTTCACTTCTCGCGCCATGAATTCTCCTTATTTTCCGTCCATCCGGGCTAAAATCATATCACACAATTCCCTCACCGCTCCGTGCCCGCCTCGCCGCAACAGGGTCAGGTCAGCGCGCTGCAGCACAGCCGGCTCTGCGTCTACAGGCGCCACCCCGCAGCCGACTATGGGAAAACAGGGCAAATCCTGTACATCATTCCCCACAAACAGCGTGTGGGCTGGATCAATACCCAATTCGCTCAGATAATTTTTCAAAGTGGTCGCCTTATCGTGAATGCCCTGCATCACCGGGATTTTCAACTTTTGGCAGCGGGCGGTGACCACCGGATTGGATTCCATTGAAATGACTGCAAACTGAACGCCGCGCTGGCGCAGCAGGTGGATGCCCAAGCTGTCGGAGCGGTTGGCAGCCACCTGCTCGTGCCCTTGCTCATCCACCCACACACGGTTATCGGTCAAAACGCCGTCAAAATCCATCACGATCAGGTCAATCCGTTCTGGCAGGGGTCGTTTGCGCTGGCCTGGGTACACCATTTCCAGCTCGCCCGAATAGACCAGGCGCTCGTATTTGGGCCAATCCGAAGGCTGGTCGATGTCCACCGTATAGCGCGGATCAATCATCAGCGGTAGAATGACATCCCCGCTCATGGATGCCTTGTCCAGGATCGCTCTTGGACGAATGGCATCGATGTGTCCGGTTTGCCAGTAAGTTGCCGGAAGAACCTGGCGGGGGGAATTGTATGGTTCCGCCACTCCTTCCACCTCCAACAACGGTTTCATAATCCCGCTTTGAGGGTCAATCCGCCACATCTTGAACGGATTTTGCCCCGAAGGCACCAGGCCGCGCACCGAATCAGCCTCAGGATGTGCCAGCAGCAGATTAACGGCGTCATCTACCAGGGTCAATGGCCGAATGGGCGAGGTGGGCCGCAACTGAACCACCACATCTGGATGATAACCCTCATGTTCCGCCAGCCATCGCAGAGCGTGTGTAAATACCGGCAAATCCAACGTATTATCCTGGGCATATTCCGCCGGACGCATGAAGGGCACCTCGGCGCCGGCCTGCCTGGCGACGGCTGCAATCTCCTCCGCATCGGTGGAAACGATCACGCGGGTGACCGTCCGCGCTTGCAGACCGGCGGCAATGCTGTAAACGATGAGCGGATGCCCGGCAAATAGGCGAATATTCTTGCCGGGAATACCCTTTGAGCCGCCGCGCGCCGGGATGACCGCCAGAACTTCCGGGGCTGTCACCATGCCGTCCAACCTCCATCCACCACCAGGTTGGCGCCGGTCATGTAAGAAGAAGCACCCGAAGCCAAAAAGAGCAAACCGCCGTTCATCTCATCCGGTTGTGCCATGCGCCCCATCACGGTGCGGTAGGAATAATTTTGCACAAAATGGTCGTCATGATTGTTGTACACCCCCCCCGGCGTCAGGGCATTCACCCGGATGTTCTTTCCGGCATAATATGTCGCCAGATAGCGGGTCAAACCCAGCACGCCGGCTTTGGTCACCGAATAGAACACTGGCTTGAATTGCCTGGGCTGACCAGGGCGCTCATAGATGCGTTGATCCGGCCCTGCCAGGCCGTAGGTCGAGCAAATGGTGATGATCACACCGTGATCTTGCGCCAGCATCGGCTTGACCGCCGCTTGCGCGCTGAGAAACATGCCGGTCAGGTTGACATCCAGCGCCTGCTGCCAGGAGGCCAGCGGGTAATCCTCAAAGGCGTTGCGCGACTGGGCAGATTGGTGCTGGGGGTCGAATTTTGGATCCATCGCTGCGCTGCACACCAGAATATCCAACCGCCCAAAAGCGTTCACCGCCGCATCCGCCATCGCGCGCGCGGAGTCCGGTTGGGTGACATCCACAGCCACACCCAGCGCCGGATAGCCTTCAGCCTTCAATTCATCCGCCACCTTTTCAGACAGGTCAAGGTTAAGATCAGCCGCCACCACGCTCGCGCCAGCTTGCGCCAGAGTCTTGCAGAACTGCCGTCCCAGCAGCCCCGCGCCTCCCGTAACGACCGCAGTCTGACCATCCAACCGAAATTTATCCAGAATGTTGCCGCCCATCATTGCTCCTATAATGTGATAACTTTTCCAGTCTTGGCAGACTCTTTTGCTGCCAGCGCCAGTTTCAATACCTGAACACCGTCCTGCAGTGTACAGGACGGCTGCTCTATCCCGCGCGCCACATTCAAAAAGTGGCGCATTTCCGCAAGAAACATATCATTGCGGTCGAACCCATCCGGCGCGGGGTACGTTTCCCAGTCAGCCTGTGTAGCCCGGTAAAGGCGCGCCGTTTGGTCCACCGCGTCCCACATCACCGTTCCCTGGCTGCCGATGATTTCAAAGCGGTAGCTGGGCGGTCGTTGAAAATAATCCAAATGAGCGCTGCCCATCGCTCCGCTGATAAATTGCAATCCGATCTCGGCACAATCCTCCACCTCGATCCCAAGGCTGCCAATGGTGCCGGTAAATGCCCACACCGCCTTCACATCGCCCAGCAGCCAGCGCAGATAATCCACCGGGTGGCACAAGGTGAGCACAGCCCCGCCGCCCATCTCCTCGCGAACCGCATAACTGGCATGATAATCTTCCCAGGGATGCCAGTTGGGCAGGTAATCGCCGTAGTGAGCGCGGGCGGATAGGGGCTGACCAATTTCGCCGCGCTCTATCTGCTCTTTGATCCAACCAAAACATGGGTGAAACCGAAATTGGAACCCAACCAAAACCTTGCCGCCGCCCTGCTGCAGCGCGGTTTGGAACTCAATAATCCGGTTCAGATTATGCGTCACCGGCTTTTCCATGAAAATGTGACAGCCTGCCTGTGCCGCCGGAATGGCAACATCCAGGTGATATGCGCTTGGGTTGGCCACAATCACCGCATCGGGTTTGTGCGCCAGCGCGCGTTGTAAATCGGTCTCCACCGGGTGTCCATCCAGCTCATCCAGCGGTAGCGTGCTTTTACCGGACCGGTAGAGGAGGATGTCTTTTTCACCCAGAGCGATCAGGTTGCGCATATGTCTGCGCCCCACCGAGCCAAATCCTGCAATCAGAAATTTCATCTCAAATTCTCCCGACGCACTTTTTGAATTATGCTTGATCCATCAGACTTAACAGAAATTCGCCTGTCATGCGTCCTGCGCTGCCGTCGGTGAAACCCACCTCACGCTCAACAAATTGGCGGCGAGCTTCCCGGTCTGCCTCGGGGTGTTGGAGATAGCGGTTGATCTCTTGTTTTAGCTGCCGCGCATCCAAGGCCACCCGCCCGGCTCCGGACTGGCGAAAACGCTGATGTGTGGGCCATTCGCCGATCTCGGAGAGGGGCAGTGAAAACTTATTCTTCTGCCCCCACCCGCCCGGCATGTCCAGGCAGGCGCTGACAATCGGGCAGTCGTGGATGGCTGTTTCCACCACCATCGTCGAGTACACCGTCACGAACACATCCGAATGGGCCATCATTGAGGTCTTCTCGGGCATATCCTCGCCGGAATAATACCCCAATTCTCCGCCCAGCGGAACCGGCTCCACCACATGCACGTGGGGCAGTTCGCGCGCCAGCTGGCGGATGCGCTCCGCTTCACCTTGGAAGAGTGGTTCGTTCCAGAAATGATTGGGATGCAGCCGGATGAGCAGCTGAGACGGATAAGCGAGCTGATCCTCAGCCACCATGCGCGCGATTGGTTCTATATCTTGAAAATTGGGCGAAAAGCTGACAAAGCTGCAAGCAAAAGAAATCAATTTGCGCTGAGGCTCAAGATGATGCAGCCGAAAATACTCCTCGCGCGGCATCTGCCATTGGCGGCGAAAATAGCCGTCGTAGGAAGGAATCCCGCCGATGTGCACCCGCTGCGCATCCCAGTCCGAGCCCAGCACCAGCTCATCTTTTTGAATTTGCGACCAGCAGGTGATCCAGTTCACCGGCGCGCCGGGGATGGCATAGCTGGAAGGGTTATCCCATCCAACCACCGCGGCAGCCGTCTGCACGCCTCGTTTGGACGCCTGACGTAAAAGGTATCGATCATTGCGCCAGCCGGGCGTGCTGGCCACCACCAGATCAGGCGGGTATTGATCCAACAAATCCCTGTAAATGTCGGGGCTGTACCGCATTTGTTGCTGGTACACCTGTCGTCTCATCCAGCGCGACCTGCGCATGGCCCACACGACCGCCTTCATCACCGGCAGGATCAATTTCCGCCGCCCCTGCGCCTCAAAATCCACCTGCTTGATGTAGCTATCCTGCGCCTCGGTGTTGATCCGCCTTGACCCGCCTGCCCGGCGCAGAAATGCCAGCCAGAATTGCATGCTTGGCGAGACCGTGTCATTGTATTCATGAATGCGCTTGAAACGCAAACCCTCGACCACCAGACCGTCCATTTTGAAGCGTTTGGCGATTTGGTCTTTGATCCCATCGTCAGTCAACACCACAACTTCAACCCCGTTTCCGAGCAGGGTTGCGATGACATCGCTTTGCAAGAAATAAACGATAGCCAGTCCGTGATCAGCGCTGATGATTACTCGTTTCAATGCGTTCTCCTCGATCCGAAGCTAGCGGTCATAATACCAGCGAAAGACTGCATCGTAAAATCCCAGAAGCGCTTTTTTTATGGGGGGGAAATCCAGCAGAAAATTGTTTTTAGCGGTTCGTTTGCGCGCTGCGGTGACCGAAGTCATGCCGGTCATGTTGCGCAGCGTGTTGCTCATATTCATCGCCAGGGCGTCCACCGGCATCAGCCGCAGGTAACCGGCTGCGTTCATCTGCTGATCCAGTTGCTTTACCTGTCCCATCGGGCGTTCCATGCTGAACGGCAGAAACTCCGCCAGAACCTCCTTGCGGGACAGGAACTGCCAGTGCGACGCGCCCAGAATGGCCGGCATGCCCTGATAGGTCAGACGAACATCTTCAGATGTGTCGTAATGCTGCCGGATTTCCTGCTCGCTTTGACCCAGGCTGAGGTCAAACTCCCGAAAAACCTCAAAGGGGATCATGTGTCCGCGCTCCACTCGCACCTCGGGGTTGGCTTCGCCCCAGGCAACTCCCGCGCTGTAGAAATCCGGGTTGGTGCGGAAAGGCCGCGCCGTGACCATGCCCACCCTCGGGTAGGTCTCCAACAATTGAAGGGAGCGGCTCAGCCAACCAGGATAAAAATAACAATCGTTATCCGTGTATGCAATCAACTCACCGGGCGCCCCGGCCAGGATCATGTTCCAGGCTCCACCCTTGCCCAGGTTTTTTTCGGAAAGCATCAGATAATGGATTTTCCCAGCCTGGTGCTCATCCAGCAGATATTGGCGCACCTCTTCACAACTGGCGTTATCGAACACGAGCAGGTCATAGGGCTGCTCGGTGTTCTGCCAGATGCTGCCCAGGCAGGTTTTCAGAACATCCAGCATCTCAGCATAGAAACCGCTCAGGAAGGGGATGTAATTCAACACCGCCACAGTGATCCGGGCGGGTTTGGCAACTTCTTTGGCGTATTTTGCAGGATTTTGACCGACTCGCATCGACTCACTCCTTCGCCTGCGCAGCGGATTTCTTCTTCATCCACGCGCGAAATTCCCGGTAGGCTTTGATCGGGTGAAAAACGGCATAGAACAGCTGTCCCAACCACTCTGAGTGCAATTTCACCAGGGGGAAAATTTCCACCTCCCGCCAGAATTTCTTCCACTCGATCTGTGAGGGCTGGATGCGCCCATCTTCCATGCGTCTATCGCAGTCGATCAAATGAAAAATATGCCGTTTTCCGCCGGCCAGACGCGTGTTCTCAAAGGTTTCCGGAAGGCGATAATGCGGCTGCCCGCCGGGCAGATGACTGTAATCGTGATTCTGATGAATGATGTGGATCGCTCCGGTCGCATCCACCACCGGCCAGCCGCGTTGGCGCGCCTCGTAAATCATCCAGTTATCCCAGCCCGCCCTCCCGATGGCAAAATCCGGGATTTCCGTGTAGCAAGACCTCGGAAAGATAAAATAATCGCTCCCCGCTGGTGGATGCAATCTGCCGCTGGAGCTTATCTGCATCATCAGGCGACTCTCCCATCCCACAGAGAAATCCACCGGCTCGGTCACTTCCAGATCCCAACGCTGCCCGACGAGTAAAAAATGCGGGGCTTGCTGGGCTGCCTTTAGCGCGCAATCAATAAAATCCGGCAGCAGCAGGATATCCGCATTGACACAAGCCAGCAACGGGCTATCGGTGGATGTGCGCGCCAACGCGAACATCGCGCTGATCAAGGGTGTGCCTTGCGCATTCCGTTTCACCAGTGGAAGATGCTGGACGCCCAGCTCATGGCTGGCTTGCGCCAAGCCCTCTTCCTCACCCATCAGGATCACTTCCACCCGTTCACCGAGCATCTTCCATGAACGGATGGCGTTGCGTTGAATTAAGGCGATGTGCGGATGGGTGAATGGTTTGGGCGCCGAAAAGATCGTCAAAGCGGTCATGGATTGTCCCTCCGCTCATCCACATCCAGATAAGTCTTGTGTTTTACCCCGGCATTAATGCGCGCCAATTCAGCATCTTCTTCAAACAATGCCAGCACATCCAACCAGGTGAAATTTGGTTTTTCTTCCAGCCGCTTAAATATTTCCCGCAGCAATTCCAAATCCTCCGCCGTATCCACCGTCCACCGGTGGCTGCCCAGGTCGCGCTCATAATCCAATTTCAGAACCTTGAAGCGCCCTGGTACATCATACAAATAAGGCATGACATGCTCGCGTTCATGTTTTTCAGTTGCCTCATTCCAGGCCCGCTCCAGCGCGCGATAACTGCACACCTCCACATCCAGTCCGATGGGATAGGTGCGGGTGAATGGCGGCGGCAGTCGGTTGGCCACAAAAGCGGCGCCGCTGCGGAAAAATTCTGCCACAGTCAGATCAATTAGACCCGGGTCAATCACCGGGCAATCCGCCGTCAAGCGAACGATCACATCCGCCCGGGCGGATCGCGCGGCCTGGTAAAACCGATCCAACACATCATGCAGGCTGCCGCGGGTGACAGCATATCCTCTAGCCCTGCAGAACACCTCAATCGCATCATCAGAGGCTTCCACGGTGGTGGCGATCACCACCTGATCCACCTGGCTGGCGCGGCGGGCGCGTTCCACCACATGCGCCAGCATCGGCTGCCCGCCGATGTCCAGCAACACTTTTCCCGGCAGGCGGCTGGATGCCATGCGCCCCTGGATGATGGCAACCACTTTCGGCTTCATCGAGCAAGCTCCCTGGCTTGCTGGTATGCGGCTAGCAAGACCTTGAAGTTCTCCGCCCAGTTGGCGCGCTGCTCGGCCAAACGCCTTGCCTTGACCCCCATCTCGGGCAGGCTCTCCCGCTGGTGGTATGCTTTGAAGATCCCTTCCACCAATTGATCCTCGTTGCCGTCGGAAAACAGCCAACCCTGTTCGCCATCCTTGACCCATTCCAGGTTTCCAGGGATGTCTGACACCAGAACCGGCTTGCCGCAGGCCAGCGCTTCCAACAGGGAAACCGACGAACCGTCCGAATGAGATGCGCTCAGGTATAAATCGGCCGCCTGATAATATAACGGCAGGTTCTGTTGGTGAACATGCCCGCCAAAATGGACTCGCTCCATCAAATTGTTCTGCAGCACAATCTGGCGCAACAATGCCGCCTGTGATCCCCCGCCCAGCAGCAATAAGCGCAAGTCCGCCAATTCGTGCGAGGCGCGCGCAAAGGCGCGTACCAGCATGTCCACGCCGTACAAAGGCTCCCACGAGCGCAACGATAACAACACAAACGCCTGCCCCCATCCGGTCCTCTCGCGCAGCTCAGTTCCCGATCCCGGACAAAAATGTGCCAAATCCACACCCCAGGGAAATAAAAGGATGCGCTCTTCGGGAAAGCCCAGGCTGACCGCTTTCTCCCTCACCGCCCGGCAGTCGCCCACCATCAGGGTGCTGCGCCGAAGGGTAAAACGAGTTACCCACCGCATCCATCGGCTGCTGTCGGTATCCACTCAATGATGCCAGAAAAGCTGCACTCTGCACCGGACCGGCATGGATCACATCCGGTTTGAATTCAGCAATCACGCGTTTTAAATCCAAATACATACGGGGGATGAATTTCCATTCAAACGGCTCCTGCCCCCCCAACCACAGGATGTGCTGGATATTTTCCGGTAACGGACGATCTTCGACCTGGTAATGCGAACGTTCCAGGCGCAAATAGCCGACCTCGTGTCTTGTCTCAGCCAGAGAAGTCAGAAACCGATGGTCGTGGGGGGTGTAATCCCGGCTGAAGTAAAGAATGCGCAAAAGAGCTATTCTCCCAGCATGGTCCAGCGCAGTTCTTTGCCAAACGGAATATCTACCAACGCGCGGGTGCCGATCACCCCGGAAATTTCATCGGGCTTGATCGCATCTGCTGGCGCGGGGCGCAGCACATCGATCATCTCGCGCGTGAACACCTCGCTTTTGCGAACATCACGCGCAGCGCGCAGGCAGCGCCGTTGTAGGATTACCGTATCCTGCTCGTTTCCAGCCACGAATTTATCCGCTGATCCCAATGCGCGTTCCAGCTTGCGGGTATTCTCCACCATATCCGCCCACGACTGCGGGTTCATGGCAAATTTATGATCGGGGCCGGTGCGGTTGTTGTCATCGGTGAAATGTTTCTCCACCACGCGCGCGCCCAGCGCCACCGCGCCCAATACAGCGGCATGACCGGGTGTGTGATCAGACAACCCCAGGATCAGGTCAGGCCACATAGCGTGGTAGGTTTTCAATACATTTAGATGAACGTGGTTGAAGTTTTCCTGGCTGGCGGTGTAATTGGTATTGCACTGCATCAGCACCAACTGCTGATTTACCGCCAGGATCGTGCGCACCGCTGCGGTCACTTCTCCAATGTCCGACGCTCCCGTTGCCAGCAGCACCGGCAATCCCTTGCGGGCTATATAGTCCACTGCTTCCAGCCAGGTCACTTCGCCCGAGCCTATTTTGATGGCTGGCATATACGGAACCAGGAAATCGGTCGCAGTAAAATCGTACGGCGCAGAGAAATAATCGATGCCTTCCTCGTCGCACACCGCTTTCAGGTCGTGGGTCCACTCGAAGGGCACTGAGGCGTCCTGGTACACTTCGAAAACCGATTTCTTCCAGGATGCCTGGTGGGATTGCTGTCCGCCCAGCGAACGAAAACCGTAATCTGAAACAATTTGAGGCGCACGAAAATTCTGAAATTTCGCCGCATTCGCTCCGGCTTGCTTGGCCAGGCGGATCAATTGTTTGGCGCGCGACAGGTCGCCATCATGGTTGGCAGCGATATCGGCGATGAAATAAGTTGGGTGCTGTTCTCCAATGTTGTGAAAACCAATTTTGATTTCCATAAAATTTTCCTTTATTCTCACAAGATGGTCTGGTTCAACCTGCCATGCTGCGAAGCCGCCCTGGAAAACCCTCCTGATACAGGCGGTGGAAACGCTTCAGACCGCTTTCCACGTCCGGCAGTTTTTCACCAAGCGCGCATGCCAGGAGATCACTCTGCAGGCTGAGATTGGGTGAACGGGCAGCCTTCAAACCGCCTTCACGCCACGAGCAGGGTTGGATGAGGGTTTCATCCAGGCCGAACACCCGCGCCAACTGGCAGCCGAATTCGTATTTGCTCAGACAGGTCGAGCTGACGGTGTGATACAACCCCTGCAAATCCAGCTCAACCATGCGCAAAAAGATATGCGCCAGGTCATTGACCAGCAGCGGGCAGAAAAAGACATCTGTGAAGCCGTTGACTTGTTTGCCTGCTGAGAGATTGTTAAAGAAAAATTCGGCAAGGCTGCGTTTGCCGCTCAGAGACCAGCCAAAAAGATTTACCCGAGAGATGATCGCACCTGGATCAGCCTGGCAGACGGCTTGCTCACCCTCCAATTTGGTTCGCGAATACACGCCAATCGGGTTGGCCGCGTCCTCCTCCCGATAGCCTCCGCGAATTCCATCGAAGACCGCGTCGGTGGAGACATGGATCAACTTGATCCCGCGCCGGGCAGACATTCGCGCGATCTGACCCGGAAGCTCTGCATTCAAGCGTTGTGCCAGCACAGGATCGGCCTCACAAGCATCCAGGTTGGCCAGCGCGGCACAATGCAGGATCACTTCCGGCTGAAAGCTTTTCAAACATTCATCCAATACCTCCGGGTTCACCAAGTCCAAGGCGACCACTTGAAAAGGCGCGCCTGCCAAACCATGGCTGTTGACCACGCCCAGCACCTCGTGACTGGAACATAATTCCATACACAGGTTCAAGCCCAACAGCCCGCTGGCGCCGGTGACCAGGATGCGAGTCATCCCAGCGTCCCCTGCTCATACGCTGCTTCGATGGGTGCGATGATCTTGCGAATATCCTCAATCGAGAGCCATTTTTCATTGGTATTGCTGGCATAGCGAAAGCCGTCCGGCACCGGTTTACCGTTTTTTTCCCAATCGCGGGCAAACCAGGCCATCTCAGCCGGTTGGACGACGAACATATCAACTGCGTCCACCGTCGTGCGCGCCTCATCTTCCGAAATCAGGACCTCGTGCAGCTTTTCTCCGGGTCGAATTCCGGTGATCTTGATCTCGACGTCCGGCGCAACCGCTCTGGCCAGGTCCATAATATTCATTGAAGGAATCTTAGGCACAAACACCTCGCCGCCGTACATTTGCTCGGTGCAGCGGATCACAAACCGCACGCCTTGCTCCAGAGAAATCCAGAACCGGGTCATCCGCTCATCGGTGATGGTCACCTGGCCGTTCTGGCGCTGCTTGATGAAGACTGGTACCACACTCCCACGGCTGCCGACGACATTCCCGTAGCGGACACAACTAAAACGAGTTTCCCTGCCCCCGGCGTAATAATTGCTTTGGACTACCAGCTTTTCGGCGCACAGTTTGGTCGCGCCGTACAGGTTGACCGGATTGACCGCTTTATCCGTGCTAAGCGCCAGCACACGCGCCACGCCGGCATCCAACGCTGCATCGATGACGTTGCTGCTGCCCAGGATGTTGGTCTTGATCGCTTCCATGGGATTATATTCGCAAGCCGGCACCTGCTTGAGCGCAGCCGCATGAATCACCACGTCCACCCCGTTAAAGGCGCGGCGCAAGCGATGCTCATCGCGCACATCCCCGATGAAATAACGCAGGCAGGGATGATTAAAACCTGCGCTGCGCATCTCATGCTGCTTGAGTTCGTCGCGGCTGTAGATGATGATTTTATGCGGGTGGTAGTTTTTGAGCATGATCTCAACGAATTTTTTACCAAATGAGCCAGTTCCACCCGTAACCAGTACCACCTTTGATGACCAGTCCATGCTGTCTCCTGACATTTCCACTCTACTTCCACACAATAACCAGCGGGTATTGGCCGTTTTCGCCAAACCAAAACGGATATTTTTCTTCCAGGGCAAATAAGACGCGCAGCCACCATCTGCCCAGCAAAGGGCTGTGAATGACCGCCCGCAAAAATCGAACGCTGACGCTCCGCCAACAGCGCATCTCAAATCGCATCCCGGCGAGAGCTTTTCTCAGCCAAGCTGCGTCCTGCTTGTGGATATAAGTGCCGGTTGGATCGCTTTTTGGTGCGCGTTCTTTGATTTGTTCCTCCTCCACAGCAGACGAAGTGCGGCGACCTCGTCGCGACCGCAATGTACCCATCTTTTCCATCAACCTTACCAGGGGCTGCAGCCGTTCCATCAGATTTGATTCAGTCCAGCCATTCACCAGCACCATGCTGGCGCCAGCCTGCAGAACTCGGTACAAATCCCGATAAGCCTGCTCCTGAGCATCCACCGGAAGATGGTGAAGAGTATGCAAGGAAACGATTCCTTCAAAAGAATCCGCCTGAAAGGGCAGGTGGGCCACGTCCGCCACCACAAACAGACCTCGCGCTCCAATGCGCTTGCGCGCTTCCTGCAAGGCCCTTATGGAGATATCCAGACATACCCGGAACTGGTAGCCCTGCGAATAGGTGAGGTATTCGGGGTACTGGATTGGGCCGCATCCAGCATCCAGGAGATATTTACCCTGCGGCCTGAGCCAGCGGTTGACGCGCAGATGGCAGCGGTGGATATATTCGCTGGACACGGGGCGCAAATCTTCATAACGGGCATTCTGATAGAAACCTTCGTCGGTCATCTGCCAACCCACCCGGTCATAAAATTGGCGCACTTCTTGAACGATATCGCGTTTTTCCATGCTGTCTGCTTCCAACCTTTTGATGGATCACTCGACTTTGGACCAATCGATCGTTTCACCGGAAAGGTAAGCCAGGGTCTGCGCCCACTGATCGCGGCATTCGCCCAAAACGGTGGTTAAAGGTCGCACTTTGTAATCCTCCCATACCCGCACCAGGTGCCAGGGATAAGGCCGCGGAAAATCAAAAAAGAAGCGGTACGCATAGCGCCAAGCCAGCTCCACTTTTTCCTTGCTCAAGCGATGCTCGGATGGATTTTCCAACACACTACCCAACAGTTTATAGTAGGAAACCCAGTTATCCGGGTCCAGCGTGAATCCGCGTCCGCGGTAATGGGTCTGACCGGAGACCACCACCGGAAGTCCATTCATCGCCATCTCCAGCCCCACCGTCGTGGTGTACACCAAGCCGAGGTCCGCCACCTCAATCAGGTCGTACGTATTCATCCTATCTTTGGCTGTCACCAGGCGGATGTATTCCGGCAGCCGCGGAAGCACCTCACGCACAACATCCGCCATCGAGGTGCCGTGAGTCAACACTTCACCGGGGTGAATGCGGATGACCAGTTGGATTTCTGGTCGGCCGGCAAAATATTGAACCGTGCGGCTGATCCATTCTGCCATGCTCTTGCTGAAGGTCTGCCGGCCCAGGGTCAGGCTGTCGCCCAATACATTTGTGGCCAGCAGCACCACCGGCCGCTGATCCAGCCCGAGGGCAGCCCGTGCCTGCTCGCCTCCCTGCGCTGGAGTGCCCTGCCACAGGCGGGCAAAGTTTTCCCACAATGCTGCGCGCTGCCGCGCGACGAACAGCGCTTTCAGGCGTTCCAGTTGTGCGCTGCTCAATGGAATATCCTGCTTCGCCTTCCACAACGCATCTGTTTCCTGACGCATGACTTCAGCATTGCGCGCCACCCAAATGCGCTGGCGCTGATCGCCAAATTCATAAGTAACCACCGGAATTTTCATGAAGCGGGCGACATGATACATGACCCCCAGTTCCATAATGGTTCCATTAGGCACGATGATCAGGTCTGGGCGGTTGGCCTGCAGATAGGCCAGTGCAGCGTGGGCGGCATCCTGGTTGCGTTCCATCCGTAGCTGGTAAATAGCGCTGGCCTCATCCACGTCCTCAACCTGCAGGGTATACTGGCTGTCATAGGTGGTCACGGTTCTGACTCGTTCCAACAAAGCCTCTGGCAAGGGTTTAAGGTTCACCCGGTAATTCAGTAATGACACCGCATTCATCAATGGCGCCGCCTGTCCCAGCACTTTGGCAGCATAAGCATTTTGGCGCCGCAGGTCAAAGCGGTTGATGTCTGTCTGCCATTCTGCGTAGGGTAGATATCCCAAAGTAACCCGATGCCCCTGAGCAGCCAAGGTGATGCCTAATAAGCCCGCATGCTCAATCCAATAATGCAAGGTGGCAAAAATGAAGATATTCTTCCCCTTCGGAGCACCTTCACGCAAAGCGGATGCCTCACTCAATAAACCGGGCATCTCCGCTTGCAGATGCTTTAGAGAAAAGCGGCTTTGAATCGGCCTTCCGTTTTGTCGGAAAAGCCAATACAGTTCGGCAGTAA
>CAZCBJ010000019.1:0-32320 GCA_964496705.1 uncultured Anaerolineaceae bacterium | reverse complement strand
GTTGGGGTCTAGCGCACACCCATTGCCCACAGCTTGCCCACCACCGTATAAGTTTTTTCTGGGGTGGATAGGAGCGCAACACCCTCCTGGTTGGCCTTGGTGATGGTAGCGGCATCAGGCATGGCTCCTTCGGTGATGATCACTGCGCTCAATTCCAGGAGCGCTGCCACGGCAATGATATTGCCATGAGCCTGTAGCGTGATCCACAGACCGCCATGTGGCGCTCCAGCCATCACGCAACTCAGCAAATCCGATGTATATCCGCCCAGTGGAATAATCTGGCTGAAATCTTTGTTCTCGGTTAACAAAGATAGATTGAGCGCTTCAATGATTTGTGCGAGATTCATCAGCTTTCACTCCTTTGGCGGCGTATCCCTCACCGACCGTTACGTCCCGATTTAAGTGAATGAGCATACGCAGGCGGGTGCCTTTGCCGTATGTTGACTCAAGTTTCATCTTATCCACACAGCGCTCGATATTGGTCAATCCCATCCCGGCGCCGAATCCCAGCTCGCGGATCTCTTCAGTGGCGGTTGAATAGCCAGGGCGCCTGGCTTCTTCTATGTCACGAATTCCCGGGCCATCGTCAGTCGCGTCAATGCTGATTTGGTGAGGCTCAATTTCCACCCGGATCACACCGCCATTTGTGGTGTGGATGATCAGGTTCATCTCAGCCTCATAAATTGCGATCCCACAGCGCCGGGCTATTTGCGGATCAGCGCCTAGGCGCAGCAAAGCGCGTTTGATGTTGCTGGATGCAGCGCCGCCATGTGTAAAATCACGGGCCTGGATGTCATAGCGCAAAATTAGGCTGGTGCGATCAGAAACGATGTCCTCGAACAGGTGCCGCGCGCGGTAACGGCGAATTTCTTCTTCTTGATAATCTTTTTGAAGCGCACCCAGCAGTCCCCGGGTAATGTCTCCTTTGGTCAGAATGCCAATCAATTTCCCGTTTTCATCAACAACCGGTAAACGGCCGAACTTGATAGCGACAAATTTCTTTAACGCTTCGATCACCGGGTCTGAGCCTTTGATGGTGATCACATTGCGGGTCATATATGCGCTGACCGGGGCATCCAACGCGCCCTCGCACAGACAGCGGATGACATCTTCCAAACTGACCACGCCAACCAATTCGTCTTCCTGAGATAAAACCGGTGCGCCGGAAATATGCTCGCGACGAAAAATATCCACCACCGCGCGCATACACATGTCGGGGGTTAAGGTATGCACGGAGCGA
Organism: uncultured Anaerolineaceae bacterium; assembly: GCA_964496705.1. GTDB lineage: Bacteria > Chloroflexota > Anaerolineae > Anaerolineales > Anaerolineaceae > CAZCBJ01. Next base: position 31,080 of record CAZCBJ010000019.1, on the reverse strand, counting down.
ATCATGACTTCGCTGATGCGAAGCTCGTATGCCAGTTCTTCTGCCCGGGTGATATTCTGAACCGCTCTATCCGAGACACTTTCCTGGGATGGTAATTTGATATCTTCCATGGAATTGGGGTTTACGGTATCTCAGTTCTTGTGGTTCGACAGGGTTTATTCACAAACGCAATCACCATCCAGCACTGGGCGTTCCAGGCTTGGCAAGCCAGCTTGAAAAAGGCGCCCACATAGCTCGAACATTCCGAAGGGCGTAGATATTAGTGCGATTCTTTCTTGTTCAGCCAGAGCAATTGTCTCTGGGGGAGGGGTTTTCCCGCGCACCAGGACAATCGCGGCAACATCGGCCATGTGAGCTGTGCGAACGACCTGCGGATTGCACAGACCGGTCAGCAGTACGGCTTCGGGCTGGATGGACGCTAGCACATCCGACATTAAATCTGCGCCGCATCCGCCTTTGATTTCCCGGGTCAGATTGGCATTTGGGTTGATCAATCTGCCATTAATAAGCTGGATCAATTCGGTGATGGTCATTCAAAAACCTGTTCTCTAAAAAATGAATTCAAGGTTAGATTTTACCTTACAATCAACGCTTTGAATACATATTTGTTTATTTTTTCACATATAGGTCATCAGGGTCAGGAAGCGTTTCGTGTTAAAATTCTATTTTCTATCGGAACTTGAAGGTTATATTTACTGAGGTTAATATGAAGTCGATCATACCATCGGTCAAAGGCACTCGTGATTTTTACCCGGAGGTGATGCGCAACCGCCAGTGGTTGTATCAATGCATTCGATTCGTTTCGGAGGCTTATGGGTATCAAGAATGGGATGCACCATTCCTAGAGAGGATCGATCTTTACGCGGCAAAATCCGGTGATGAGCTGGTCAAGGAACAGGCTTTTGTCTTTCCGGACCGCGGCGGGGATTTACTCACCTTGCGCCCTGAGTTGACGCCTTCGCTGGCTCGTATGGTTGCTCAAAGGCAGCAAGAGCTGGTTTTTCCTTTACGATGGTGGTCCTTCGGACCCTTCTGGCGATATGAGCGACCACAGAAGGGCCGAACACGGGAATTCTTTCAATGGAATATCGACCTGATCGGGGTAAATTCTCCCGAAGCAGACGCGGAGATGTTATCCATTGCAGCTGCTTTTCTGGCGCAAGTGGGGTTGATGCCTGATCAAGTGGTGATTCGAGTGAATAGCCGCGCCTTAATGGGCCTCAAGCTGGCAGAAATTGGGGTTCCTCCAGACCTAAAAACTCCTGCCTTCCGCTTGATCGACCGCAAGGATAAGTTGTCTCCAGAAGGGTGGGAGGCCAATGGGATTGAAATTGGTTTGTCTGCGGATCAGATTGAGAAGTTGAAGGGTATCCTTGCCAATAAAGAATTATGGCGTGAATCTGCAGAGCTTTTGAAGGTGTTTTCTATATTGGCTGCCAGCGGGCAATCCGATTATTTTGAATACGATCCTGTCGTCGTGAGGGGACTGGATTATTACACGGGTGTGGTATTTGAATCTTATGCACGCAAGGGCGGACGTGCGATTCTAGGCGGCGGGCGGTACAACAACCTGGTTTCGGACGTTGGAGGAGAGCCGTTGGCCAGCCTTGGATTCGCTATGGGCGATGTGATGATCTCGGTCCTATTGAATGAATTGGGATTATTTCCTAGTAAATCAGCGCTGGCGGATACCGTGTTGGTAACAATTTTTGATGAAAGCCTCTCCAGCGCATCAGCAGGGCTGGCGGCGGAATTACGACAAGTGGGGTTTAAGGCGTCTTTGTACCCGGAGGCGGCCAAGTTGCCAAAACAATTGAAATATGCCGATCGGATGGGAATACGCTTTGCTGTGATCCTTGGCCCAGATGAAGCAGCAAATGAACAGGTGCTGGTGAAAGATCTGGCGGCCCGCACTCAAAAGCTGGTGTCACGGGTAGGTTTTATCGCTGAAATGCGCGCCTTTCTTGCGCAAGCTTAAGGTGTGTGATAGAATTTTGCTCTCCGTGGTGCCTGTAGCTCAATGGCAGAGCGCGTGACTGTGGATCACGATGTTGTGGGTTCGACCCCCATCAGGCACCCCAAAGGCTCATCACGCGTTGCACCCGCAGGGGGTGTTATGATGATGATTGGGTTGTGGGGTGGCGCATTGGATGTGGTATCATCGAATTCTACGAAGGTTATTCTGAATAACCTGGTTTTCCCATGCGCACCAAAAAAACATTTCGGATTGGCATATTAATTATTCTGTCTGATCCTTATTGGGTCCAGGCAATGGAAGCTATCGTGCATACCAGCGCGCTGCTCGGAGATGAGTTAGTCATCTTGCAGCCGGCGACGACGAACAGGGGTATGCGGGAGGTATCGCACCGGGATTTAATCGATCAGATACTTGCCAGCTCGCTGGACGCCATCGTGACGACCATCCCGTTTGAGAAGATACTGGTCGAGTTCCTCGAAGCGAACTTGCCGGTAGTCTGCCTGGGTGAAGTTGAGCTTCGCCACCCCAAGCTGACCGTGACTCGTTCTTTGTACCCGGGCGGGTACATGGCAGGCGAATTCATCGCAAAAGCGCTGGATGGCAAAGGGCATGCAGTTTGTGTGAGCGCTGGGCGGGATCAAATGCCAGTGGTGGGACAGTCGCGCCTGGCTGGCTTTGAAGATTCTCTTCGCGCGTTTCCCGGGATTACCACCGGCGTGATCCATTCCTATTGGGATTATGCATCCGCATTTCCGTCATTGGTGGAGAATTTCCGCACATATCCACAAAAAATTGACGCGATTTTTGGCGTTTCGGATACACTGGCACTGGCAGCCTGGGATGCTGGAGTTGAAACAGGAGTGATTGACCGACACACCCTTCTGGTGGGCTTAAATGGTGATCCATTGGCACTGGCAGCCATCGCCGACGGGCATATGGCGGCCACCATCGATACGGCTTCGGAGATGCTGGGAGCAATTGCTTTTCGAACCGCTCATCAAGGAGCTGATGGAGAGAAAATGCCGGAGGAATTACCGCAGGATTTCCGGCTGATCACGCAGGCAAATGTAGCCGAAATTGCGACCCAAAAATTAATCGCCATCGCCGATATCCCCAGTCATATGGTGGGTTATAACCGGCAAGTGGAGCAGGAGAGAATCTCACAGCTTGAAAAAAGCATGGAGATCACCCGTCGATTGGCTACTTTGAGGGATCGCGATCGCCTGGTCGAAGACATCGGAGAATTGGTTTGCCGCCATTATGGCTACGAATGGATTCGGATTTTTCGCCGGGATGAAGACACCCAGAGCCTTTCATTTTTTGGGGGCATACCCTCTCCCGCATCAGAGAAGGTGCCGGTTGATCAAGACGAACTGATCAAAGAGGTTCTTCAATCCAAGCGGTCGATCTTTATCCCCGATCTTCGCTCAAGTCGCCGAATGCGATACAACAGTGAATGGGAAGGGGTCAGGTCGCGGGCTGTGTTCCCGATCACCGCCGGCGATGATGTGATAGGCGTTCTGGATTTACAATCTTCAAATCCATTTGTTCACCCGACCCTGGAAACGGTGGGGCTTGAATTGCTCTCAACCCAATTGGGAATTGCTCTGCAGAATGCTGATTTGTTCCAAAATGCGCTGGAAGCCAGGCTTTCTGCTGAGAAAGCAAATCAGTTAAAGACGAGATTGATGGCCAACGTCGGTCATGAGATGCGCACGCCGCTGAACGCCATTCTGGGATTCAGCCAAGCGATCGAAAAAGACCTTGAAAGTGGACAATTTCCGACGGTTGAAGGTCTGCGGCACGATATTGATAATATTTACCGCAGCGGTGAACATTTGATGTGCATGATCAACGATTTGCTGGATTTATCCAGAGCTGAAATTGGTGCGTTGAACCTTTACTTTGAACCAGTGGAATTGCTGCCAATATTAAAGGATGTCTTTCAAACATTTCAATGTCCTGCCAATGATGACTCCCAGGTACTGTGGAAATTTGATGCTCCCGAGCGGCTTCCATTGGTTCGTGCAGATGTAGTTCGTTTTCGTCAGATCATGATCAATTTGTTGTCCAACGCAAAGAAATTTACCCGTCAGGGACAAATCTGTGTCGGCGCAAAAGTCGAGCCCCCCTTCGTTCATATCTGGGTGTCTGATACCGGGCCTGGTGTTTCTATGGAATTGCAGGCGAAAATATTTGAACCATTTGGAACGATGGCTCAAAAAAGCCGGCGTGAGGGAATAGGCTTGGGGCTCAGTATCACACGGCATTTGGTCACGCTGCACAATGGGTTGATCACCATGGAGAGCGCACCTGGGGTCGGGAGCACATTCCATGTGTATTTACCGCTTCCAGGATTAACCAACGAACCGTTGGCGATTACGAATGAGATAACCCACCAAGCCATCTTGGTTTTGTGTGAAAGAGACTGGATACCAGATGAAATACAGGCGATTGGTGAAGACAAAAACATACCCCTCATTCAAATCGACAGGCGGACTGATCTCAAAAAAATCATTTCTGACTATCAGCCGATTGCCATCGCCTGGGATTATAACTGTGCCGACCCGGAGAATTGGCTGGTTGTCAGCCGGATCATAGCACTTCCTAAATTGGCTTCCGTGCCGGTAATTTTTTATAATTCGCATCCGCCAACGGGCAGCGCACAACAAGGGGGTTTGACCCACCTGATCTTTACGCCGAATTGCGGTAACGCTTTTGGCGAGTGGCTGGAACAAATCAAACCAGAAATTTCCCAAGATTCCTCCATTTTAATTGTGGATGATGATCAGGGAGCGCGCAGCCATTATCATGCGTTGATAAAGGAAAAATCGCCCAGATCAACCGTATATGAAGTGTCCGATGGCAAACAAGCGATCGCATTTTTGGCCCATCATGCTCCACCCGGATTGATTTTGCTTGACTTAGCGATGCCTGAAATGGATGGTTTTACAGTTTTGCAAAAAATCCGAAGTGACAAGCATACCCGAAATATCCCGGTCATCGTTGTGAGTGGCAAGTCATTGGATTTTCAAGATATTCAGCGTTTAGACAGCACGAAAACGATCATCGCCCCAAAAGGCGAATTAAGTGACGATGAATTGCATAGCCTGATCCGTGGGGTTCTCGACGACCGCGCCCAGCTTGCTCAACCGACCAGCCGCCTGGTGAAAAATGGATTGGCCTTCATCCATCAATATTTTGATCAGGGTATCGGGCGCAAGGAAATTGCTTATGAATTGGGGATCAGCCCAAATTATCTGACCGATATTTTTCGAGAAGAAATGGGTATCACACCTGTTGATTATCTCAATCGGGTTAGATTAAGAAAAGCCAGAGAAATTCTGGAAGAAACCAACCTGCCTATTACAGTTATTGCATTCAAAGTGGGATTTTCAGACCCGGCTTATTTTTCCAGAGTGTTCCATCGAACATGGGGGGTAACACCCATGGAATACCGTCGCTCTTGCACAAAAAATAAGTGAAAAATCCAAATACTTCCTTGTTTTATTCAAATAAACTGATGAGAACGGGATATAGTTATATTATTGATCGGTGGTCGTCCTGATCAGTCCAGAAAGTTTCATCACAACAATAATCTGTTTTATAGAATATCAATCCCACTTGTTCTCTCTTTCATAGCGTCGAGAAACCACTTCATATGGAAAAACCCAAAGTCCTAGTTCTTGATGATGATTCTATTTCGCTGGAATTGTATTCCCGTGAATTAGGTAAAAATTACCAGGTGTTCACCAGCCAATCGATTTTGGGAGCAAAGGTGCTGTTGGCAGAAGAGGAAATACAGGTAATCGTCCTGGAGCCGCTAGTGGAAGAAGATGCTGGTTGGGCATTTCTGGTGCAAATCCATCAAGAGCAACCGAGTATTCCCATCATTTTGTGCAGCATCGATGACGATCGTACCAAAGGCTCGCAATTAGGTGCTTACGATCACATGATAAAACCGGTTCTGCCGACGAGATTACACCAGGTTGTTGATTTGGTAATAGCACAAAAATCAAATCTGACAGCAGGACGATGAACGATATGAATCAAATTTCCACCAACCTTGAGAGCCAACCGATTCTGGAAATTACAAATTTAAAAACATATTTCTTTCTGGAAAAAGCAACAGTTCGAGCTTTAGATGGGGTAAACCTTACCTTGCCCCGGCGAACGACGTTAGGATTGGTTGGCGAGAGCGGTTGTGGGAAAAGCATCATGGCCATGTCAGTCATGCGGTTGATCCAATCACCTCCGGGTAAAATTGTTGATGGACAGATTGTGCTACACCGCAAGCACACCAATGAAGTGGTAGACATAGCCCGGCTTGATCCTAAAGGTTCAGAGATGCGCAGCATCCGGGGTGGGGAGATAGCAATAGTTTTTCAAGAGCCGATGACCTCACTGAATCCACTGTTCACCATCGGAGAACAAATTGCCGAAGTGGTCATGCTACATCAAAAAATGAATAAACATGAGGCGTTGGAGCATGCGCTGGAGATGCTTGATCGAGTTCAAATCAGTGCGCCCAGACAGCGTCTTCATGAATATCCTCATCAGCTAAGTGGTGGGATGCGCCAACGGGTGATGATTGCGTTGGCTCTATCGTGTAATCCAGCTATCCTCATTGCCGATGAACCGACTACTGCATTGGATGTCACAGTTCAAGCTCAGATTCTGGATTTGATGAACAGGCTGCAGTCGGATTTTGATTCATCAATCATTCTGATCACCCATAATTTGGGGGTGGTATCCCAGATGGCTTCCCAGGTGGCTGTGATGTATCTGGGAAAAATTGCCGAATTTGGCGAAACGCGGGATTTATTCCACCATGCAATGCATCCCTACACCGTTGGTCTATTGAATTCGGTGCCGGTTTTGGGTCGAAAGGGAGAAAAAATCCTTGAACCCATAAAGGGCATGGTGCCAACGCCATCCGATGAAATCATTGGTTGTGCTTTCGCGCCGCGCTGTCCTCGCGCCTGGCAATTGTGCTTCGAAAACGCGCCAGACTTGAGAGAAATTCAACCAGGTCATTCAGCGGCGTGTTGGTTATATCAACAAAATTAGAACACTAGGAGGTGAGAAGTAAGTCCATACGAGACAAACTAGTGCACTAGATAAAAAGATATTGAGATAATATCTGGACGATCCATAAACAATCTGTAAGGAGAGAAAAATGCGTAAGATAACTCGTCGAGAAATGTTAAGGCTGATGACCTTGACCGGCACAAGTGCAGTTTTGGCAGCCTGTGGTCCCAAGACGACCGAAGCCCCAAAACCGCCAGATGGGGTGAAAGCGACTGAGGCAGTTGTCCAGCCAACCGCAGCATCTGGTGCGGCCACGGCGACTGTCAAACCGCCCATTCCATATCCTCCGCCGAATGACTTGGGTCTGGGCGGTGGCGCTGTCAAGAAGCTGCCGATTGATCAGATCGTCACCTACAAGGCTTTACCTGCCTATAAGCAGGCGCCCTGGTTGGACAAGTTTGTTGCCGACGGCAAGTTGCCCCCGGTTGAAAGACGCCTGCCCAAAGAACCCGCTGTTATGTTGAAATCGGGCATGAAGGATGGCACGGGTGTGTATGGTGACCTGTGGCGAGGCTTCTCCGCCTGTCCGACAGCCGGTTACAATGACATGGCTGGCACCACGATGGGTTGGTTTGGCATCGAATCCTACACATCCCGCTACGGCGCGCTGGTCAAGACTGGTCCGCTGTACCGCGCGACCCAGGATATTGAGCCGATGCCCGAGGTGGCCAAGAGCTGGGAATGGTCTGCGGATGGTAAGGTCCTCACCCTGCACCTGATCGAAGGCGCATTCTGGTCGGACGGTGTTCCTTTCACAGCCGATGATGTCATGTTCACCTGGGAGGGTTTTATCCTTGACGACAATGTGAATGCTCCCCGCCACCAGGATGCATGGTCGTGGGATGGCAAGCCGGCAGTCATGGCCAAGGTGGATGATTACACCATCACAATCACCTTCCCGGTGGAAAAGCCCCTTGACTGTTTCTACTTGATGAATGAAGACAACTTCCATGCCATGCCGTTGCACCAATTGAAGCCGTTGCATCCCAAGTGGTCCACCGCAGATCCCAAACCAGATTACAAGTCCTTCGCGGATGCGCTGCCTCCGGATAAATTGCCGCTGGTGACCCTGGGACCGTGGGTGATCACCGAGTACAAAACAGATGAACTGATGATCATGCGCCGCAATCCGTTCTACTGGAAGGTGGACGAAGACGGCAACCAGTTGCCCTATATGGATGAAATCCAGTATCGCAAGGGCCCGAGCGGTATCGGCCGCGACCTGTGCACCATCGCCGGCGACTGCGATCACATGAACCTGGAGAACCCCAGCACCTTTGTTGAAGCGATGACCCGCGCTCAGGATCCTGCCGCGAAGTACAACGTGACCTGGGGACCTGAAACCCTTGGATATGGTGTCAACTTCAACTACTCACTTGACTTTGGCGTCCAAAATGATCGGGACAAGGCTGTACGCGAATTGAATCGCGACCTGCGCTTCCGCCAGGCGTTGAGCTATGCGGCTGACCGAGATGGTATTGCCCAGTCGATCATGAAGGGCCCCTTCCTGCGCGGATGGGCAGGTGGTCTCTATCCGGGGGCTCCTGATTTTGACCAGGCGTCGGTGGTGTACTATCCGTATGATATTGATTCGGCCAAGGCGTTGCTGGCGGAAATCGGCCTGAAGGACACGAACGGCGACGGCGTGGTGGAATGGACCGAAGGTCCGATGGCTGGCCAAAGCGTTGTTTTGCAACTGCTGTGCTCGGAAGACGCAAAGGAAACCCAGAGCGTTGCTGAAGCGCTGGTGAACCAGTGGGGTGTGATTGGGTTGAAGATCAACATGAAGATCGTCAACAGCTCGACTGGGTCTGAGATCAATCAGGCTGGCACCTGGGATATGACTGTCTTCCGCGGCGGTCAAGCCTTTGCGCTGCCCTTCACCAATGTTACCGCTCTGGCGCCAATCACCAAGACCTTCGGCGATCACCGCGAAGGCGAGCAGCCGCGTATGCTGCAGGATTTCGAAAAAGAACTGGTGGGTATTGTACAACAATACCGCGGCACCTTCGACGATGCCGGTCGAAAAGCATTGATGTCCAAGTACAACAACATTCACACCAAGAATGTCTATTACATGGGCGTCTTCGTCGGTCGCTACGGCCTGGGTCTGGCCAAGCGCTCCAAGAATGTCCCGGATGGCACACCCGTCTTCATGTATACCTGGGTGGAAGATGCCATTTTATTGGACTGCATCTGGACGCCTGCTGACCAACAGCTGCCGCAGAACCGACCTGAGACAATTGCGGTCTACGGTTAACCTTTTGTTTTTTCAAAGATGGATTGGCAGGCTTGCCTGCCAATCCATCTCGGGTTATTCGTTTATTGTGGAGGCGGCATGCTGAATTACATCTTCCGGCGGGTGGTGATTGCATTTTTCATGCTGATTGGAATCGGCATTGTTTCTTTTATTGTCATCAAGCTGCCCCCCGGTGATTTCGCCAGCCGATATCGCCAATATTTAATTGACCGGGGCACGGCAGCTGAAGAAGCCGAACGAGCTGCTCAGATCATCCGCGAGCAATATGATCTGGATAAGCCGGTCATCGTTCAGTTTTATATTTGGGCAAAAGGGATCATCGTTGAAGGAAAATTTGGTTATTCCTTTGCTTATCGCAAGGATGTAGGTGTGTTGGTCGCCGAACGATTGCCAAAGACTTTGCTTTTAGCGGTCTTATGCCATGCGATTTCCACAGTGGTCGGTGTGGGGTTGGGAATCTTCGTAGCACCTCGAAAATACGGATTTTGGGACAATTTTTGGGCGATTCTGGCTTTTATCTTCACTTCAGTCCCCCGATTCTCGATAGCCATCATCATTTTATACCTGATCGTAATTACGTTTAAACAGCCCAGCATCACTTCATTTTTTTCGCCAGAATATGTCATTGCCCCATGGAGCTGGGGGCGGGTAATGGACATGCTCCGGCACATCTGGCCGGCGTTGGTGATTGCCGGCTTGGGTGGAGTGGCGCGCAACCTGCGCGTGATGCGCGGTAATCTGCTGGATGTGCTTAACGCCCAATATGTGACCACGGCCCGCTCGAAAGGCTTGAAAGAGAATACTGTAGTGCTTAAGCACGCGGTTCCAAACGCGCTGCACACTATTGTAGCTTACCAGGGCACCGTGCTACCGTATATGATGCAAGGTGAACTGGAGGCTGCCATAGTGATTGGGCTGCCAACCATGGGACCCTTGTTCTATGAGTCGCTGGTCAATCAGGATATCTACATTTCCGGATCGCTTTTGTTAATGTATGGCGCATTAATCCTGGCTGGGAATTTGTTGGCTGATCTTTTCCTTGCAGTGCTCGATCCACGCATTCGTTACAGTTAATTCGAGGAGATGCAAAATATGGGTGAAAAGAACGGTAATCAAGGTGTCGCGAGCCTGGCGCAGGACGAGGCTGAACACCACGAAAGTTATTTTGAGCTTGTCTGGCGGCGATTCCGGCGAAGCCCAGCATCCATTGCCGGCGGTTTGATGGTTTTATCGTTGGTGATCCTGGCGACTTTTGCGGAGTTTTTCAGCCCGACGGACATTTATCATATCAATTTACCAAATTCGTTCATTCCTCCACAAAAAATTCGTTTTATTGACCATGAAGGAAATTTCCATCTACGCCCGTTTGTCTACAATCTGACTTATACACTGGATCCTGTAACCTTTCAGGTCAAGTGGGCCGAAGATACTAACAGACTGTATCACATCAATTTCTTCGTACAAGGGCCCGAATACAAGATGCTGGGATTATTCCCGAGTAAATTGCATTTGTACGGCGTTGAAGAGGGAGGAACAATTTATATTCTTGGGACGGATAAAATGGGCAGGGACCTGTGGGGGAAAGCCTGCGAAGCAGGACGGATTTCGCTCAGCATGAGTTTATTTGGAACGATCATCAGCATCGCGGTGGGCTCGGTTCTGGGGGTGGCATCCGGCTATTATGGGGGTTTGACCGATACGGTTTTACAGCGCTTTACAGAATTTGTCAGTGCCTTTCCGAACCTGCCGCTCTGGATGGCTCTGGCTGCTGTGGTGCCAAAAACTGCTGATTCTTTCACTGTTTTCATCGTGATGTCGCTGATTTTTGCGCTGCTTTCCTGGACCACCCTGGCGAGGGAAGTGAGGGCGAAAGTGTTATCCCTGCGTCAAACCGATTTCATTATGGCAGCCAAGGAGATGGGCGCTTCGGACGCGCGCATCATCTTCCGCCATCTTTATCCCAATACACTCAGCCATGTGTTGGTGATTCTCACTTTGACCATCCCGGGAGTGATCCTGGCGGAGTCTTTTCTGAGCTTTCTGGGAATAGGCATCACCGAACCATTAATTAGCTGGGGTTTGATGATGCGCAATACCCAAGATATTCAATCTCTAGGCCAGCACGCCTGGATCCTGGCTCCAGTTGGCTTTATGGTGACAGCAGTGCTTGGATTTAATTTCCTGGGTGATGGGTTGCGGGATGCGGCTGATCCGTATGCCGCCATGTAGGAGCAACATGAAACGGAAAATACCAGTTTTGATCAGTTTCATCGGAGTATTTCTTGCGGTTTTATCAGCCTGTGTTCAAGCTGACATGGTTACTCAAGATTCGCAAAATGAATCTGTTATGCCATCTTCGACAGCCGATGCGGTCAGCTCGGTTACGATTGAAACCGAAATGGTGCAAGCCACCCAGGTGCCCACCCTTGCACCCAGCGTGACGCCGACTGTAATCAATCTTATCCCTCTGCCCGAAACGGTGTCCGGCGTTGTGGAAGATGCAAATGGGTTGCTGGTTGATGCAATTGTTCAACTCAAGGGAACACCCATCCAGGTCAGGACGGATCAACACGGAATATTCAGGCTGAGTGGTTTGAGCGGAACGACACCAGCGATCCTGACCGCATGGTCGGAGGGGTATTATATTGGCTGGACCAGCGTGAATCCGAGCGCGCCTGACTGGAACGGCAGTAATGGCTTGAGGATTATGCTAAAGAAGCTGCCTGAAAAGGACAACCACGAATACACATGGTTCAAATTCGATGGGGTGAGTGGTTCGGCGAGTTGTGGATTATGTCATCGTGAGTATGAAGAATATTTACGGGATGCGCATTCGCAGTCCGCTCAGAATCCTCGTTTCCTATCAATATATAAAGGCACGAATATAAATGGGGAGTTGAGTCAGCCAGTACGGTGGAGCGATACGGGGGCAGCTCTTCCGCCCGATCCAAATCTACCGTACTATGGACCGGGTTTTCGGCTGGATACACCCAATCGGGCAGGGAATTGCGCCACCTGTCATACGCCGGTGGCTTCGACTGTGCCGAACCAAAGAAACTGCGGCTGGTCAGGATGCCACACCGATCTGACAATTGAGCGCTCACGCGGTGTAATTGAGCCAGCCACACTGCCCATTGGCACCTCCGGTGATGGAGCGGAGGGGGTCACCTGCGATTTCTGTCACAAGATCGGTGATGTTTATATCGATCATGAAACCGGACTTCCCAAACCGGATATGCCTGGAATATTATCTGTACGCCTCTATCGACCTGCAGAAGGTCAGCAGGTGTTCTTTGGCACGTTGATTGATGTGAACCGCCGGGTGAGTTACCTACCGCTTATGTCGAAAAGTGAATTCTGTGCCCCTTGCCATTACGGCGTGTTCGGCGGAATTGTTGGCGTAGGCTCGGTGAGTGGGGGGACCTTGATTTACAACTCCTATGGCGAGTGGTTGGAGAGTCCCTACAGCGATCCAGACAACGGCAAGACCTGCCAGGATTGTCATATGCCCGTTTTGGATGCAGACTACACCGTGTTTCCAGATAAGGGAGGAATCAAACGCGATTATGTGTCCTTCAATGATCATTACATGCCTGGTGCCGCGGATGAGGCTTTGCTGCAGGATACTGTTACCCTCGATGCTCAAGCAGGACGTATCAATGGTCAGATGATTGTCCAGGTGAAGTTGTACAATCATAATGCCGGGCATCATGTTCCGACCGATGCTCCGATGCGCCAGATGATCCTGGTCGTTGAAGCGAAAGACTCGCGGGGAAACCTCCTGTCGTTGCGAGAGGGTCCCCTCAATCCAGAATGGGCGGGTGACCTGGCTAAGAAACCTGGCAAAACCTACATGAAAGTATTGCGAGACGAATGGACAGGCGAAATGCCCACAGCTGCTTACTGGCGGCCGGTAACAATCGTTGAAGATACACGCCTGGCAGCCTTTGCCACCGACACTCAGCAGTTTATTTTTGATTTGCCGGATGATACCCAGGTGACAGTGCACATTCGGGTCATATTCCGCCGGACATTTCAAGCACTTGCCATACAGAAGGGGTGGAATGATCCGGATATATTGATGGAAGAAACCACGATCTCGGTTGAAAAGTGAGAATGACTGGTTATGACTGAAAACAAAGAGACCATCCTGGAAGTAAAAGATTTAAAGATGTACTTTCCCATCTATCGGGGCATTCTTCAAAAAGTAGTAGGTCATGTTAAGGCTGTAGATGGGGTGAGTTTCTCGTTAATCGACCGTGAGGTGCTGGGTTTGGTGGGCGAAAGCGGTTGTGGGAAGACGACTGTAGGGCGTACGATATTACGATTGTATGACCCAACTGGCGGCGAAATCCGTTTTCGACGCGAAAATGGGGAATGGGTTGATATTGCCAACATCAAGCTGCATGATATGAAACCGCTGCGGCGCGAAATGCGCATGATTTTCCAGGATCCGTTCAGCAGCCTCAATCCTCGCTTGACCGTAAAGGATCTGATCTCTGAGCCACTTGAAATTCACAACGTGGCTCATGGGAAAGATTCTGAACAACGGGTCGCCGAATTAATGCAGGCGGTGGGATTGAATCCAGCTTATATGCGGCGTTACCCGCATGAATTTTCTGGAGGACAGCGCCAACGCATTGGCCTGGCGCGAACCTTATCCCTAAATCCCCGATTGATTGTGGCGGATGAACCTGTTTCGGCATTGGATGTGTCTGTTCAGGCTCAAGTGCTGAACCTGCTTCAAGAGCTTCGCGAAAAGATGGGGCTGACGCTCATCTTCATTGCGCACGATTTGTCAGTGGTTGAACACATATCTGACCGGATCGCGGTGATGTATGTCGGGAAAATTGTTGAGCTGGCCGAAACCCATGAATTGCTTCACCGTCTGCGCCATCCATATACCGAAGCGCTGTTATCCGCCATACCACCAGCAGATCCTGACTTTCATCCCAACCGAATCAACCTTCAAGGTGAGGTTCCCAGTCCGGCAAACCCGCCTTCGGGTTGCATTTTTCATCCGCGCTGCAATTATGTTCATCCAGATTGTAAGGAAAAGGTTCCGGTTCTCACCGAAATCAGCCCCGGACATTATGTGAGCTGCCATTTTGCCAGTGAATTGAATCTCAGAGGGATCGGAGATTAACATGGAAATTTCTCAACGAATTCCCGCTCTTCTGAATTATATCTTGCCCGTCATCGGGTGGATTTATGTTGGCATTTTCCACCGCAAGAATCCGTATGCGCTATTTCATTTACGCCAATCGTTGGCATTGTTCATATTTTTGGGATTGATTACGCTATGCTGGGTGGTTGTTGGTTGGGTTATTGCCTGGATTCCTTACGCGTTTGTACTGAGCATTGTTTTATTTACCTTGCCCTTCACAGCGTATATATTAGGCGTGATACTCTGGGTGATCGGGATGGTCAATGCGTTATTGGGAAGAAGAGTATCATTGCCTTTTGTGGGGGGAATCGTCGGAAGATTACCTTTCTGATATCAGATTGTGGATGATGAGAAAGCTATTCGTGTTGGGTGGCTTTCTATTTGTTATACTTTTCACATCCCTGTATGAAAGGAGTAGAGCATGCGAGTTTTAATCCTGTATGGAAGTGTATTTGGCAACACAGAGAAAATTGCCAGGGCGATCGCAGAGGGTTTTGCGAGTGAGGATCTGGTTGAGGTAATGCGCATAGAAGATGCGAAAATCAACTCGTTGGAGAATCGGGATATGTTTTTTGTGGGTTCACCAACGCGCGCCTTTCAACCGATGCCAACAGTCAAATCATTTCTCAATGCCATTCCGGCAGGGAAATTGAGCGGAGTCAGGGTAGCTGCGTTTGACACGCGCATTCCTGTTAACGACAAAACGCCAGGCTTCCTGCGCTTGATGATTAAATTTTTCGGGTATGCAGCAAAGCCGATGTCGAATATTCTCTTGAAAAAGGGGGGCACTCAGGCTGCGCCTCCGGAAGGTTTCTTTGTGGAAGGCACCGAGGGGCCAATCCAGTCCGGCGAATTGGAGCGCGCAACCGCTTGGGCCAAAGGTTGTCGTTGATCACGCCGTAATTTGACATATATGCGAATCAGCATCCCGAAACGTTTCGGAATGGTTTCTTTTATCCAATGCTTAGTGGTCAGCTTGATCCTGGCGTTTTTGCTTTTTTTTACTCCATTTATTACTTCAGTTCATGCTGAAGAGGAACCTTTGAAAGTCTATTACGCTGGTCTTGAAGGTTCGGTGACGGTAGCTTTGGGCCTGGCGGATTTTGCTTTCACCGATGATCTCTCTTCTGCCGATGTGCTTGTTCTGAATGGCCAATTATTGGAACCAGAGGTAATGGCCCAGGTCGTAAAATCCGGAATCGGTGTGTTTCTGATCATGGGACCCGAAATAGAAGCTGTTCAAATTAAAGACATTTTCGGTGAAGCGGTTATCATATCGCCCAAATCAGATCCAGTCACATTGGCAGCTCGAACAGAGTCCTCTGACCGGTTGATCAAAGATGTGCTTTGGAATACCGCTCCCCAGATTCGAGAGCGGGTTTCCATCGCTTCTCAAGATTCATTCGATGGCTTTAAGATTTTGGTGCAAACACATGAGAGCGGTGAGTTGATCCTGGGAGAGGTGATTTCCAGTCCTGGAAAGCTGTATATCCTGACTGCTGTTCCGGATGGTGACAATTCGCAGTTCCGGGATTGGGGTTACTATAATTATTTGTTTTATCACCTGACCATGCGTGCAGGCAGCCGTGAACCGCAAGATTTCAGCGATTACCCTGGCTCGCCGGTACCCCATCCCGCACAAAGAACTGTCATATACATCCTGCTGGTTATGGTCTGTCTGGTTTCCGCTGGCCTTTTTTTACTGGTCAGGCGTTATAGTCTGGCGCATCCGGAGTTATTGGACACACTGGTAAAAGATACCGGGGCTTTCGCCGCCCGCGAGGCTGGAACAGATTGGGAGAAAATCGGATTTCACCGACCTTTGGGCGGATTCATGTTTGCCCTGCTAACCGGCTTGTTTTTATTTATTCCGTTGACTGTATACCAAGATTTAATCCTACCGGTCTACATCCTGCCCTCAGCCCAGGCGCTCGGAATTTATGGGCGCGTGGCTGGTTTTTTCCCAATTGTCTGGGCGCTATTTGATATGGGCACCAGTGTGGCGCACATGAAATTTTTTTCCGAGTACCGGGTGCGTAATCCGCGGCTTGCGGTGCAATATGCCCAATTTTTCGTCTGGTGGCAGGCTTTGACCGGAGCGCTGCAAGTAGCGCTGGTTGTGGCGGTGGTGGGAACATTCCTGCCCAAATCAATCTATGCGCTGTACACCTGGGCGATCATCACTCACACTTTGATTCAGATCCCAGGATTTTACCGCCTGTTCACGGATGCTTTTTCGGGTATTCAGCGCTCTGATTATGGGACCATTTTGGATATGGGTATCAACCTTGTCTTTCCCATGTTCACCCAATTTATCATCGTCAGCCTGATGGTCTGGTGGGGGAAGAACAATCCAGTTTTTGGGTTAGCCATGGGAGGGGTGTTCGGTCTTGGCCTGGCTGCGTATGCAACTGAGCTGGTTTCTTTTATTTTTGGATGGTTTCTTTATCGACGGCTTGGTTATAACTCAGGATTATTAATGTTGGCGCATTTCTCGAAGGATGTCGCCTGGTCTTCGTTGAAATTTGGCTTTTACCTGTTCCTCAGCGGAATGGTGGCGGGGCTGGCATCTTCAATCAATGTGTTGGTGGTCCAGAACCGGCTGCTCAATAACAATGAGATTCTCGGAAACCTGAGTCTTGCGGGCAGTTTTGCATTTGCTTACACGGTGTTTCAAGCCCTTACCGGCGCAACGATGCCTTCTGTTTCTGAAGCATTTTCCAATGGCAAAAAGATACTGGCTCAGTATTATATGTCCAGCGGCTACAAGTATGGCGGGATGGTTAGCGCGTTCATCTGTGCGGCGTTGTTATCTGTGGCGGATCGTTTCATCCTTGGTTCTTCTGGTCGCGGATTTGAGCGGGCAGCCGTGTATGTGGTTCCGATGTTAATTGCCGGCATGATGAATTTTGCGGTCTGGCATGGCGACATCGCTATGTACGGATCCGGCAGGACACGCCTCGTGACTGCGCTATCCTTGGTTGACCTTGTACTGGGAACAGGGTTGGCCATTGTGTTGGTTGATCGGTTCCAGGTGTGGGGATTGTTGGCTGTTCCATTCATCACGACGCCTGTGAGAATCCTGCTGGGTTATACCCTTAATCACCGCTATTGTTTTCCTCAGCGCTATTACTTCTGGCAGTCGTTGGCAGCGCCGCTCCTTGCAGCGGCTTCTCACTATCTTCTTTTGCGCAACCTGACCGGTCTGATCTGGCAGCCGGATGAAATCCACAGCGTGCTCATTCTGATCATCGTGTTGATACCTTCTTTTCCAATTTTCGCTTTCCTGTACGGCCTGTTTGGCGGCTGGGATGTGGACACATTGGAGGTTTTCGACCGTGGAACGCGATTAACCAGTTTTATGAGACCCATTGCACGATTGATTTTTCAAGCTACAGCACTGGGTGCACGGATTAGCCCGCTGCACAACCGTTTTCCGTTCAGCAACCACTCTGAGGCGATGGCAGAAGCTCAAGCGCTGACTGAAGAGCGTGTGTCTCTGGTGGGTGATCAAAACTGATCAGGCTACCACTCATTTTCAAGATATTTCCTGACTTTAAGTTTTTAGGTGTACAATATCTTGTTTTTACAGAAAGGAGCAGGCCAATATGGGCTTATACCTTCGCCTTGCCTGGCGTAACCTGTGGCGCCACCGTCGCCGCAGTATGATTGTGATCCTGTCCATAGCCTTCACGATTTCGCTGATGATCTTTTATGATGGTTTCGTTGCCGGTTTCAACGATGCTATCTATGGAAACGCGATCAAAGTGTTGGGCGGTAATCTTCAGATTCATGCACAAGGCTACCAGGCCAGTTTAGATCAGAATCCTTTGATGATTTTGTCCAATGATTTGATGGCTCTGGAAACGGTTAAGGCACAACCTCAGGTCGCCGGTGCTGCGCGAAGGATCAAAACTGGCGGTCTGGCAACCAATCGAGAAGGGGCTTTTGCGGTCAGTATTGTAGGCATTGAACCTGATGCGGAATTGCCGGTAAACCTGGTCGCACAGGAGGTTTCCGCGGGGCGCTTTCTTTCCACTGCAGACCAGGACAAGGTCTATCTTGGGCAAGGTTTGGCGACTGCTATGAATCTGTCAGTCGGCGACCGCATCACATTGTCGGGCAGCACTGCCCAAAAAGTGATGAGCACCCGAACCATGACCGTGGTTGGGATTTACGACCTGGGAATGGCCGAAATTGAGAAAAGAACGGTGTATGTATCGCTTGCAGAAGCTCAAAACCTTTATGGTCTGAAAGGGCAATCGACCGAAATTGTGGTCTATTTGCATCAACTCGGCCAGGAACAGCAGGTCGTCAAGGCTTTGAAAGCCGCCCTGCCAGGATTCGAAGTTACCTCCTGGGATGCAAACTATCCAGAACTCAAACGGGCGATCGAATCCAAGGGCGGTGTGATGAACATTTTCAGCGCGATCATGCTGATGGTTGCGGGGATTGGTATTCTTAACCTGCTGTTGATGGCTGTGTTCGAAAGAACCCGCGAGATCGGGATTTTGGGTGCTTTGGGAATGAAGCCGGGTGGGATTTCGATATTGTTTTTACTCGAAGGGGCTTTCATGGGAGTGGTCGGGATTGGTGCTGGAATCGTGCTGGGTCTCGCCATCAATTTCACCCTGGGAAAAGTGGGGTTCGACTATAGCCAATTCTCATCCCTCACGGAATATACTGCTCTAATCAGCGGCCGCATTTATCCAACGCTGGGTCTGGACAGGCTCGTCCAGCGCGCGGGAACCGCCTTGGTTATCGCTATTTTGGCAGCATACTATCCTGCGCGCCAGGCAGCCCGCCAGGAACCAGCTGAATCGCTGCATTTCGTATGAGGTGAACCATGTTTACCCTTTTGAAAATGGCTTATCGTGATTTAGGGCGGAACCGGCGGCGATCTATTCTTTCTTCCCTGGCTTTAGGAGTGGGGTTGGCTTTGTTGCTCTTGATGGCCGCAGTTTTAACTGGCGAAATGCGGGATGCCATGAAACTCAGCATAAATCTTCAAAGTGGGCATCTTCAAATTCGCGCCAAGGATTATAACGAAGACAAGGCCAGTCTGGCGTGGGAAGACCTGGTCGAAAACCCAGAACAGATGGCAGCTCAAATTGAAAACCTGGCTCCGGTGAAGGTTGCCACACCTCGTCTGTTTGCATCCGCGATCGTTACCACAGGGGACAAGACCTTTGGCGTCAGGGTGATAGGCGTCCTGCCAGATTCTATTGCCAATGCTCCATTTCGCGATGGTCTGGTCAGTGGTGAATTCATCCAGGCAGATGACCGTGAGGGGATATATATTGGTCACTCACTGGCTGAAAAGGCAAAATTAAAGGCGGGAGACCGAGTAAATTTGCTGGTTAACACAGCCGATGGAAGCGTGGATGAACAGTCATTTGTTGTCCGGGGAACCTACAGCACCGGCACACCGGGGTTTGATCAGATTTATGTCTTTCTTCCGTTGGCTAAAGCTCAGGCGATTACCCGGGCAGAAAATCATGCCAGCACGGTTTTCATTTTATTAAACGACGCTGACCAGACAGATGCAGTTATAGCAGCACTAAAGGGCGAGCGGTATCAGGTGAAAACATGGACAGAGATGAATCAACTCATTGTTCAAACCGAGCAATTCTCTGCTGCTTACCTTGTGGTTTTATATCTGATCATACTGGCTATCACCGCAACCGTGATCATCAATGCGCTGATAATGTCTGTTTATGAAAGGACCAGAGAGATTGGCATCCTTGCCGCGATTGGGATGAAAAGCCGAACGATCATGACCATGTTTTTTTTGGAATCGACGTTGCTCGCTTTGGGTGGGATTATCATCGGTTTGATACTGGGAGGGCTGCTGGTTTTCTACGCCACACGTTTTGGTTTTTACATCGGCGATTTTGGCATAACGGGGGTCCTCTTTGGAGAGAGAATCTACGGTTATCTGACCGCGAAAGATGCGGTGGTATTATCTCTGGCGGCGCTGGTGGTCACCTTAATCGGTTCGCTTTATCCAGCAATGCTGGCAGCTCGAATGGAACCGGTTGAAGCCTTGCATGGCGGAAAATAGCTGGAAGGAGAATGGTATGGAAGTCACACGCATAGAAAATGTTTCCCGGGTTTATAAAATTGGAAATCTCGAGACGTACGCGCTGCACAATATCAGTTTGACGATTGAGAATGGAGAATTCACAGCATTGGTCGGACCTTCGGGCTCAGGGAAAACAACCCTTTTACAGCTGATCGGATGTTTGGACCAACCTACCAGCGGGAAGGTGTTTATCACCGGGAAGGATGTCAGCCAGTTGAAACGCGACCAGCGCGCAGATGTGCGCCGGGGAACGATTGGGTATATCTTCCAGTTTTTTGCGCTCATACCCACCCTGACTGCCTATGAAAATGTGGAAATGCCCCTGTTGTTGGTCAACCGGCCAGCGGCGCAGCGGCGAGAGCGGGTCAATCAGTTGCTGGATTCGGTCGGGCTGAGCAATCGAGCCAATAACCGCCCCGACCAACTCAGCGGTGGAGAGCAACAGCGGGTGGCCATTGCGCGGGCTCTCGCCACCAATCCGGCGCTGGTCCTTGCGGATGAGCCCACCGCGAATCTCGATACAACCAACGGTCAGCAGGTGATGGAGATCATGCAGCGCCTGAACCAGGAAACAGGTGTGACGTTTGTATTTGCCACCCATGATCCGCGCGTGATCAAGTATGCCCGTCGAGTGATCACCTTAAGAGATGGTGTGGTGGTGGAAAATGGTCTGATGGAGAAAAATCCATCTGGAGAGTAGCCATGAAGCTGAGGCTCTTTGCTGCCATATTTCTCACATTGCTGCTGAGCGGCTGCGCTGGGTTCTCCTTTTCCACGCCCACGCCCCTGCCCACCGTTGTCCTGGACAACTTGGAATCAGAAAACATCACCCCGGGATTTGCCGCATCAGGAGGCGACGTGACTGCCTCCGGGGTGGTGGTGCCGGCAAGGCGGGCGCAACTGGTTTTTGGGATGGCCGGGCTGGTGGACACGGTTCAGGTCCGCGCAGGTGACAGGGTGGAGTCCGGGCAACTATTGGCAACCCTGACAGGCCGAGAGAAATTATCTGCTGCACTATCTGCGGCCAACTATGAACGATTATCCGCCCGATTTGTCTTAAATACATTGAACGAGAATGCCGACTCGGCCCGAATTGCCGCCCAACTGCGGCTGGCGGTGGCTCGTAAAGCATTGGATGAAGCCCAAAAGCGCCGAAACTGGAAGCAATTCCGCAACGGATCGCAGAGTGACATTGATAATGCGCAAGCTGATTTGATCCTGGCCAAGGATGCGTTGGAAAAAGCCGAAGAGGCTTTTGCCAATGTGGCAGATCGGGCTGAGGATGATGTGATTCGCGCGGGTGCGCTCAGCGCACTGGGTGCTGCCCGAAAAGCCCGCGATCGGGCGCAAGCCAACTTAAATTATTTGTTGGCAATGCCGAATGAAATAGACGTGGATCAAGCCGAAGCTGAATTGCTGGTGGCGCAGGCAGAAGTGGCAGATGCTGAAAAAGAATTCGAGCGTTTGCAGGATGGCCCTGATGCAGATGCGGTTGCGCTGGCTCAAGCACGGATAGAGAATGCTGAAGCTCAGGTGGCTGCCAGTCAGGCAGCGCTGGGAGACCTGGAACTCAGAGCGCCGTTCGCAGGTGTGGTGAGCAAGGTGAATCTGATGGATGGGGAATGGACATTGCCGGGTCAGCCAGTGTTCGAACTGGTGGATGTGACACAGCTTCGCGTTGAAACCACTGACCTTAGTGAACGGGATGTTCCCAGGGTGATGGTTGGGCAAAGCGCGGTGGTTGAAGTGGAAGCATTGAATGTGGTTGTGTCTGGTCGCGTATCCCAAATCTCGCCCCTGGCTGATTCACGCGGGGGGGATGTGATTTACACGACAACAATCGAGCTGGAAGAAATACCGGATGGCATGCGTGCAGGGATGAGTGTTGTTGTCCGCTTTCAAACGCGTAAATAAAATTATCTCCAATCAGGATATTTTCATGACCCAACTTGCTTTGTTCGGCGGAGTGCCCGTGCGAAGTTCTCCTTATCCTTCCTGGCCAATTTATGATCCGGCTGATCTGGCGGCGATCGAAAGCGTGCTGAAGTCAGGCCGGTGGGGTGGAAATTATTCCGGTGAAGATGGGTTTATCGTGGATCAATTTGCTGGAGAATTCGCCCGGTTTCATGACGCAACATATGGGATTCCAGTCATGAATGGCTCGCTGGCCCTGGAGACGGCATTGGCTGCGGCAGGAATTGGTTTTGAAGATGAGGTCATCGTCCCGGCGATCACATTTATCGCCACCGCGACTGCGGCATTGTTCGTGGATGCGCTCCCGGTCTTCGCTGATGTGGATGCGGAAACTTTGTGCATCTCGCCCAAAAGTGTTGAACGCTTGATCACAAGGAATACCAAAGCCGTCATCCCTGTGCATCTGGGCGGGATCATGGCTGACCTGGATGCTCTGGAGACGATTTGCAAAGAACATCATCTGATTTTAGTGCAGGATGCAGCCCATGCCCACGGCTGCATCTGGAATGGCAGAGGAATTGGCGATTATGGAGACTTGGCCTGTTTCAGTTTTCAAAATTTGAAGCTGGTCACGCCAGGTGAAGGGGGGATGATTCTGACCAACAACCCTGTATATATGGAAGCCTGTCGGGTCTATGTCAATTGCGGTCGTGTCATGCCGAATTTCGCTCAAGCCCGCCCCATGATTGGGAATAACCTGAGGTTGCCAGAGCTGCAAGGGGCTTTGCTTCAAAGCCAGTTTTCCAGATTTCCTGCGCAGATGGTGACCCGGCAAAAAAATGCCCGTATTTTAAACGATGCATTGAGCCAAATCGATGGAATCACGCCGCTAGTTGGGGATGGACGCCAGACACGGAATTCTTATTACCGTTATGGTTTCTTATTTGAGAGTGAAGCGTTTGCGGGTATTCCGCGCAGCAGCTTTCTGGCGGCGCTGCGCGCAGAGGGGATACCCATCGGCCCGGAATCTGGGAGCACGGTTTATCGCTCTGCGCTGTTTCCCTGGGAGAACAGCCGATGGAAGAAATTGTACGGGGAGCGGATGGATTACAGCCGTGTATTCACGCCAGTGGCAGAAAGGGCGGTTACCCAGACCGGCTGTCGCATCAGTCACGAGGTGCTACTGGGCACTGCTGGAGATATGGAAGATATTGTGCGAGCGGTGAAGAAAGTTCAAAATCATGGTAATGATCTGCGCGGCTGGGAGCAGTCATATTGACGCGATCTAAAACTGCAGCATGATAAAGCGAGAGGCGTCTGAGCATATGGTATGATGATGCCAAATGAGTCGTAGATATGCCCCGCTTTTTAATTAAAGCCTCGCTCCCTTTTTTCCTAATCCTGATAGGCGCAGGCTTGTTATCCACTGGTTTACGACGGCCAGTGCTAGTCATTGAGGATGGACAGCCCAAAAAGGTGTTGTCGCGGGCATTTCAAGTCAGAAATGTTCTGGAAGATGCAGGAATAAGCGTTTCATCGTTTGACCGGGTGGAGCCTTCTCTGATGGCATGGTTGGGATGGCGTGGTGTGATCTTGGTCACGCATGCAAAGCCGGTGAATGTTTGGGTTAACCAGAGGCTTGTTTTTTCTGAGAAATTGTTACCTAGCCTGCCGGGTGATTTATTATATAAAGCTGGATTGCGCCTCTTTCCGGGGGATAAAGTATTCTCGAATGGCCTCGAAGTAATTCCAGGTATGCCTTTGCCTGGATATTCAACCGTCATGCTCCAGCTAAATCCAGGCCGGAAGGTTTCGCTGCAGAGGGCTGACCAGCAATTGGTCTTTTATAGCTCGGCTGGCACGTTGGCTGGGGCATTGTGGGAGCAGGGATATCTATTATCGGCTGCCGACCGTTTTTCTTTGCCGCCTTCGGAGCCACTTCAAGATAATTTTGTTGCCTCATTGCGATCAGCACGACCGATGCGAATTGAAAACCAATCGGACGGGGTGGAAATTCAAACAGCAGTAGAAACTGTAGGCCAGGCGTTGATGGAAGCTGGGCTCAGTCTGCAAGGCCTGGATTATAGTTTGCCATTCGAAAACGAGCCCTTGCCCCCGGATGGCCTGATTCGGGTTGTCAAAGTTGATGAAGCCATCGCGCTGGAGCAGAAACTGATCCCTTATACCACCGAGTTCGTGGCCGACCCTGAGACCGAGCTGGATCAGCGCAGCGAGGTCCAACCCGGGCAATTTGGCGTGGAGGTCATTCGGAAACGTATACGGGTTGAGGATGAACAAACCGTCGATGAGCTGGTCGACTCGCAATGGACGGCGAGCCAACCCCGTCCGCGGAAATTGGGTTACGGCACCCAGGTGGTGATCCGCAAGCTGGAAACACCACAAGGCACACTGGAATACTGGCGGGCGGTTCAAATGTACGCGACGGCTTATTCGCCGTGCGGATTGGGGAATGTAACCAAGTGTTATTATGGCACCTCCCTGGGTTTGCCCGTCCAGCGCGGCGTGGTGGCGGTGACCTATGCCTGGTATCTGCAAATGGCGGGACAACAGGTGTACGTGCCTGGGTATGGAAGCGCGACCATCGCAGATGTCGGCGGGGGCATCCGAGGCAGATATTGGATTGATTTGGGATTCACAGATGCCGATTTGGAGGAATGGCACCAGTGGGTGACCGTCTATTTTCTTACCCCTGTGCCGGAAACCATCCCGTGGATACTACCTTAGCCCCCCTCAATGTCCCAGCTCTGCTGCGACAATACGGTTTGCAGCCGAAGAAGAGCCTGGGACAGAATTTTCTATTCGATCCGTACCTTCTACAATCAATTGTGGAATGCGCTGGGGTTAAATCGGATTTATCTGTTCTGGAAATTGGTCCGGGATTGGGCAGTCTGACCAGACATCTGGCATTGGCTGCCAGGCAGGTGGTGGCGGTTGAGCTTGACCAGAACCTGATACCCGTATTGTGCGAGGTTGTCCGGGGGTATAAAAATGTGAAGGTGTTGCATGGCGATATTCTCGAACAGGAACTGGTTCAGATCATGGGGGATGAGGCTTTTGTAGTCGTGGCTAATATTCCTTATTACATCACGTCTGCGCTTCTCCGCCATCTCCTTGAAGCGCCGATCAAGCCGCTGCGCCTGACGCTGACAGTACAGAAAGAGGTGGCAGAGAGGATTTGTGCGCCAGCAGGCAAGAGCAGCCTCCTGTCATTGAGTGTGCAGGTGTACGGACACCCCCAGGTGATGATGCATATCCCTGCGGGTTCTTTTTTCCCACCTCCAAAGGTGGATTCGAGTGTTCTCAGAGTTGATCTATTTTCGCAACCGTTGATCCAGACCGATGATATAGATCTTTTCTTTTACCTGGCCAAGGCTGGCTTTCAGCAGAAGCGGAAAACATTGAGAAACGCTTTGTCCTCTGGGCTGCACAGGCCTGCCAATGAAGTCGACGGTATCTTGAGCGGAGCAGAAATTAACCCCATGCGGCGGGCAGAAACCCTGAGCCTGGATGAGTGGAGAAAACTGGTGGCTGCCTACCGGGAGTTGGCGCGAAAGTTGCGGTAAATGGCCAACAGTTTCCAAACCCTGACGGCGGCTTCTACTTGAATCCTGAAGTTCATCTTGGATTGCCCCCAGCGGCGATCGGCAAAGTGGATGGGCACTTCGGTGAAACGCAGACCCTGGAGGTGGGCGAGGTAACTCATCTCCACCTGGAAGACATACCCGTTGGAGCGAACCCGGTCGAGTGGCATCTTTTCAAGCGCGGATTTCCTCCACAAACGGAAACCGCCGGTGACATCGCGGATTTTCAGACCCAGAATTGTGCGAGCATATAAATTGCCAAAGGCAGACAGACCCTTACGCCACAAGGGCCAGTCATGGTCGAGGCTTCCTCCAGGTACGTAGCGCGAGCCAATTACGAAATCGCAACATTCAATAGAATCTACCAGTACAGGCACTTTCTCGATTGGATGGGAAAAATCCGCGTCCATTTGCCCGACCGCCTGCGCTCCAGCCTGGATGGCATGTGCGAACCCATGCAAATATGCACTCCCTAATCCCAGCTTTCCGGCGCGGTGAAGCACATCCATGCGTCCAGGATATTGCACAGATAATTTCTCGGCAAGGTCTCCACTTCCATCTGGGCTATTGTCATCTACAATTAATATGTTTAATGAAGGCAAATCCAGGGCAAACAGGGAGGAAACCAACTCTGGCAGGTTTTGGGCTTCGTTGTAAGTTGGGATGATAAAAGTGACGTTCACGAGCGGCTCAGTGGTAGAAAACCTGAAGGTCCGACTTAAGTTTGAGCAAGTCATTGGCCGATGTCTGACCGGCAGCCAATTCGTGAAAATGCACACCGAGCAACTTATTTCGGAACCTGGCTGATCCGCGATCTTCATTGCGATAGAAAAAATCAAAGGATTGCATCAAGCGCTTATGGATTTTTTCCCGCAAGGGATTCAATCTTTCAGGCTGGGTTGCAACAACAAAATCGGTGGAAGTGAGGTGCCCCAGGAAATCATCTTCTCCGCCAACCTGCCCGTGGATTGCGTCCTGGAGCATCAGAGCAACCGCCCGAAGCAGATCATCCGAGGCGACAAAACCATACACTTCACGGAAATTGTCAATATTTTCCAGTGAGATAACCAGCAGGCTCCAATCCGTTGTCTTAAGGCATTGACCTAATTGTTCATCCACCAACTCACCTTCCGGCAAGCCGGTCACCGGATTGGTGAGTGTGCCCTGGCGATGTCGGCGCAGAACGTTGCGCACGCGCAAGCGCAATTCCTGGATGTCAAAAGGTTTGGTGATGTAATCGTCGGCTTTAAGTTCCAGCCCTTTCAATCGATCGCGACGGTCGCGTTTTTCGGTCAGAAAGATGATCGGCACTTCACGGGTGCGGCGGTTGCTGCGCAGGCGGATTGCCACTTCAAAGCCATCAATATCCGGGAGGCGGATATCCAGGATGACCAGATCAGGCAGGTTAGCCTGACAGGCGCGCACGCCGTCTTCACCCCAGTTCACAGTGAGGACATCATACCCCTGAACGCGAAAATAAGCGTTCAGCATATCGGCGATGTCCAGATCATCCTCGACTATCAGGATGGTTGCATGTTCTTGGTCCACGATCAGCCTCAGGAAACTGGCTCTTTTTGGACGACAAAATCGCAGGTCGGGTCGCCGCACGAATGGGCCCTAACCTGGGTGATGCGGAATTCGTTTCCTCCCGAAACCCATTTGGCTCCGGAAAGTAAAAGGCCGGTGGCGATGAAACAGGCTGGCTTGTCAGTTGTTCGCCCCCAGCATACCGGGCAGCGATGGATGGTGTACAAATAGTGATCCTCGAAATCTTCCACCGTGCTTTTCTGATCACTGGTCTGGCTAAAAATTCGGGCCATCGCGTTGATGCCGATGCGGACTTTGATGGGCAATGGAAGCACTTTAAAAGCAATGTCTCCCACCCCGGCCAACGCGCCAAAATTACGCAATGCGCCGTCAAATGTCGCCCTACCCGCGCGCAAGGCCAGTCCGCGCCCACCGCGCGGGCCATACATTTCTTCCAGTGCGCCGTTGATGGCAGAGAAGTCTGCAAAATCGAATTGCCTTTCCAGGTTATCGGGAGGAGGGTTGTCGATTAGGTGAGATTGATTGGCCAGGTTTAGGATAGCGTTCAGGCCATTCTTTCCCATGACATCTTCGAGCGCCGACAGGGCAATTCGGGCGATTTTATTCGGGTAGTACAGACCGCTTTTTGGGATTAGTTCCATAATCTCACCGACCTAAACAAGTTTAGAGAGGTCTTCGGCAGCCCGGCGCATGTCCAAGAAGATCAGGCCTAATTTTGCCTGTTCTCTCGCCAGTGCAGTCAGAACGGCTTCTTCGCCGATGGACATCAGAACGACATACCCGCTCTCTCCTTTGATATAAACCTGATCCAACGAACCGCGGCCCAGCTCACCGGCGATCCTTTCGCCCAACGAGAGCATGGCCGCAGACATAGCAGATACGCGGTCTTCTTCAACACCCTGGGGGAGTGCAGAGGCAATCGTAAGACCATCAACGCTGACAATTGCGGACGCCTCGATGTCGGGCGAGGAGGCTTGCAGTTCACGCAAGCGTTCAACCATTTGTTGCGTTCTTGTTTTGGTCAAAGCGGCACTCCTTATAGCAAATTAGCTGTGAAACCCGGTACATTTATCCAAGCTTTAATTACTTTAGCACAGGCTTAATTTCGTGTCAATAAAAACCGTTTATTAATTACATATTTGTATGGTGGGGCCAATTCCGCTATAATCTGGAGCGGCATGAAAAATAGTGAAATGATGATCGTACGAACCAAAGATCAAACCGATGAAATCTGGTTGGAGGAATTTTTCCGAAAACGATGGTTGGATGAAATCGTGGTAGTGAACGGAGAGGTAATTCATCCCAATGCCCTACAAGGATTCATCGCAGAGGAAGATGAAGTATTGGTCGGTGTGATCACTTACCGGCAAAAGGGGAGCGACCTGGAAGTGATCACCCTCGACAGCCTGCAGCCGGGTCGTGGGATTGGCCATAGGCTGATGGATGCTGTGATGGATGAGGCGAAACGCCTCAACTGTCAACGGATTTTTTGGGTGACGACCAACGATAATCTGAGGGCGCTGGGATTTTATCAGAAGATCGGTTTTCGGTTGGCTGCCTTACGAGTTGGTGCGGTGGAAGGTTCACGGATTTTGAAACCTTGTATACCGTTGATCGGGGAGGATGAAATCCCGATACGCGATGAAATTGAATTAGAGGTAATCCTGGAAAGTTGAGCATAAATGTCGATGACCTTACCTAGAATCTTTCGATTGTGGATAATCCTGGTGTTGATCAGCATGATGTTCCCGCGGACAGCCAAAGCGCAGGAGACACAGGCAGTGGAGTCATATCCTGGCGATGCGCTCTGTCAGCCCGGCGCGTATGAAGAAGATTCAGATGAATGTCTGGCGCTTGGACCGGCAAAATTCCTCAGCAGTCTGGCACAAAATGGGGTTGAATACCCCTTCAAGCCTCTGGCGATGGTCAGCCCGGACGCATCTTTTCGTCGGGCGCCAGATGGGTATATAAAGGTCGGCAAAAATCCTTTTCCAATTTATGCCAGCCTGGATGCAGCCATCTCGCGTAGCCCTACGCGTGTATTGGCCGGCGGTACCAAATATCTGGCTTTCTGGGATCGTGTGGATCGTGAAGATGGCATCTATTATCAGACCAAGTCCGGGATGTGGATTGAAGCTGGAGAAGCAGATGCGGCTTGCTGTATTTACGAGGGCCGTTTTCAAGGTTTATTATTCCGGCGAAATCCGACCAACTCGTTTGGCTGGATTGTTGATGAAGCCCGCCCACGCAATGCACCAAGCTATGCCGCGCCGGAAACGGGCAAGGTGCTTTACCGCGAGACGGTTGTTCAAATTTATCAGGTCATCCCAGCGAAAGAGACCACCTGGTACATGATTGGTCTGAATGAATGGGTGGAGCGCCGCTTCACCCGCCAGTTGGTGATCAATCCCACCCCGCCGGAAGGGGTGGACAATGACCGCTGGATTGAGGTCAACCTGTATGAGCAGACCCTCTCGGTGTATGAAGACGGGCAGCTTGTTTTTGCCACGTTGATTGCCACCGGGGTTCACCCATTTTATACTCGTCCCGGCATATTCAAAATTTATGAGAAGAAACCAATCGAGACGATGTCCGGCGCGTTTGAGGCAGACCGCTCCGATTATTATTATTTTGAAAACGTTCCTTTTACGATGTACTTTGACAAGGCTCGCGCCTTGCACGGTGCGTATTGGCGTACATTATTTGGATATGAGCAATCGCATGGTTGTGTCAATCTATCCATCGCGGACTCGCGCTGGTTGTTTGAATGGGCCAACGAGGGCGATTGGGTGTATGTGTGGGACCCCTCAGGAGAGACTCCAACCGATCCAGCTTTCTACGGCGAAGGCGGAGCCTGATTAAGGCTCCAGAACAATGCGCAAACTGCTCAACGCCACCGTGCCCGGCAGGCGAGTGGCAGATTCTTGGCGGATGATCAGGCGCACGGGTGTGGAGTGAGAGACCTGGTAAGGAATTTCGAGATAAATCGGATTATGGCTGAGGTCTCCGCTGGGGAAGGGCACCTCAATCTGAGTGGATGCCAGGATTACCCGGTTTTCATCGATGATTTCAAAGATGATCGGTTGATCGTTCACCGGGCGAATCAGTGCCTGGATTTTAAGCGCGCCACCCGAGATCGTATCGCCAGGCTCAGGATATCGGATGATATAGGATTCCTGGGTGATTGTACCTGGTTCATAATCGCTTTTACCCAACGAGAGTAATACAATATCACTGGACGATAAAAAGCTGATGCGCCCAAATTCGTCCTTTATGGAAAGGATCAATCGGGCGCTTTCAGCGACTCCAGGGATTTCAAAGGGGACTTTCTCATTGATCTCAAAGCGCGCGCCAATATTCCTACGAAAATCCAATTCTTGATGGGTGATGATGCGGTTGTCTTCGCCGATGAGGTCAATATATACGTAGCCGTCC
>CAZCBJ010000018.1:6441-33204 GCA_964496705.1 uncultured Anaerolineaceae bacterium | reverse complement strand
CCCCCATGAATCCCTGAGCGCAGCCAAGGGTCTCGCCCCGCCCGTGACTCCCTGAGCGCAGCGAAGGGTCTCGCCCCCCCATGAATCCCTGAGCGCAGCCAAGGGACTCCAAAATTTCCATTTAGGATGCCATATTCAGTGAAGTAACGCGGTTAAAGCATCCCTTCCTGTATTATCCGCGCCAGCTCGGCGGGATTATCCTGGGGTCTGAGCGCGCGCAGGCGCAAGGCAAAACGGTAACGTCCGGGGAAGATCAGAAACTCCGGATGGGCGGTGTGCCACCAGCCGTCGTCTCCGCCCACACCCTGATGCCAGCCGTCCAGGTGCAGCACCGTCTCGGGCAGGCGCACCAGGTTATAGGTGTGTCCAGCCTGGGCCAGGTTTTGCGTGGTGTAATGCAGCGCATCAAAGTGCAGCCGGTCCAGCGCGCACACCAACAGGCCGCCGCCCTGCGGATGGGTCAGCGCCAGCCAGCGCATATCCTCATGTCCGCCGCACTCCTGGGGATAGACATAGGGCGTGTACTGGGCGTCCACCGTGCTGCGATACAGCCCGACCGCCGCGCCGTGTTTGCGGTCAACGTAGTTCTCGTGCGGGCCGCGCCCGAACCAGGTGAGCTGCTCGAAGCCAGCCGGCAGACGCAGCTCCAGGCCGATGCGCGGAATGTAGGGCAGGCGCTCAGCGACCAGCACCTCGTTCTCCACCAATATTTCACCGCTGCCGTAAATGCGGTAGGTGACCCGGCTGTCGATTCCGTCAGCCAGGCCGGGCGCACAGATGCGCGCCACGGCGCACACCTCGGCCAGTTTGGGGTTGACCAGCCTGGCTTCAAAGGAAACCAGGCGGCGCTCCAGCCGGTCGTAACCCGCCGCGCGCCATTTGTGGATGCTGGCGGGCGGGTTGCCCATCAGCAGGTCGTTGTCGGTCGGGGCGCGGTAGTAATGCTCGCGCGGCCCGGCTGCCAGCAGTTCGCGCCCGTCCGCCTGGAAGGAGTCGATCAACCCCTGGCTGCGGTTGAAGACCACCTGAAAGCCCTCGCCGCCCAGGGTGATGCGCTGGCTGTCCTCGCTCATCGCCGCCAGGTTGGGGATTCCGCTCAGCGGCTGGATGGGGCGCCGGGGGGTTGGGAACGGCACCTTGAACTGCTCCCAGGCCACCACATGCCCGCGCTCAGCCCAGGGGCTGTCGGCGCGCAGGGCAAAGCGCACCTTCAGATGGTATTCCGCCCCGGCAGCCGGAGACGGGGGAGCCTGCAGCGGGATTTGCACAGGCGTCTTCGCGCCGGGCGGGGTTTCCAGCGGCGGCAGCAGGCCGGACTGCACCAGCCTGCCGTCCTCTTCCAGCTCCCAGAGGATGTCGAGATGCGCCAGGCTGAGCGTGTGGTGCTTGTTCCACACCACCAGCCGCCCCGCGAGCAGGTCCTCGGCGCTGACGCCCACCGGCGCCTGCACCTTTTTGACCTCATACGCGCCCGGATGGGGGATCAGGTCGGGACCGACGATGCCGTTGCAGCACATCTGCGGCTCCTCGTTGGACTGGTTGTAATTAAAATCGCCGCCGAAGTCGCCGCCGTAGGCATAATATTTTTGCCCATCCGGGCTGGTGTGCAGCAGCGCCTTGTCATTCCAATCCCAGATGCAGCCGCCCTGGAAGCGCGGCTCGCGGTCGATCAAATCCCAAAATTTGGAAAAGTTGCCGCTGGCGTTGCCTTCCGCGTAGGCGTATTCGCACATGATCAGCGGACGGTTGTCCAGCGGGTTGGCAAGCAGGCTGTGAATTTGCTCCAACCGGGGATACATGACCGAAATCACATCCGAAACATCCGGCCCGGGATGCCCGCTTTCTGAATGCACCAGGCGGGTGGGATCGTACTGATGAATCCAGGCGGTCATGGCGGCGTGGTTGGGGCCGCTGCCCGATTCGTTGCCCAGCGACCAAAACAGCACGCTGGCGTGGTTCTTGTCGCGCAGCACCATTCGGCTGGCGCGCGAGAGGTAAGCCGGCAGCCAGGTGGGATCGTTGGTCAGCTCGGCGCTCACTCCGTGAGTCTCCAGGTTGGCCTCGTCGATCAGAAGGATGCCGTACTCGTCGCACAGGTCGTACCACAGGGTGTGGTCGGGATAATGGCTGGTGCGCACGGTGTTGAAATTGAGCTGCTTCATCAGGATGATCTCGCGGCGCATGTCCTCCACCGTCAGCGCGCGCCCGCGCTCGGGATGATGCTCGTGGCGGTCCACCCCGCGCAGCACCAACCGCCGACCGTTGAGCAGGATGACGCCGTCCTTGATCTCCACCTGGCGGAAACCCACCCGGCAGGATTCAAAATCCACCGCCTTGCCCGTCGCATCGACCAGGCTGAGCACCAGACGGTAGAGGTGAGGGGTCTCGGCGCTCCACTTGAGCGGGTTGGCGACCTGCGCATTCAACTGGGCAGCCGCGGTCAGGCGGTTGGGCGGGAATGAGAAGGAAGTGTTTGCATCCACCGGCGCGGATACCGGCTGGCTGAAGAGCGGCTTGCCAGCAGCATCATACAGCATCATTTCCACGCGGTAGGAAGCCATGTCCGGCACGCGGGTCATCCAGGCGGTCACCTCCAGGCGCGCATCCTGGTAACGGTCGTCGAGCAGTGTGCGCACGCGGAAATCTTCCAGGCGCACGGTCGGCTTGCTGTAGAGGATCACGTCGCGCTGGATGCCGCTGAGCAGCCACATGTCCTGGTCTTCAAGATAAGACCCATCGCAATAGCGCATCACCTGGACGGCCAGCAGATTCTCGCCGTCGCGCACCAGCCCGGTGATGTCAAACTCAGCCGGCAGGCGGCTGTCCTGGCTGTACCCGGCCATCTGACCATTGACCCAGACATAAAAAGCCGAGTCAACCGAGTCGAAGTTCAGGAAGATCGAGCGCCCTTTCCAGTCGGCAGGCACTCGGAAATGGGTGCGGTAACAACCGGTGGGGTTCTCGCGGGGCGGGAAGGGCGGCCGGACCTCAAACGGATAAACCACATTGGTGTAAATGGGGATATCGTCAAAACCTTGCAATTGCCAGTTGCCCGGCACGCTGATCCCGGCCCAGGCGGTGTCGTCGAATTCCGTTCGGAAAAAACCCTGCGGCACATGCCAGGGGTCAGGCGCCAGGTGGAACTTCCACTCACCGTTGAGCAGGCGCAGGTTGGGCGAGGACATGCGATCGCAGCTCAGCGCCGCTTCAGCGGTCGGAAAACCGCCCAGCGGAGCGTGGGATGGGCGGCGGTTGCGCTCGAATACCAGCGGATTTTCCCAATCGTGCAGTTCAGTCATGATGCCATCCTTAAAATTAATAATTAAAAAAAGGGGAACGGACGGCAATATTATCGCAAAATCTTTGTGAACCTGCTACGATTTTTGGGACAAAAACAACTGTTAGCAATGTCCCAAATTTTCAATATTTTCTTTACGGTTTGGATTGGCGCTTTTTCTCCAGCCGCTCGGCAAAGCGGCTCGCGTCAATGATGAAGCGCTCGTGTTCGCCCTCAGCGATTTTCTCCAGGTCATCCCAAGCCTCCACCTTGAAGTGCAGTCGCCGCCCGTCCACCTCCAGCAGCTCGGCGCGGGTGCGCACGCTGAAACCCACCGGGGTGGCGGCCAGGTGGCGCACGTTGACCAGCGTGCCCACGCTGGTCTGCCCCTCGGCCAGGTGCGGCAGGACGGCGCGGTGGGCGGTGCGCTCCAGCCAACTGATCATGCGCGGCGTGCTGAAGACCGGCGGCAGCGTTTCGCCCCCCGAAGAGCGCGCCGTGTCGCTCTCTTCCACCACCAGGTTTAATTCTCCAACCAATCCGGGTTCGATCGGCATGTTGGTCTCCTTGGATCTGAATGCCAGAGATTATAATAGAAGCCGCAGTCCATTTTCAAGGATAGATCATCCTGAGGCAGGGTTTATGCGTGCTGAGAGCCGGCATGTTCATCGTATCTGACCGGCGTTGGAGGATAAGATGCGAATTCGAGTGTTGCGCAGCAGCGACCTGGCGGATATCCGGCGCATACTGGCCGGGCTGCACCACCGCTGGTTTGACGACAACGCGCTGAAACACATTCCGCTGGACCTGCACTTCCAGAAAACCTTTGTGGCCGTCGAGAACGGCGCAGTGGTGGGGTTCATCTGCGTGCGCTCGCAGGACGGCGAGCCGATGATCGGCTGGCTGGGAGTGGACGTCAACCGCCATCACCAGGGCATCGGGACGCGGCTGATCGAGCGGGCGGAGCGGGAAGTGAAAAAATGGGGCGGAGGCGTGCTGCGCGTGGAAACCGTGGTGGAGCAGCATCCGCCGGATGGGACATACGACCTCACCATGCAATTCTATGCGGCGCGCGGTTACAGCGTGGAGAGCCGCTCGGAGCAGAAAACCGCCGGAGAGTTCATCTACCGCATGGGTATCCTGGTCAAATCATTAGATGAATCGAGACCAGTGTGAACGTCTGAGCAAGAAAGATTGACACGAATGGCTCAAATAAACGGAAAGGGATAAGATATGGAGCAGCCAGAGATTCTTTTCGATGAAGCGCGGGTGCCTGCGTACACGTTACCCGACCCGTTCACCTTTGCCGACGGCAGCCCGGTGATCAGCGCTGCAGACTGGCCGCGGCGGCGCGCGGAAATTCTGGAGTTGTTCGGAGCGCAGATGTACGGGCGCGTCCCGACCAGCGACATCGCGGTGAAATATGAGTTGAGAGGGTTTTATGAATATGCCCTGGATGGGCGCGCAGTGCGCCGCCAGGTGCGCATCCACTTCATCCGCGGCGGCTACGCGGCGCACATGGATTTGCTCATCCACCTGCCGCGCAGCAGCCGCCCGACGCCTATTTTTCTCGGGTTGAATTTCGCCGGCAATCACACCATCCACCCCGACCCGGGCATTCTGCTGCCCGAAAGCTGGGTGCCGGATTGGGAAGACAGCCCCGCCCCGCAGCACCGCGCCAGCCCGGAACAGCGCGGCGTGCACGCCAGCCGCTGGCCGGTGGAGCGCATCCTGCAGCGCGGTTACGGCCTGGCCACCGCTTATTACGGCGACCTCGACCCGGATGATGATGACGACAGCTTCCAGAACGGCGTGCATCCCCTCTTCTTCTCGCCCGGGCAGAACCGCCCCGCTCCGGATGAAATGGGCGCGATCGGCGCCTGGGCCTGGGGGCTGAGCCGCGCGCTGGACTACCTGGAACGCCTGCCCACGGTGGATGCGCGGCGGGTGTGCGTTCTGGGCCATTCGCGCCTGGGCAAGACCGCGCTGTGGGCGGGCGCGCAGGATGAGCGTTTTGCGCTGGTCATTTCCAACAATTCCGGCTGCGGCGGCGCGGCGCTCTCCAAACGGCGCTTCGGCGAGACGCTGCGCGCGATCAACGAGCGCTTCCCGCATTGGTTCTGCCGCAACTTTCACCAGTACAACCAGCGCGAGGAAAGGCTGCCCTTCGACCAGCACATGCTGCTGGCGCTGATCGCTCCGCGCCCGGTGTATGTGGCCAGCGCTGAGGAGGACCTGTGGGCCGACCCGCGCGGCGAATACCTGAGCGCATGGCACGCCAGCCCGGTCTACCGCCTGCTGGATCGCGAAGGGCTGCAAAGCGCCGAAATGCCCGGGCTGGAGCAGCCGCTGATGAGCACGGTCGGTTACCACATCCGCCGCGGCATCCACGACGTGACCGCCTACGACTGGGAGCGCTTCATGGACTTTGCCGACCGGCAGTTATGATGACATCCACCAGCCCGCGCAGCGAACCCTCATCGCCCACGTTGCCCGGGAAGACCACATAGGGCAGGCCGGGGAACCTGCTTTCAGCGCCCAGCCGCCAGACCGGCACGCCGGACAGCGCCTGACCGAGCACGCGCGCCTTATGCACCCTCAGCGCGCGGGTGGCGATGTCGCTGGCGGTGATGCCGCCCTTGGCGATGAAGAAAGCCGGCGTGCCGGTCAGCTCCTTCACCAGCGCGACCAGCGCGGACGAGATGGCCTGCCCGGCAGCCAGGGCTTGCTCGCCGTTCACACCCAGCCGCTGGCGTGAGGTGCAAATCAGCACATGTTTTCCATCCAACAGGCGGCGGTTCACCCGCTCGCTCAGGCGGACAAGCTGGCAGTCGTAGCCGCCGCGCATCACCGCGTGCACATCCACCTCGATCACCTGAAAATCCCCCGGCGCGGTGAGCGCCTGCAACTGACGCGTGGTCTGCGGGACGAATGAGCCGGCCACCACCAGTCCGCCGCAGCCCTCCCCGCCGGGGCAGCGCAAATCAGCCCCCTGCAGCGGCGGCTGCGCGGGCAACCCGCGCCGTGCCCTGACAAATGAGGCCGCTGTGCGGTACAGGCAGCGCAGCCCGCCCGCCTCGGCATCCAGCAGCCCGCTCACCAGCACGTCCAGGTCGGCATAATCGGCAGCGTTGACCGCCAGCACCTGAGCATTGCCAAGCCGCCCCAAGGCGGCAGCCACCGCCGCGGGGCCGCCTGCGCGCAGGGTTTCCAGGCTGAGGGCAACCACCTGCCCGGCGCGGATGCGCCCGCGGGTCTTCTGCTCCACCCAGGCGGGCAGAAACGCGCTGGAAAAACCGAACGCCGGGTCGGCAGCGAAGGCGGTCTGGTGAGCGGGGATGAGCTGGTCCGCCTGGCGCACCCAATGCACGTCGTCCAGAGTGTAGCGCCCACCCTCGAAGAAGCAAGGCGCGAGCAGCAAGGCGTCGCAGGGTTCGCCCATGCCCTCAACCAACGCATCCACCTCGGCGGGGTAATGCCCGCGCAGGGTTGAATCGCTGCGGCTGATCGGGATAACCGGCCGCCCGGACTGGTGGCTGGCGCGCTGCAACGCCGCGCCCAAACCGCGCGCCAGGTCAGCGGCCTGCGCCTCCGGCAGCGCGCGCGAATTGGTCAGCAGGTAAGCCAGCGGCTCGGGATCGGCGAGCATCTCGGCCAGCGAAGCATCGTCCCAGGCGGTGAACAGGTCCACCGCGTGGACGGTCTGGCAGCCGGTAGGATCATCGTCAATGGCGATCAGTTTATAGGCAGCGGCTTCCACGCGCGCCCGGTTGGACGGGCGCAGGTCCTCCGGCCAGGGCGGCGGCAGCGACTGCAGGTAGGACAGCGGACGCGGCTGGAAATCCACCGCCTCATGCCTCCGGCAGTCCGTCCAGCACGCGGCGGGTGTACTCGATGCCCAGGCGCGGCGCCAGGCGGGTCATGCTGGCCTGAGCCAGCACCAGCAGCTCCACCCCGGCAGCCAGGCGCTGCGCCCCGGCCGCCTCGGCGGCCACCGCAGCGATAAAACCGGCGTTGCCCCCACCGGCCACCACCACATCGGCTTCCTCCACAACCGGCAGATTGCGCTGCGGCAGGCTCATCTGGCGGATTACCTGGCTGGCAATCATGCGCACCTCCATGTTCTTGGTCAACGCGGACATCGTCCAGTATACTTATTCACAGCCCACGTGACAAGCTGGTTTTCAGCACCCGGATACCATGCCCGCTGCCCTGTTCGTGCTCGGTAACTTGCTGTTCAACACCTTCGCACAGATCTGCTTCAAGTTCTCGGCGGCCAGCCCTGGCGCGGGCGGGTTTTGGCTGTGGCAGGCGGTGGGTAACGTCTCAGCCTTCATCGGCGTCCTCTCCTACACCGCCGCGATGCGCTGGCTACCGCTGCATGTCGCCTTCCCGCTCACCCAGGGGCTGGCGGTGGTCAGCGTGACGCTGGTGGGCGGGGCGTTTATCTTCCATGAAACCATCCGTCCGCTGCAATGGCTGGGGGTGCTGCTGGTGGCGGGCGGGATCGCGCTGATTGGAATGCGGCGTGAAGCGTAGCCGGGCAGGGAAGCGGCATGATCACCCTGATCCCGCTGATGGTGGCGGCCCATGTGGTTCTGAGCATTGTGGTGAATGTCAGCTTCAAGCGCTCGGCGATGGTCAAAGGCGCACTGCGCTTCCTGCTCTGGCAGGCGCTGGGCAACCTGTGCGGCTTCATGGAGGTACTGTTATTCACCTACATGCTGCGTTTCCTGCCGATCTCGGTGCTGTTCCCCATCACCCAGGGGCTGGGCGTCCTGGCGGTGCAGTTGGTCGGCGCATCCATCCTGATGAAAGAGCGCATCAGCCCACTGCAATGGGCGGGGACGGGACTGATCCTGGGCGGCATCCTGCTGGTCAGCCTGGGCTAAACGGTGCTACAATTGACGCACATGCCAAGCCCCAACATCCATTCCGACACCCCGCCCGAAATTCAAGAACTGCACATGTCTTTGATCCAGAGCCTGCCTGCCTGGCGCAAACTCGAGATGGTCTGCCAGCTTCGCCAGGCTGTTCTGGAGCTGGCGATGGCGGGAATCCGTTCGCGTTATCCGGACGATAGCCCGGAGGTCTGCCGGCGCCGCCTGGCAGACCTGGTATTGGGTGCCGAGCTCGCCGAAAAAGTCTATGGGAGGCTGTCTGAATAGGCGATGATCCCAGAACCGATCCGCGTCACTTTATTGGTTACTGAGGTGCTCAACTCACTGGATGTGACTTATGCTGTCGGCGGATCACTTGCAGCGGCAGTTCACGGTGTGATCCGCTCAACGCTGGATGTAGACATTCTCGCCGAAATTAAATTGGAACAAATTGATCGATTTGTCGAATGTCTAGAATCATCATTCTACATGGACGTGGACATGATCACAGATGCAGTAATTCAGCGGAGTACTTTTAATATTATCCATCGTGAGACTTTTTTTAAGGTGGATATTTTTTTAACAAAAAATCGCGCTTTTGAGCGCGCTGAACTCATGCGGAGGGAGAAACAGCCAGTCGAAGAGTCACAGCAAAGCATCTATTTTGTCACCGCTGAAGACATTATCCTCGCCAAATTGGAATGGTATTGTTTGGGAGGTGAAATTTCTGAACGACAATGGCATGATGTTTTGGGCATATTGAGAAACAAGCGCGGCAATCTTGATCTGGAATACTTGTTTTCCTCTGCACAGCAAATCCATATCGCGCATCTGTTACAAAGAGCCTTGCATGAGGCCGGTGGCTAATTGAATCAACCGTTCAACATTGTGCTGTTCAACCCTGACCAGTGGCGCGGCGACGTGCTGGGACATGTGGGCAACGCGGCTGCCGCCACCCCCAACCTGGATCGTCTGGCGGCGGAGGACGGCGTTTCGTTCCGCAATGCCTTCTGCCAGAATCCGGTTTGCACCCCCAGCCGCTGCTCGTTCATGACCGGCTGGTATCCGCACGTGCGCGGTCACCGCACCATGTTCCACATGCTGCAGCCGGACGAGCCCTGCCTGTTGAAATCGCTCAAAGACGCGGGCTACCACGTCTGGTGGGGCGGCAAGAATGATCTGGTGCCGGGGCAAAACAGCTTTGATCCGTACTGCAACGAGCGCTACCACTCACCGCGCGCGACCATCAACAACCATGATTACCGCATGAATCAATGGCGCGGCGCGCCAGACTCGGACAACTTCTTCTCATTTTACATTGGCAAAATGGAGAGCGAAGACGGGCAGCCTTTCCTGGACGGCGATTGGGCCAACGTGATGGGCGCGATTGAATTCCTGGCGCGCGCGCCGCAGGATCGTCCGTTCTGCATCTACCTGCCGCTGGGCTATCCCCACCCGCCATA
Organism: uncultured Anaerolineaceae bacterium; assembly: GCA_964496705.1. Taxonomy (GTDB): domain Bacteria; phylum Chloroflexota; class Anaerolineae; order Anaerolineales; family Anaerolineaceae; genus CAZCBJ01. Next base: position 23,584 of record CAZCBJ010000018.1, on the reverse strand, counting down.
CGGGGTGGAAGAGCCGTGGTATTCGCTGATCGAGCGCGGCAGCGTCACGCCGCGCGCGCCCACGCCGCAGGATTGGACGGGCAAACCGTCCATCCTGAAGGGCATCTTCCAAAACCAGCACATGCAAAACTGGAGCGAAGAGCGCTGGCGCGAGTTGCGCGCCACCTACTACGGCATGTGCGCGCGGGTGGATCACCAGTTCGGGCTTTTAATGGATGCACTGCGCCAGCGCGGGCTGTACGACTCCACCGCCGTGTTTTTCTTCGCCGACCACGGCGACTTCACCGGCGATTACGGGCTGGTGGAGAAAACCCAGAACACCTTTGAGGACTGCCTGACGCGGGTGCCGTTCTTGATCAAGCCCCCCGCCGGGGTGAAGGTGCTGCCGCGGGTCAGCGACGCGCTGGTGGAGCTGGTGGACATGCCCGCCACGGTGGAGGCGCTGAGCGGCATCCGCCCCGGTCACACCCACTTCGGCCGCTCGCTGCTGCCGCTGCTGGCCGGCGAGACGGACGAGCACCGCGACGCAGTGTTCAGCGAGGGCGGCAGGGTTCACGGCGAGACGCACTGCATGGAGGCCGAGGTGGACCTGGAGCAGGGGCATTTTCTCTACGCGCCGCGCCTCAGCCTGCAGCAAAGCGAAGGCACCGAGCACAGCAAAGCGGTCATGTGCCGCACGCGGCGCTACAAATATGTGCGGCGATTGTATGAAAGCGACGAGCTATACGATCTACAGGCAGACCCGGCTGAGCAGACCAACCGCATTGCCGACCCAACGCTGGCAGGCGTGCTGAGCGAGCTGAAAGAACGCATGCTGACCTTTTTCCTGGAAACGGGTGATGCGGTGCCGTTCCAGATTGATTCGAGAAACTAAATCCCATATCTTGCGAGGTACGATGAACCACAGAAAAGTGAAAATGGCAGTCATTGGCGCGGGCGTGATGGGCAGCAGCCACGTAGCCGAAATCCCCAACCTGCCCAACGCCGAGTTGGTGGCGGTGTGCGACATCATCAAGGAGCGCGCCGATCAGGCTGCGGCTGACAGCGGGGCCAAGCCCTTTTACAACTACCGCAAAATGCTGGACAAATCCGGTGCCGAGGCGGTGGTGATCGCCACGCCGCATTACTTCCACACCCCGATCAGCATCGAAGCCATGCAGCGCGGCATCCACGTGCTGACCGAAAAACCGCTGGCCGTGCACACGCTGGACGGGCGCAAGATGATCGCCGTTTATGAAGCGGCCAAAATGCAAAAGCCCGACCTGCAATTCGCCATCATGTTCCAGCAGCGCACTTACGGTTTCTGGCAAAAGATCAAAGCCATGATCGAAGACGGCGAGCTGGGCAGGTTGGTGCGCACCACCTGGTTGATCACCGATTGGTTCCGCTCGCAAACCTATTTCAACAACGGCGGCTGGCGCGCCACCTGGAAGGGCGAGGGCGGCGGCGTGCTGCTCAACCAATGCCCGCATAACCTGGACCTGTTCCAGTGGTTCGTCGGCGTGCCCAAGCGGGTCAGCGGACATGCCGCCATCGGCAAGTACCATGACATTGAGGTGGAGGACGAGGTCACCGGCTTTTTTGAGTATGAGAACGGCATGGTCGGCCATTTCGTCACCACCACCGCCGAATCGCCCGGCACCAACCGCCTGGAGATTGTCGGCGAGAAAGGCAAGCTGACCTTCGAGAACGGCAGACTGACCTTCTTCCGCAATGAAGGTTCCATGCTGGAGTTCATCCGCAATTCGCCCAGCATGTGGGATCGCGCCCCCGGCGAAGAGGAGGAAATCCCCTACCAGCATCACGACCAGCCCGGTCACCGCATCGTGCTGGAGAACTTCGCCAACGCCATCCTGTCCGGCGAGCCGCTTATCGCCCCCGCCCCGGAGGGCATCCGCTCGTTGATGATTGGCAACGCGATGATGTACGCCACCTTCCTGGGGCGCCCGGTGGAGCTGCCCTTTGACGACGCCGGGTACGCAGCGCAGATCCGCAAGCGCGCCCGCGCCTCCACCTTCCAAAAGACGGTGCAGGAAGCCGCGCCGGAGAACATCAATAATTCGTTCAACATCCCGGGAGGTCGGAAATGAAGATCAGCTTCACCACCCTGGGCTGCCCGGACTGGGATTTGCAGACCATCTGCGCGCGCGGCCGCGAATACGGTTACGACGGGGTCGACTTGCGCGGCTACCTCGACACGCTGGACATCACCACCCTGCCCGAATTTTCCACGCATGCCGGGCCCACCCTGCGGCAGTTCAAGGACGCCGGGCTGCAGGTCAGCGGGATCAGCTCGAGCATCACGGTGTGCGTGCGCGACCGGCGCTGGGACAACCTCGACGAGGCCAAGCGCACCATCGCCGCGGCGAAAGCGCTGGAATGTCACAACGTGCGCATCTTCGGCGGCGGCGACCTGGAAGCGAACACCCGCGCCGAACTGGCGCTGGTCGGGCGGGACATGATCGAGCAAATCCTGGCGTTGGACGGCGCAAGCGACCTGCACTGGTTGTTCGAGACCCACGACCTGTGGATCCACTCGCAGGACTGCCGCCTGCTGTTGGACGTGATTGCCAATCCGGCTTTCGGCGCGCTGTGGGACATGGGCCACACCCCGCGCGTGGGCGGCGAAACCCCCGCCGAGACGGTGGCGGCCATCGGCGCGCGCATCGGCTATACCCACATCAAGGACGCCGTTTATCAGCCCGATGACCCGCTGGCGATGGCGGACGGCTGGCGCTACGTGTTCCCCGGCCAGGGGCAGCTCCCGCTGGCCGAGGCGGTGAGCCTGCTGAAGCAGATTGGCTACGACGGCTGGCTGGTCTTTGAACACGAAAAGCGCTGGATCCCCAACCTGCCCGATCCGGAAGAGGCTTTCGCCGCCTATGCCCGCTGGGCGAAAACGCTGGATGTGTAGCCAGATAGTTGGGTTGAGCGAGTCAAGCGTGATGTTCCATTTTTCAGGTGTTCAGCGAAATCCAACGATATGGATCTCACGCAAAGCCGCAAAGACGCAAAGTCAGGTAGGTTGGGTTGAGCGAACCTTGAGACGATTTATTCTGGAAGGCTGTGAAGCTCAACCCAACGCAGATGCGAGATTGGGGTGGGGATAGGAGCAAGAGGAGAATTCCATGTACTATTCCGGATTTGCCGACGAAGCCGGGGCTTCCATTGACATCCAGATTCAGGCCACCCGAGAGCTTGGCTGGAACGCCATTGAAGCGCGCAATGTGGACGGGGTGAACCTGACCGATCTCAGCGACGCCGAGTTCGACGCAGTCTGTAAAAAGATGGCCGATGGCGGCGTGCGCGTGGACTGCTTTGGCAGCGCGGTGGCCAATTGGAGCAAAGACCCGCGCGATGAGCAAGATTTTACCGACAGCCTGGCGGCGCTCCAGCGCGCCGTGCCGCGCATGCAGCGCCTGGGCTGCCGCATGATCCGCGGGATGAGCTTCGCGGTGGTGCGCGATGAAACCCCCGACAGCCCCGCGCTGGAGAAGATCATCTTTGACAGGCTGCAGCGGCTGGTGCGGGTCTGTGAAGAGGGCGGCGTGTTGTATCTGCACGAAAACTGCATGAACTACGGCGGGATGTCGCACCTGCACACCTTGAAAATGCTCGAGGCGGTGAACTCGCCCAACCTGCGGCTGGTGTTCGACACCGGCAACCCGGTCGGCACCGACCGGCGCATCGGCGAGCCGCCTTACCGTAAACAAAGCTCCTGGGAGTTCTACAGCCATGTGCGCCCGTTCATCGAGCGCGTGCACGTCAAAGACTGTATCTTTCTAGAGGAAACCGGCTGGATTTTCCCCGAGATGCAGCACACCTATCCCGGTGAGGGGCACGGCGAGGTGCAGCGCATCCTGCAGGACCTGCTGGGCAGCGGTTACGATGGGGCGCTGTCGATCGAGCCGCACATGGCGCTGGTTTATCACGACGACGCGGTGCAGTCCCCGGAGGAAATCCAGTACGCCACCTATGTGGAATATGGGAAGCGGTTGATGCAGTTGGTCGCGCAGCTTGACAAATGATACTATATATGATATCATGATGGGGATGACATGAGCCAACGAGCCAAGCTTAGAGAGCGATTGCGGCGAAATCCAAAAAATGTCCGCTTTGAGGAAATAGATAACCTGCTGATTGGTTATGGCTTTACTCAGCGCAGTAAAAAACACTATGTGTTCACCTATGGGAAATATACGATCACCATTCGTCGAGATAAGCACTTCATCCACCGCAACGCGGTCATCGAAGTCATTGAGATATTGGATGAGTTATTCCCTCATGAAAATGATGACTAGAGGGTAATATGGGAAAATCGATCGAAGAGTATATGAAGTTGCCTTACACCATCGAGCTGCGCAACGACGCGGAAGATGGATGGTTTGTGCGGGTCAAAGAGTTGCCCGGCTGCATGAGCCAGGGCGACAGCGCCGAGGAAGCGCTGGCTATGATCCAGGAAGCCATGCAGGATTGGATTGAGGTGGCGCTGGAAGACGGCAAACCCATCCCGGAACCGGTCGAGGAGGATGAATACAGCGGCAAGTTCATCGTGCGCACCCCGCGCTGGCTGCACCGCCGGCTGGTGAAGGAAGCCGAGGCGCAGGGCATCAGCCTGAACCAGTACGTCAGCACCGCGCTGGCCTACATGGTCGGCGGGCAGATGGTATCGCCCGCCGAGACCCAACCCAAAAAGCGTGGGCAGTATCAGGTGCGCCCATCTCTCTCCGCCGAGGTGGCTGATTCAGAATAGCGTTTTTCAGCCGTCGGGCAGGCTGGGTTGAGCCAACCAGCAGCGGCGGGTCTGTGCCAGAAGCCACCCAACCCATCCATCACCCAGACCCGCCTCTACCCAGACGGCGTGGGTTGAAGTGTTGGGGTTCGCTTGAGGCTTTGTCTGAGGTAAATCTTATTTTGCCCCGCTTTCCGCCAGCAGCGCCACCACCTCGTCCTTGAGCGCGGCGGTGGTGGCCAGCGCCTGGCCGGCGTAAATCCCCTCGTTGCCCTGCCAGTCGCCGAAATAGCCGCCCGCCTCGCGGAAGATGGGCGGGAAAGGCCCGCAATCCCAGACAGCCATCACCGGGTCGAGCATCACCTCGGCGCGCCCGGTGGCCACCAGCAGGTAACCGTAGGCATCCCCCCAACCGCCGCGGAAGTAAGCTGCGCGCATCAGGCGCTGCCAGGCCTCGCGCCGCCCGCGGCGGTCGAAACTGGCCGAGTCAGTGCTGGAGATCCACGCCTCGCTGAGGCGCGGCACGCTGGAAACGCGCGCCCGCCGCCCGTTCCACCAGCAGCCCTCGCCATCCGCCGCCGCCAGCATCTCGTCCATCGCCGGGTAATAAGCCGCCCCCGCCACCACCCGCCCGTCCACCTCCAGCCCGATCAACACCGCGTAGAGCGGGATGCCACGCAGGAACGACTTGGTGCCGTCAATCGGGTCAATGATCCAGCGCCGGCTGGCACCCGCGCTCTCCTTGAGCCCGAACTCCTCGCCCACGATGGCGTCGCCGGGGAAGCTGACCTCGATGCGCGCGCGGATCAATTCCTCAGCCTGGCGGTCGGCGATGGTCACCGGGCTGTTGTCGGCTTTGAAGGCCGCCTGCACGCCGCTCTGGAAATGGGCCAATGTTGCCCGCCCGGCCAGGTAGGCGGTCTGCGTCAGAAATTCAAGGTAGGCGCGGTTGTTTTCGCTCATTTGTTCGACTCCCTAAAGGTATTATACTCCCATCATTTATCGGGTACAATTAGGCACCCCGAAGGAGGTGCGTTGTGTACATGGTATTTCTGGTTTTGGACAATGTGGAACACCTGGATGATGTGCTGGCGGCCTGGCATGATCTGGGGATCAACGGCGCCACAATCATCGAGAGCACCGGGCTGCACCGCCGGCACAGGGTGCATATGCCCATGCGCTACGCCCTGGGGTCTGCCATGCTGGAGGAAGGCAACTATGCCGTCTTCAGCATCGTCCCCGACGAAGCCGCCGCACGCCAGTGCCTGGAAGCCGTGGAACGGGTGGTCGGCGACCTCGAAAACCCCAACACCGGCATCATGGCTGCCTGGCCGCTCGGTTTTGTCAAAGGGCTGCCCAACTAGACCCCGGCAGCCCCTCAACGATTGGACAAGTGAAGCATGGTGTGGATTGAATTCATCCTCAGCGCAGCGGTCATCGTGTATGCCGCCACCCAGTTGGCCAAATACGGCGATGTGATCGCCACCCGCACCCGCCTGGGCGGCATGTTCATCGGCGTGCTGCTCATGGCCGGCGCCACCTCGCTGCCCGAGGTGCTCACCACGATCAGCTCGCTCAAACAGGGCGTGCCGAACCTGGCCGCCGGCAACCTGCTGGGCAGCAACATGTTCAACATGCTGGTGCTGGCCATCCTCGACCTGCTCTACAACCAGCAGCGCATCCTGCGCAAGGCCGCCCTCAAACACGCTCTCACCGGCAGCCTGGCGGTCTTCAGCATCGGGCTGGTGATTTTCTTCATCCTGGCTGACATTGACCTACGGGTGGGCTGGGTGGGCGTGGACAGCATCGCCATCCTGCTGTTCTACATCATCGCCATTCGCCTGATCCAGGACAATCCGCATGCAAGTGGGCTGGCGGTAGCCGAAGAAATCCCACCCGATTTTCCGCGGCTGTGGGTGGGGCTGTTGGGCTTTGGGCTGGCCACCGCCGCGCTGGTGGTGGTCACCCCGATGCTGGTGTCCAGCAGCGCGCAGATTGCCGACAGCACCGGACTGGGCACCACTTTCATCGGCACCACCCTGGTGGCGATGGTGACCTCGCTTCCCGAGCTGGTCACCACCATCGCCGCCGCGCGCTTGGGCGCGGTGGACATGGCCATCGGCAACCTGTTCGGCAGCAACCTGTTCAACATGTTCGCCCTGGGCCTGACGGATGTGTTCTATACCCAGGGGCGCTTCCTGGCAGTGATCGATCCGGCCTTCCTGCTGATCAGCATCCTCGGCATGCTGATGACCGGCATGGGCTTGATCGGCAACCTGGCACGCCTGGAGCGCCGCCTGGGCATCGTTGAAATCGACGCGCTGGCGCTCATCCTGGCCTATTTTGCCGGGCTGTGGCTGCTGTTTTCACGCGGGATCACCCCCTGAAGCGATCGTCGGCGCGTCCCAGGCGGACAAAACATATTCAACCGCGGCGCGCTCCAATCCGGCGCGGCGGATCACGCTGGAGAAAATGCGCTGCAGCAGCCAGTTGCGCCCGAAGGCGGTGGCGGCGCGCAAATATTCCTGGACGCGCGCGTCGTCCAGCAGGCCAAACTGGCGCAGCGCGTTCAACACCGAGCGCATCGACGGCGACGCCAGGTACTGATGCAGCAGGCCGGCAAAGTCGGACGCCTGCCCGGCGCTGATCCCCAGGTCGGCCAGCACGGGATTGTGCCGCCCGCTTAGCACAAAGGCGCCCGGAAGGCTGCGAATGGCATCCAGTTCCACCATCACCGCCAGGTGGCGCTGCCTGAGGCGGAACAGGCGCAGGGGAAAGCGCCGCCCGAGCACATGCTCCAGGTTGATCTCGTCCAGCAGACAGTGCACACGGTAGCCTCGCAGGAAGGACTCCAATTCTGGATAGGCGCACTGATAGACGTCAATCTGCGCCGGCGAGAGATGGGTGCGGTCGCGCGGCAGCCCGGCCAGATAGCGAATGTCCGCGCAAACCGCCCCCCAGAGATAATCCGGCGGGTCGGCAGGTTGGAGATGGGATTCCAGGCGGGAGGCCAGCAGCAGGTGGGTGTACAGGTTCATGCAGAAATTTTACCGTAAACTGGCCCTTGACTTTCGTCTTGTGAATGGGGATACTTGGGGGTGACAGAGCACGTAGAAACCCCAATGAGGGAGATCGCTTCGCTGCGCTCGCGATGACATTCTTTTTGAGAGGATGGCTCGCGATACAATGAGGAGATCGCTGCGCTCGCGATGTCACCTTCCTTCTTAAAATCCTATCTGCTGTAGAGAAAGGTTTGCCATGAATTCTGAGTATTATGCATTACCCGGCGTGATGACCCATTTTGGCGCGCAAGCCGACCTGCTGGCCGGGCTGCCAACGGGCGTCGCCGAGCTGGTGCGCGTGGTGCAGGGCAATTTGATCCATGTTTTCTGGGCTGAACGCTACGGGCGCAAGCTGAGCGAGGAGGAAAAGTTCACCCTCAATGTGCGTGAGGCGGAGCGCAAGCTGGCGGTGATGCGCCAGGTCAATCCCGCCCCATTGGTCGAGCCGCGCCCGCTGGAACAGCGCCAGGTGGGCAACTGCCGTGATTTTTCCGTATTGCTGTGCGCGCTGCTGCGCCACCAGGGCATCCCCGCACGGGCGCGCTGCGGATTCGGAACCTATTTCCTGCCCGGTCACTACGAAGATCACTGGATGTGCGAGGTCTGGCATGCCGGCGAGGGTCGCTGGGTGCGGGTGGACGCGCAGATTGACGCACTGCAGCGCAAGGAGCTGCGCCTGGATTTCGACCCGCTGGACATGCCGCCCGGCAAATTCGTGCTGGCGGGCGATGCCTACCAGATGTGCCGCGCCGGTCAGGCTGACCCCGAAAAGTTTGGCATCTTCGACATGCACGGGCTGGATTTCATCCAGGGCAACGTGGTGCGCGAGTTCCTGGCGCTCAACAAGGTCGAAATCCTGCCCTGGGATTGGGGCTGGGGCTTTCTCACCCCCGGCCCGATTGGCGACCTGGCGCTGTTTGACCGTCTGTCCGCGCTGACGCTGCACGCGGATGAGTCATTTGACGAGCTGCGCGCCATCTTTGAGGCCGATCCCGCACTGGGCGTTCCGGTTTCAGCGCAGCCGGGCGGATAATTAATCCTGCCAGCACAGTTACCGCGCAACCCATGCAAACAGATCCCCCGGCTATCACCGTGCGCGACGCGCGGGAGGCAGACCTGTCGGCTCTCACTGCCATCAAGGGCGCCGGCAGCGAAGCCCTTCACCGCGACCGCCTGCGCGATGCCCGCTCCAACGATTTTCGTTATCTGGTGCTCGAAGCAGGGCACCAGGTGATCGGCTTTGCCTGCCTGGTATTTCGCCGCCCGGCTTCCTGGTCAGATGCTGCGGATACCAGCCATCTGCCGCAAATAGTTGACCTGCAGGTGCAGGAAGATCAGCGCGGCCAGGGATACGGCACGGCTTTCATGCACACCATCGAACAAATCGCCGCCAACTCCGGCTGCGCACAGCTCTACCTGAGTGTGGAGCCAGTGGAAAACCCCCGGGCGCATGCGCTCTACCTGCGCCTGGGCTACCGTTCGCTGCAAGCTGAGCCAACCCAAAAGCATTGGCAATTCACCGATTCAGCGGGTTGTCTGCACAGCGGCGACATGCTGGTGGTGGATATGGTCAAGGATCTGCGGCCTTAGCCAGGCTGCTCGGCGCGCACGGGATTCTCCCACACCGCCGTCACCTGGGTGCCCTCGCCCGGTTCGCTGTAGATCGACAGCCGCGCACCGATGCCCTCAGCGCGCTCGCGCATGATGCGCAAGCCCAGATGGTTGGGCGGCACCGCCGCCGGATCAAAGCCGATGCCGTTGTCCAGCACGGATAAACGCACCGCTTCAGGCGTCAAGCGCAGCGCCACGTTGACCTGGGTGGCTTTGGCATATTTGACCACGTTGTTGAGCGCCTCCTGGGCGATGCGGTACAGCGCCACCTGCACCTCCGGCGTCAGGCAGCACTCGCCCTCCATGGTCAGCTCCACCGGCAGGCGCGCCCGCCCGATGACCGCCTCGGTCAGTTGGCGCAACAGTTCGGGCAGCGAGGCGTGGGTCAGTGCTGCCGGGCGCAGCTCCATCAACAGGGTGCGCATCTCCGCCAACGCGCCGCGGGTCAACTGGCGCAATTCCTCCAGGCGGTTGCGCGCCTCGGTCTGGTTGATTTCCCACAGGTCGGGGATCACGTCCGCCAGCAGGCTGGCGGAAAAAAGCGTCTGGGTGACGGCGTCGTGCAGGTCGCGCGCCAGGCGGTTGCGCTCGTTGGCCACGGCGGCCTCGGCGGCCTGGGCAGCCAGGGCCTCCTCGGCGCGCTGGCGCTGCTGGATTTCGGACTGCAGGCGCTCGTTGGCTTCCAGCAGCTCGCGGGTGCGCTCCTCCACACGCTGTTCCAGCGTGCGGCGGTACTCCGCTTCCTGAGATGCCAGGCGCTCATCCGCGCGCTTCTGCTCGTCAATATCTTCGATGATCCCCACCAGATACAGTGGATTTCCGGACGCATCGCGCACCAGCGAATAGGTCAGACGGCACCAGAGAACCCGCCCGTCCTTACGAATGTAGCGGCGGTCGGCTTGAAAGTGATCGCAGCGGCCCATCACCAGATCCTTGAATTCCTCCTGATTGACCGCGCGGTCTTCGGCGTAGGTAATGTCCACCGGGTTGATGTAGAGCAGTTCGGTGGTCGAGTAGCCGATGATGCGCGAAGCAGCCTGGTTGACCGCCAGCACATTGCGGTCCAGACCCATCAACGCCATGCCCACTGCGGTATTATCGAACATGGCGCGGAAGCGCGCCTCCGATTCGCGCAGGTCTTCCTGGGCCTGTTTCTGCAGGGTGATATCCTCGAGCATGCCGGCGATGTAGCGCGGCTGTTTCTGGCGGTCGCGCACAATCGATATCGTCCCCCGGCACCAGATATAGGTGCCGTCCTTCCGGCGGTAGCGTTTTTCAATGGTGTAATAATCCGTCTCGCCGGTCAACAGGCTCTGGAATGCGTCCGCATCGAGTGCCACGTCATCCGAATACACCAGGTCGGCATAGTTGATCGCCTTCAACTCATCCGCGCTGTAACCAAGCATCGCGCAAAAGGCCGGGTTGACATCGATCAAGCGGCGCTCCAACGAGAGCACACCGATACCCATCACCGAGGACTGGAAGATGGCCTGGAAACGCGCTTCGGATTGGTGCAGCTCCTCCTCGGCGCGGCGAGCCAGCTCGGCTTCGGCCTGCTCGCGCTGGATCACCTCGGCCACCAGCGTCTGGTTGATCACGCGCAGCTCCTCGGTGCGCTGTTCCACCAGCTCCTCCAGGCGGCGGTTGCGGTCGCGCACCGCGTTCCACCAACCGCTGCCCAGCCCAAAGGCGATGGACGCCAGGGTGAGAATGATGCCAAAGATGAACCACCAGCTCTCCCAGAAGGGGAGCGGGTCGGGCGGCGCGGCGGCAGTCAGAAAAAACATGGGGATACCTTTGTTGAAGGGATGGGGAGATTCTAACATAACCTCAGCAGATCAAATTCACAGGATAAACAGGGATGAAAATAATCAAAGCCATCAAGGAAAATAACGCGAATTGTGTACTATAATCACCCCAGAATTTCACACAGATAGCTGAGGACAGGCGATGAGCGAGAAAAAACCGATTCGGGTGATGATTGTGGATGACCATGCGGTGGTGCGCAGCGGGTTGAGCGCATTTTTGCAGGTTTTCCCGGACCTGGAAATGGTGGGCGAGGCAGAAAGCGGCGAAGAGGCTGTGCCGCGCGCCGCGCTGCTCCAGCCGGATGTGATCCTGATGGATTTGATGATGCCCGGCATGGGCGGTGTGGCCGCCATCCGCGCCATCCGCCAGAAGTACCCCGACATCCAGATTGTGGCGCTGACCAGTTTTAAGGAAGAAGAGATGGTGCAGGGCGCGCTGCAATCCGGAGCGATGGGATACCTCTTGAAGAACGTCTCGGCCAGTGAGCTGTCCAACGCCATCCGCTCGGCCCACGCGCGGCGCATGACGCTCTCTTCGGAGGCGGCCCAGGCGTTGGTGCAGGCTTCCAGCGCCAGCCTGCCGGCGGACGATAACCTGACTGAGCGCGAGATGGACGTGCTCAAGCTGATGGTGGAAGGTCTGAGCAACCAGGAGATCGCCGAACGGCTGGTGATCAGCCTGGGCACAGTCAAATTTCACGTGGGGAACATCTTCAGCAAGCTGGGCGTCGACAGCCGCGTGGCGGCGGTGACGCTGGCGCTGCAGCGCAAGCTGGTCTAAGCCATGCGGCGGAAGGCAGCCGGCGGTGCGCCGCTGGCTAGATGTGCCTGGATTCGCGCAGCGCATTCCCGCGGGCTGAGCTGGGACGTGTCCAACTCGAGATCATAGCTGACCCAGCGGTGCACCAGCTCGTGCTGGGCGCGCGCTTGGCCGAGGGTGCGGTTGCGCCGCGAGCGCTCGCGCTGCTCCAGCACCTCCAGCGGGCAGCGCAGCCCGATGAGATAGGCCGGCAGGTCGCAGTACAGCGCGGCGCATTCCTGCGCCCAGGCTTGCTCAACCAACACGTGGTCGGCAAGCACGTTGTTGCCGCGCCGCGAGAGGGCGGCGATGGCGTGGTGCATGCCGCTGAAGAGGGTGTGCCCGGGGGCGCCGGCCTGGGTGGCACGGCCCAGCACCTCGTCCCACAGCGGCCGGTCGAGGTAGCGCGCAGGCAGCATCCAGATAAATTTGTCGATCCCGGCATTCAGGTAAGCATCGGGGAGCATCTCCTGCAAAGCTTCCAGCAGGCTGGTCTTGCCGGAGCTGGACGCGCCATTCAAGATGATAATGGTGCCGGGCCGCAGCACTTCTCGCGCAGAAGTATCGACCATAAGCCTTTATTGTATAATAAATAAGGAAACCGCATGACCCAATACTCTGTTCCCACGGTGAATATTCGCACCCGGATACGGTTTTATGCCTAGAGCGAAATTTTACGTGGTGTGGAAAGGGCGCAAGACCGGCATTTTCACCACCTGGGCGCAGTGTTCAGCACAGGTCAGCGGCTTCCCGGACGCCGAATACAAAGCCTTCGAGAGCCTGCCGGCGGCCCAGGCAGCCTTTCAAGATCAATACGACAATTACAAGGGCAAGCGCGCCGTCAGCCTCAGCGCGGAGGAATTGGCGTTGATCGGACAGCCGCTGGCCGACAGCTTCTGCGTGGACGCCGCCTGCCAGGGCAACCCCGGCCCGCTGGAATACCGCGGGATGCACACCACCACGCGCAAACTACTCTTCCGCCAGGGGCCGTTTGCCAACGGCACGAACAACATCGGCGAATTCCTAGCCATCGTGCACGCCCTGGCGCTGCTCCAGAAAAAAGGGCTGCCCCAGCCGGTGTATTCTGACTCCGAAACCGCGCTGGGCTGGGTGCAGGCGGGCATCTGTAAAACCCAAACGCCCCGCATGCTGCTGGGCAGCGAATTGCTCGAGCTGATCGCCCGCGCCGAAACCTGGCTGGCGATGAGCCAGCCGGTCAACCCACTGCTCAAATGGCGCAGCGACGCCTGGGGCGAAATCCCCGCGGATTACGGTCGCAAATAGACTACTTCTTCTGCGCCTGCTCCACCTTGGCCCAGGTGTCGCGCAGCTCCACCGTGCGGTTGAAGATCAGCCTGCCCGGGCGCGAATCCAGGTCAACGCAGAAGTAACCCTGGCGCTCAAACTGGAAGCGCTGGCCGGGCTGAGCATCCGCCAGGCTGGGCTCCACCTTGCAGCCGGTCAGGGTGGTGAGTGAATTGGGGTTAACCGCATCCAGGAAGGTCTGACCTTCGCCGACGTTGTCGGGGTCGGGGCGCACGAACAGGCGGTCGTAGAGGTTCAGCGTGGCGTCCAATGCGTGGGCGGCGGAGACCCAGTGCAGGGTGCCCTGCACTTTGCGTCCGTCGGGGGCGTACCCGCCGCGGGTCTGCGGGTCGTAGGTGCAGCGCACCTCAAGGATGTTGCCGTGCGCATCCTTGACGACTTCCTCACATCTGATGAAATAACCGTAGCGCAGGCGCACCTCGCGTCCCGGCGCCAGGCGGAAATACTTGGGCGGCGGTTCCTCGCGGAAATCTTCCTGCTCGATGTACAGCACGCCGGAAAATGGGACGGCGCGCTCGCCAGCCGAGGGGTCTTCGGGGTTGTTGACCGCCTGCAGCTCCTCCACCTGACCGGCAGGGTAATTGGTGATGACCACCTTGAGCGGATTGAGCACGCCCATTACGCGGCTGACCGTGCGGTTGAGGTGCTCGCGCACGCAGTGCTCCAGCAGGGCGATATCCACCAAACTCTCGTTTTTGGCCACGCCCACCTTATCGATGAAATCGCGGATGGCTTCAGCAGGATACCCGCGGCGGCGCATCCCGGAGAGGGTGGGCATGCGCGGATCGTTCCAGCCGTGCACATGGCCCTGCTCGACCAACTGCTTGAGGAAGCGCTTGCTGAGGATGGTGTAGGTCAGGTTGAGGCGGGCGAATTCGATCTGGCGAGGGTGGTAAATTTCCAGCTCGTCGAGGAACCATTCGTAGAGCGGGCGGTGCTGCTCGTAATTGATGTCGCACAGCGAATGGGTGACACCTTCGAGCGAGTCCGACTGACCGTGGGCGAAGTCGTAGAGGGGATAGATGCACCACGCATCGCCGGTGCGGTGGTGGGAAGTGTGCAGAATGCGATACATGACCGGGTCGCGCAGGTTGATGTTGCCGGAAGCCATGTCGATCCTGGCGCGCAGCACGCGCGCACCATCCGGGAATTCACCGGCGCGCATGCGCCGAAACAGACCCAGGTTTTCCTCCACCGAACGGTTGCGGAAGGGGCTTTCGATGCCGGGTTCGGTCAGCGTGCCGCGGTACTCGCGGATCTGATCCGGGCTGAGGTCATCCACGTAAGCCTTGCCCTTAAGGATCAGCTTTTCAGCCCACTGGTAGAGCTGCTCGTAGTAATCGGAAGCGTACAGCGCGTTCTGATCCCATTCAAAGCCCAGCCAGCGGATATCCTCCATGATCGACTCGACGTACTCGGTATCCTCTTTGACCGGATTGGTGTCGTCGAAACGCAGGTTGCACTTTCCGCCGAAAGCCGAAGCCATGCCGAAATCAATGCAGATGGCTTTGGCGTGACCGATGTGCAGGTAGCCGTTGGGTTCGGGTGGAAAACGGGTGCGGACATGGGCAAAGCGCCCGTTTTTCAGATCCTCAGCGATGGCTTCGCTGATGAAGTTGGGTGAAGTGAAGACATTGGTCATGTGCTGCTCCGCAGGCTGAGCGCCTGATCTGAGGTTCATAAGAAGATGATGGATTTTAACCCGGATTGCCCTCAGGTGCAACCATCCGAATAAAGACACATACTCTCTTTCATTGAAAAACCAACCAGTAAGAAACGCTGCGGTCCCCTTGTTAACATTCTGTTAATCTAATTAACAATTTATTCATAAAGAGTATAATCACCGTTAGTCTCACTCCGCAATACAAAATTCCAGCAACCAGGAGATGCGTATGGGTTTTTCTTTTATACCTGGTGAAGTCAAGTTTTTTGATTACTTCGAGAGAGCCAGCGCCAACCTGCTGGAGGGGGCCAAACTCCTGCAAGCGCTGCTGGAAAATACTGACAATCTCGAAGAGAAAGTTGCCCAGATCACCGAGGTGGAGCACAACGGCGATTTTATCGTCCATGAGGTCACCAACCTGCTGCCGCGAACGCTGATCACCCCAATCGACTCAGAGGACATCTTGCGGTTGGTCTCAGCGCTGGACGATGCCCTGGACGCCATCCAGGCGGCGGTCAACCGCATGCAAATCTACCGCATCAGCGATGTGCGCAAGCCGGCGCGGCGGCTGGCTGCGCTGATCCTGGAGGGCGCCCAGCAACTGGATCTGGCCATCCGCGGCATCCGCGACAAAAAGAATTACGATCAGGTGTGCGAGCGGATTGTGCAGATCAACACCATTGAGAACAACGGCGACCGCGTGCTGCACGACGGGCTGGTCAGCCTGGTGGACCACCGCGACGATATGTTCGAGTTCATCCGCTGGAAGGAAATCTACGAGCTGCTGGAGGCCACCACCGACCGCATCGAGGACGCCGGCGACATCATCACCCGCGTGATCATCTCCAATGCCTGAAATTGTCCCGATCATCATCGTCATCACCCTGGCGCTGGGCTTTGACTTTGTCAACGGCTTTCACGATGCCGCCAACTCCATCGCCACGGTGGTTTCCACACGGGTGCTGACCCCGCTGCAGGCGGTGGGCTGGGCGGCGTTTTTCAACTTCATCTCGGCTTTCACCTTCGGCACAGCGGTGGCGCACACCATCGGTGCCGGATTGATCGATATCACCCAGGTGGACCAGACGGTGATCCTGTGCGGACTGATCGGCGCGATTGCCTGGGATTTGATCACCTGGTTTTTCGGACTGCCAACCAGCTCTTCGCATGCGCTGATCGGCGGTTATGCGGGCGCGGCGGTGATCAAGGCCGGTTTTTCCATTTTGATCCTCAAGGGCTGGGTGAAAACGCTGGCGTTCATTGTGGTTGCGCCGCTGCTGGGCTGGCTGCTGGGCTCCATCTTTATCACCCTGGTGTACTGGATTTTCCGCAAGCAGTCGCCCGGCGCTGTTGACCGCATCTTCCGCCGCGGTCAACTGGTATCCGCCGGCCTGTACAGCCTGGGGCACGGCACCAACGATGCACAGAAGACGATGGGCATCATCGCCGGGGTGCTGTTCACCGCCCCCACCTTCCGCCACCTGGTCACCGACGCTGCGGGTCAGTTGACCATCCCCTTCTGGATTGTGCTCCTGGCCCATGCCGCCATCGCCAGCGGGACGCTCTTCGGCGGTTGGCGCATCGTCCACACGGTGGGCAGCAAGATTACCAAGCTGATGCCGATCGGCGGATTTGCGGCTGAGACCGCCGGGGCTCTCACCATTTTCACCTCCACGTTCCTGGGCATCCCGGTTTCGACCACGCATGTCATCACCGGCTCGATCGTGGGGGTGGGGGCGGCGCGCAACGTGCGCTCGGTGCGCTGGGGCATCGCCGGGCGGATCGTGTGGGCCTGGATGCTCACCATTCCCGCCGCCGGGGGAATTGCCGCGCTGTTTTACCTGGTGATCACACTGTTCCAGCGTCTTTTCTGATTAGAAAAACTCATGCAGATAAGGCAGCATGCGCGGGAACAGGCTGCGCATCTGCACCTGGGTGCTGCCGTCGGGGTTGCCCCAACCGCGGGGGATGATATCAGCCGGGTCGTGCGTGCCGTAGACCAGCGCCGAAAGCGCCTGGACGCTCAATTCGCAATCGGCCTGCTGCGCCGGGCTGATCTGCAGCCGCCCGTCCTGCGACTCAAACGCCCAGGCGCCCTCATTCCACGGCGCATACGGATCGCGGACGCGCGCGGTGAAGCGC
>CAZCBJ010000018.1:0-6375 GCA_964496705.1 uncultured Anaerolineaceae bacterium | reverse complement strand
GTCAGGCCGCTCAATCCCGAGAGGTCCAGCGCGCGCCCCATTCCGGCAATCCAGAAGGTCTCGGTGGTCACCTTCATATCCGCCAGCCAGGTTTCAGGCAGCTCGCTGGGCGGCAGGATCAACTCGGCCCGTTCGGCCTGGTCAATGTGGCGGGCGATCCACTCCAGCAGCAGGTAGCGGCCGGGGCTGGTGTGGTAATAAAAGCGCATCACATCGAAGGTGAACTTGGTGACTTCCTCACCGCGCAGGCGGTAGAGCATCAGCCCGACCACCTCGTCCTTCACGCGGGCCAGCGCCAGCCAGAAACGGTCGCGTTTAGCCCAGCCCCAATCCTCGTTCTCAAACAGGGCGAATCCATGCGTGCGCTGCTGGTAACGGCGCAGGTAGGCGCGAAATTCGGCGTAACCCTCGCTGATCGGCAGCAGCGTCACCTGACCGCCCAGGTTCTGCTTGAGCAACGGCGCCAGAGTCTGCGGGTCCAGGCTGACCTTGCGCGTTTGCGGCAGGGCGGTATAACCGAAACGTTCGTAGAACGATTCGCGAAAGGGATACAGGCAGGACAGCGCCATGCCCTCAGCGCGCATCTCAGCCAGAGCCACCCCCATCAACTGGCGCACATAGCCTTTGCGGCGGTCGGCGGGATGGGTGACCACATCGTAGATGCCGCCCATGCGCAGCAGCGAACCGCGCACCTGCTGGGTCATGGGCAGGATGGCCGTGCCCGCGGCAGGCTTGCCGTCTTGAAACAGGGCAAAATAGCGGTTGCCCACCCGTTGGCGGACCATGGTCTGCCATTCTTCCTTGTTGAGCATCGGCGGGGAGGCGTGGAAGCAGTAAGATGACAGCCAGTAGAATATCTCCAGGGCTTCATCGCCCGTCACTTCGCGGATTTGAGCGGTCATGGTTTCCCTCCGCTTTTAATTGTATACAGTTTTCAGTTTTCAGTTTTCAGTTTTCAGTTTTCAGTTTTCAGTTTTCGGTTATCGGTACGGGTGGATTCTGTGCGATGCACTCATTGATTTTTGTCATTCGATGCTGGTATGATAAGCGTATGGTCTGGGTAGGCAACCTTCCGCGTTTAGCTTATATCTTCACCCACTACATGCTGGGGAGAAAACGGCCGTTTCTGGCCAGTTTCAAGCTGACCTACCGCTGCAATCTGGGCTGCCTGCCCTGCCCGTTCCACCGCATGCAGGCGCCGGAGCTGAGCTATGCGCAGGTGACCGGCATGCTCGACCGGCTGCATGCGCGCGGCAACCGCATGCTGGTGTTTGAGGGCGGCGAGCCGCTGTTGTGGCGCGACGGCGCGCGCGGCATCCACGATGCCGTGGCTTACGCGCGGCGCAAGTTCTACAGCGTGGGCATCACCACCAACGGCACCCTGCCGCTGGACGTGGACAGCGATATCCTCTGGGTGAGCATCGACGGCTTCGCCGGGACGCACAACCGCCTGCGCGGGGCGGATGTGTTCGAACGGGTGATGACCAACATCCAGCGCAGCGCGCATCCGCGCCTGTTCGCGCACATCACCATCAACCGTGAGAACGCCGCGGAGGTTCCCGCGCTGATCCGCTTTATGAATGAGCGGGTGCGCGGGATAACGGTGCAGTTCTATTATCCCTACCAGGGGCAGGATGAGCTGTTCCTGGATTTTGGACGCCGGGCAGCGCTGCTGGATGAAATTATCGCACTCAAACGCAGCGGACTCCGCGTGCTGAACTCCGTCCCGGCGCTGCGCGCGCTGAAAGGCAACACCTGGAAATGCCGCGACCATTTGATTGACTGCGCCAATCCCGACGGCAGCATTGCGCAGGGCTGTTATCTCAAGACGCGCGAAGACCGCGACTGCAGCAAGTGCGGTTTTTCGCCCCACACCGAAATCTCGTTGGCCTGCCAGGGAAATATTCAAGCGATTCTGGCGGGAGCGCAGGTGTTTTTTACGGGCGGGGCTGGGTGAAGGACCGGATTTACCTGCCTTGGCGATCCCTGATGGCTCAGTGGATACTACTGACTCCTGATTTTTCCTGCAAACATATTTCAGGACTTGACACTTGACACTTGACACTGATAACTGATAACTGATAACTGTTAACTGATAACCGATAACCTTCTGATATAATATCCATACAACACGTTGACAGGGACCAAGCGCTGGAAACAGGGCGCAGAGAGCCGGGTGATGTTGGTGCAAGCCCGGCGCCCAATTGCCCGGCGTTCGCCCCCCTGGAGTGCGGGTAGAAAATCCCTCAGATGAGTAAATCCCGCCGGACGCCCCCGTTAGCGGGCAGCGCCATGCTGGTGGCGCGTGAGACCTGCTCCGCAAGGCGCAGGTGAACGGAGGTGGTACCACGAGTTGATCCTCGTCCTCGGCAGAATGCCGGGGACGTTTTTATTTTTTCATGGAGGTGCCAGATGCAAACGGATCAGTTACGCCAGGTTTACCAACAATTTTTCGAGGAGTTTGGGCATGCCCGCCTGCCCTCCGCGCCGCTGCTGCCGGAGAATGACCCCACCGTGCTGTTCACCACCGCCGGCATGCACCCGCTGGTGCCTTTCCTGCTGGGTGAGCCTCACCCGCTGGGCCGCCGCCTGGTCAACGTGCAGCGCTGCATCCGCACCGGCGACATTGACGAGGTGGGCGACAGCGCGCATCTGACCTTCTTTGAAATGCTCGGCAACTGGTCGCTGGGCGATTATTTCAAGGAAGAATCGCTCACCTGGAGTTATGCCTTCCTCACCCGCGCCTTGAACATCTCCCCGGATAGGTTGGCGGTGACCGTCTTCGCCGGGGATGGCGACGCGCCGCGCGATGAGCAGTCGGCAGCCATCTGGCGCAGCCTGGGCATCCCTGCCGAGCGCATCTTCTACCTGCCCAAGAGCGACAACTGGTGGGGACCTGCCGGACAGACCGGACCCTGCGGACCGGATTCGGAAATGTTTTACGACACCGGGCGTCCCGACCATCCCGGCTGCCAACCGGGCTGCGCGTGCGGCAAGTGGCTGGAAATCTGGAACAACGTCTTCATGGAATACAACAAAACTGCTGACGGTCGCTATGAGCGCCTGCGCCAGCGCAACGTGGACACCGGCATGGGCGTCGAGCGCACCGCGGCGGTGCTGCAGGGCTTTGACGATGTGTTCCGCGTGGACACGCTTTGGCCGTTGATCGAGCACATTCAGCGCCTGTCCGGCAGGCAGTACGCCGAAAATCCGCGCCCCTTCCGCATCATCGCCGACCACGTCCGCGCCGCGGTACTGGCGGTGGCAGACGGCGCCGCGCCCTCCAATGTCGAGGCTGGATATGTCGTCCGGCGCATGCTGCGCCGCGCGGTGCGCTACGGTCACGATCTGGGCATCCGCGACAACTTCTGCGCCGCCCTGGCTGAGACTGCCCTCGACCTGTTCAGCCCGGTTTATCCCGCCATGATCACCCCACAAAGCCGCCAGCGGGTGTCCGAGGAGTTGGATCGCGAGGAGAGCAAATTCAAACGCACGCTGGAGCGCGGTCTGCGCGAGGTGCACAAGACCTTCCAGCAAGTGCGCGGGCGCGGCGCGGAATGGGTCAGCGGCGCCGAGGCTTTCAACCTGTTCGAGACCTACGGTTTTCCGCTGCCGCTGACCGTGGAACTGGCCCGCGAGCAGAACCTGCAGGTGGATGAGGCTGGCTTCGCGGAAAAGCTGGAGGAACACCGTCAGATTTCGCGACGCGGGATGGAGCAAAAATTCAAAGGCGGTCTGGCCGATCATGCCGCCCAGACCACCCGCCTGCACACCGCCACCCACCTGCTGCACCAGGCGCTGCGGCGCGTGCTGGGAGATTCGGTGCGCCAGATGGGCTCCAACATCACCGTCGAGCGGCTGCGCTTTGACTTCGCCCACCCCGAGCGCCTGACTGCGGAACAGCTCAGCGCGGTGGAAGCGCTGGTCAACGAGCAGATCGCCCGCGACCTGCTGGTGAGCATGGAAGTGATGTCTCTCCCGCAGGCCTTGGAGAGCGGGGCGTTGGCTTTCTTCGGCGAAAAATACGGTGAGCAGGTCAAGGTGTACACCATCGGCGACTACTCCAAAGAGGTTTGCGGCGGACCGCACGTGGCGCATACCGGGGAACTGGGTTGCTTCCGCATCCTGCGCGAAGAGGCAGTGGGCCAGGGTGTGCGCCGCATCCGCGCCAGCCTGGAATAATGATCCATTTTCCACTACCCCTACTGCTGGGGGTATCCACCTTTGTATCCACCAGCCCTCGGTGTGCGTTCCCAAGCGCAAAACTGTGGATAAAGTGCCAAAATCTGTGGATAACTGGGGAGAAGTGTGGAGAAAATCAAAAATTTGTTCGATGAATCTTTTAGACACATTGTCAGCATACCCCCAGATATGGGGGATAAACCTGGGCAAAGCCAGGTATCACCCCATGCCGAAAAATGGGACAAAACCAATTTTATTTATTCTTTTTTCTCCCCAATTCTCCACAGGGCGAACTGTATAACGCGCAGACAATTGGACAGCATCGGCGGGCGGTTGTCGAATTGTCACCCCCCATATCTGGGGGATGATGCCATTTTTTCGACTTTATCCACAATATCCACACCCCCTACTGAGTCTACGAATCCTTATATATAAATTAATGAGAAATAATTTAATCCACCCAAACCAAACCCAGACAAAACTGGCTGTGTTGAAAATGATCCATTCCCAATCAAGTTGATAAAACCTGCAAGATTAGCCTCAGGTTTGGGTGCATAAAATGGGGATGGTATAATTGCCGCTTGCATGCCTGAGGCAGACATTTTCAACCGCCTGAGCCAAATTGACCTGCATTTCCACTGCGGGTTGGAGCGCCCCGGGGAGTATACCCTGCGGGACTATGTTCAACACGCTTTTGACACCGGGCGGCGTTACCAGGGGCTCACCGACCACGCTGAATTGTTCATGCGCCCGCGCAATTGGTCGTTGAACACTTCCTACCCGCGAACGCTGGCGGGGTTTTGGCGTTTCAGGCGTGAAATGGATGCGCTGCAGGCGGATTTCCCGCAGATGAGGCTGTTCTTCGCGCCGGAATATGCGGTGGAAAGCACGCCGGACGTGGTCAGCGATGCCTGGTTTGAGGCGGCGGATGTGTGCCTGTTTGAGCTGCTGTATGAGTCCTGGCAAGAGCACAGCCTGGAGGAACGCACTGCGGTCGCTGTGCATTTCCTGGAACGCATCGGCGCCACCGCCAGGCGCATTGGCAAGCCCTGTTACTGGGTTCATCCGCTGCGCGGAATTATCACCCGCCGGATTGGCGACGGTGACCCGCCCGCCATCCACCCGCAGGTGCTGGAAATCCTCTCTGGCGCCAATGGGCATATCCCCGCCGATGATCTCAACCGCTTGTTTCAATTTGACCTGCAGTCGCTGGGCAAAGCCGCCGCCGGGGCCAATGTTCCGTTGGAAATCAACGGCATGACCCAAGCCCGCCTGGCAGGCAAGCTGCCCGCCGCCGTCAGTGCCTACCGCCAGGCCTACCGGCTGATGCTGGAGCAGGGAGCGCGCTTTGTGCCCGGAACCGACCAACATCAGCTTTGGGAGTATTCGCGGGTGAAGGGCTGGACCGCGCCGTTCGCCTGGCTGGGGGTGGAATCGATCGACCGGGCCTTCCTGGCGCGGCTGGGGATTGAGTTTTAGTCTGCCCTTTCTCCCGGGCAAGCACAGCCAGCCGTTCAATCCTGGGCTTTGGGGTGAACGCGCATCTGGATGTCAGGCGGCGGCGCGGGACGCTTGACCAACATCCCCAGTGTATTCCACAGTGCCAGCCCGATCCCGTGTGTGGAAACCAGCAGCCCGGTTTTGCCGTCGGTTGCAGATGATGCCAGCCAGAGCGCCTTGCGTGCCGGGATAGTGGCGGGCTTGGCCAGAATGCGCACCACGGTGGGGAACACCTTCAACCGCTGCTGGCTGCCCTCGATGACATCCAGCGAGGTGAGCAACTCGGTCAGCACCATGCCGGGATTGAAGGCGAACACCCCCACCCCGCTGCCTTTGGTTTCGGTGGCCAGCGCCAGGGTGAATGAGCGCACCCAGACCTTGCTGGCCGAGTAAGCGTTCTGAAAAGCCACCGGCCCGTTGTAGCCGTGGCCCAGCAGGTTGATCAATTTGCCAGAGCCTTGCGCCAGGAAATGGCGCATGGCAGTGCGCGAGCCGTTGTACACGCCTGTCATATTGGTCTGCATCAGGCGGTGGAAGGCATCGATATCGCTGCTGGGATAAACTACCACGCCCCGCTTCAGCGCCAGGCGGATGTTGTAGCGCGTCTTTTGCTTCATGCGAGCCAGAATTTGCTCCTCGCTGCCGGTCAAATCGACCAGCAAGGTGCGGGGAGGCTGGATATCCTGCCGGCTG
>CAZCBJ010000017.1:12162-36028 GCA_964496705.1 uncultured Anaerolineaceae bacterium | reverse complement strand
GCCGGATCACGCCCTGCGCGCGGATCAGCTCCTCGGCGGTGAACACCTGATGCGCCTCGGCCTCCTCGGCCCCCGTGGTGGCGATCAGGATGTCGCGCTCGGTCGCCCGCGTCGGGTAGTCCACGTCCACCTGCACCAGGAAACGGTCCAACTGCGCCTCGGGCAGGGGATAGGTGCCTTCCATTTCCAGCGGGTTCTGGGTGGCGAGGACAAAGAACGGCTCGGGCAGGCGGCGGGTGGCCTTGGCCACCGTCACCGAGTGCTCCTGCATCGCCTCCAGCATCGCCGACTGGGTCTTGGGCGTGGCGCGGTTGATCTCGTCCGCCAGCACCAGGTTGGCGAACACCGGTCCCGGCTCAAACTGGAAGGAGCGCCGCCCGTGCTCATCCTCGGCGATCAGGTTGGTGCCAACGATGTCAGCCGGCATCAGGTCGGGGGTGAACTGGATGCGCGAGAAGGCGCAGTCCACCGCCTGGGCGAGGGTGCGCACCAGCATGGTTTTGCCCAGCCCGGGCACGCCCTCCAGCAGGGCGTTGCCGCCCGCCAGCAGCGTGACCAATGTCTGGCGCACCAGCTCGCGCTGGCCGACGATGACCCGCCCGACCTGGGCTTCAATCTCAGCCGCAGTCTGGCGGAAGGTTTCGGGGGTGATGGGTTGAGGGTTCATACGGTCTCCTATGGGCCCTCACCCCTTCCCCTCTCCCGCAAGCGGGAGAGGGGAGGGGGAAGGGGGTGGGGTGAGGGCTTTATGGCTCCAATCCTTTGAAATATTCGCGCACGTAATCCTTCATTCCGGTCGGGATGTAGGACTGCTCCAGGGCGCGGTTGGCGGCGTCCAGGTACTGCCGGTACACCTGCTGATAGGGCACCAGGGCCGGGTTGGTCGTGCCGGGCAGGGGGTCCTGCGAGCTGCGCTCCTGGGTGGTGCCCTGACCGCTGTCCTGACCGGGGATGAACAGCTCCTGCCCGCCGGGGCCGGTCTGCGGCACGTACACCTGCTGACCGAGGTCCTCGCCGGTGGAGCCGGGTTTGGAACCGGTGGGCGGTTTGGCCTGCCCCTGCCCCTGGAAGGGCGGCAGGGTGTCGGCCTGGCTGCCGCCGCCGCTGCCGGGGCTTTGCCCGCCCGGATTTTGCCCCTGGCCGGGGTTCTGCCCCTGACCAGGATTCTGCCCCTGACCCGGGTTTTGTCCCTGACCGGGCTGACCGGCTGCCTGGCCAGGTTTGGACAGCGCCTGGCGGCTGGACTGCAACTGGGACAGCGCGCGCTGCACGGCGGCCTGAGCGGCCAGCTTTTGCCCGGCATTTTTGAGCGCCTGGGCGCCGCGCTGGGCGGCCTCGCCGGCGGCCTGCGCATCGCCGCTCTGCGCCGCCTGAGCCAGCTCAGCCAGCGCCTGGGCCAACCGCGCGTCGCCCGCCTGCCCGGCGCGGGCGGCTGCCTGGGCGAGCGTCTCGGCCAGCGCCTCGCGCTGGGCGGCGTCCATTTCGCCCAGCCCGGCGGCCAGATTGAGCAGGTCCTGCGCGGCGGCGGCGAGGTCGCCCGCCTCGCGCGGGGTGGCGTCCTGGCTGAGCGCCTGCAATTGCGCGGCCAGCGCCTCCAGCGCGGCCTGCTGGGCAGCGGCGTTGAAATCAACCTTGCGGCGCAGGGCCTCCTCGGCTTGCGACAGCTCGGCCAGCGCCTCCTCGCGGTCGCCGCGGTTCTGGCGCAGCTTTTCGGCCAGCTCGTCGAGGCGGCGCAGCAGCTCCTCGCGCTCGGCCGGGTCGAGATTCTCGGACGCCCGAAGCTCCTCTTTGAGCGCCTCAATCTTCTCGGCCTGCTGGCGCGCGGTCTGCGCCGCCGCAGCGCGCTCCGCCAGCAGCGCGTCCATCGGGTTGGGCAGCGCCAGCAGCACGATCCCGGCTGCCAGCAATCCGGCGGCGACCAGCGTCGGACGGCGCTGCCAGCGCAGGGGGAAAGCGCGCGCGGGCTGCACGGCGCGCGCCGAGGTCAGCGCGTCGGCATGCAGCCGCAGCAGCAATTCAGGCGGAAAACGCTGATCTTGCTCCAGCGCCAGGCTGGACGAGAGCCGCTCTTTCAAGTCCAGCTCGCCGTCCACGCGCTGCGCGGTGCGCAGCAGGTTGCGCGGGCGCAGCAGCGAATAGCCGCCCACCGCCAACAGCCATCCCGCCAGCGGGGCGGCGGCGATCCACATCAGGCGCGGGAGGGGCAGCAGCCGTCCAGCAGCCAGCACCAGCACACAGGCCAGTGCCGCCAGCCACAGCGTGCGCTGGGCCAGCAGCCAGCCGTCGCGCAGCCTCAGCCGCCGCCGGAAGGATGCCAGGTGGGCGCGCAGCTCAGCCTGCATGCCTACGGCCCCCACTCGCCGTAGTTGCCCACCACCTGCCAGGCGCCATCGCGCATCTCCAGCAGGTAATCGCCGCCGAAGCGCGCCCCATCGGCAAAGTCCAGGCTGGCGGTGAGCTGGGCAGCGTTATTGGGTTGGATAAAGATCAGGCTGAAGGTGAGGACGGCGTTGCCTTTGAGACTGGCGTCCATGCCGCCTGCTTCTGAAACCCAGAACAGTTGCAGGGAAAGGTCGCTGAGGCGCGAGCCCATCGCATTGATGACCGCGTCGGAGATTTTGGAAGAGCCCTGACCGCCGCCAGGATCGGGCTGCGTGGTGATGAAGAAGAGGTTGGCGATGTCGCGGCTGACCCGCGCGCGGGAGACCAGGTGGCGGGTCACGGCGGCGTAGATATCGGCCTGCTCCTCCTCGTTGAGGACCAGCGCACCGGGGGTGAGGAAGGGCGTCGGGCTGACCTCGGAGATGGATTCCACAGTCACCTCCACCACCTGCACCACCACGTTGCCGCCGAACGGGACGGGGACAGCCGGGGCGATGATCGGCTGGGTGAGTGGATCGAACTGCGGCGCCTTGACGCGCTCGTAACGGCCGGCGGTGAGCAGGTAGGTTCCCGCCACCAGCGCGGCAAAGCCCAGCAGCGCGGCGGCGGTGATGATGACTTCGCGCCGTTTGAAGCGCCAGCGCCGGGCGGGCTGCAGCAGCCGGGTGGCCAGGATGTACCAGACCAGCGTCAGGCCCAGGTAGAGCGGGACGCCGTAATGATACAGCGGGCGCGGCACACCGTCCTGGCTGACCGGGGCGATGGCCGACTGGACGAACCAACCGCCGGCAAATGAAGACAGAACGTCCAGCGGACCGCCCATGCTGCCGGCCGGCTGCAGCACCGAAAGCAGCAGCGAGATGGGGCTGGGCACCAGCATCCAGCGCCAGGCGAGCATGTTCTGCCCCTGGCTGAGCACGCCGGCGATGAAGGTGGCCAGCAGCGGCACGAAGAGCAGCAGGATCACCACCAGGAAACTGGCCACGGTGGCGCGCCCGGTGCGCCCGAAGAGCGCTGAGTTGAACAGCCCCAGCATGCCGAAGGCCAGCGCCAGGACGATCAGCAGGGCGAAGATTTTGAACATGTCGCGCAGCACCACGCCGCCGAAGATGAACACCAGGCTGGCCAGCGGCACCGCGGCAAAGATCAGCAGCAGCACATAGCCCAGCGCCGAAAACAGCTTGCCGCGCAGGATGCTGGAAGGGGTCAGCGGGGTGGCTTGCAGCAGGTCATAGGTGCGCCTCTCGCGCTCGCCGCTGATCGCCCCGGAAGTCACCGCCGGGGTCACCGCGCACACCACCAGCAGCTCCAGAAAGGCCAGCACCGAGAACAGGCTTTGACCGATGCGCGGGCTGACCATGTCGTAGGAATATTCGGACATGGCGATCATCAGGCGCATGGTTCCGTACATCACCCCGGCCATGATCACCAGCGCGGCGGTGAGGGTGACGAAGGCGCGTGGACCGCGCATGCGCGCGCGCAGCTCCTTGACCACGATGGGGTTGACGCGCAGTAGGAATGTCAGTTTCATGCCACCTCTCCCTTCGTCAGGCTGAGGAACAGCTCCTCCAGCCCGGTGTGCTCCTCGCGCAGCGATGCCACCCGCACGCGGCGGGCCACCAGCGCTTCCAGCAGGTCGGCAGCCGCCGATTCGTCGCCGTTGAAGTCCACCACCAGCAAGCCGGGCTGGTTCTCGGCATCCAGCAGCTCCACCTGGTTGATGTGCGGCTGGGCCTGCACCACGCTCAGCGCGGCCTGCGCATCCGAGAGCACCTTGATGTGCAGCCGGCGCCCGGTCTGCACCTGGCGGCGGATGTCGGCGAGCAGCCCGCCGGCCACCAGGCGTCCGCGCTCAATGATGCCAATCGAATCGCACAGCTCAGCCAGCTCGCTGAGGATGTGTGAGCTGAGCACCACCGTCTTGCCCATCGCGCCCAGCTCGCGCAGCAGCTCGCGCATCTCCACCCGCGCGCGCGGGTCGAGCCCCGAAGCCGGCTCATCGAGCAGCAGCACCTGGGGATCGTGCACCAGGGCGTGCGCCAGGCACAGGCGCTGGCGCATGCCGCGCGAGAGGGTCTGCACAAAGGCGTCGCGCTTTTCGCTCAAATCCATCAGCTCGAGCAGCTCGTCCACCACCTGGCGGCGGCGGGCTTCGGGCAGCTTGTAGCAGCGCGCGAAGAAATCCAGGTATTCCCACACCAGCAGGTCTTCATAGACATCGAAGAAATCGGGCATGTAGCCGATCTGCCAGCGCAGCGCCGACCAGTCCTGGCTCACCGTCTGCCCGTTGATGAGGATCTCGCCAGCCGAAGGCTCAAGCAGCCCGGCGAGCATGCGCAGGGTGGTGGTCTTGCCGGCGCCGTTGGGGCCGATCAGACCGAAGAGCGAGCCCTGCGGCACGCTCAGGTTCAGCTCCTGCACGGCGGGATTTTTTCCGTAATAGCGGGTCAACCCGCGGGTTTGAATGGCGTCCATGCTGTCCTCTATTGCGCGCGCTGACCGCTCCAGCCCAGGTCGACGATGAAGCAGGAGGGATTGCCCAGCTCGTTGGCCAGGCGCACGCGCACCTTGCCCAGCGGGCTGACCAAGTTGGCGGCATCTTGAATGATGATCTGGCTGGCCTGCCGGTGGTCCACGCTGCTCCACTGCTCGCGCTGCCAGTCGTATACTTCCAGCGATTTGATATTCGACACGCTGTTGTCGCGCTGGATGTTGAGGGTGAGCGTCTCCAGGCGCATTGTGCTCGCCTCCAGGGGCAGGTCGTACTCGAACACCACCTGGGTATTGTCCATGAAGGCTGAGGCGACCGCGGCGGAGGTGCACCAGCCCATGCCGCTGGAGGATTCCAGCAGCCGCCCCGGCGCCAGCCCCGGCGGCACCGCCACCCGGCCCTCGCCGGGCAGGCGAATGTCGAGCTGGGCATAGGCCAGGCCGGTGCCCACCTGGGTGATGCGCTGACCGCGCACGCTCACATCGGGGATGGTCTGTTCGATCCAGCCGAAGAGCAGCGCGCTGCGCATCCGCCCGGCTCCCGCGCCGAAGCTGGCTGCGCTCATCAATGAGACGGGACCGCTCTCCAGCAGGGTGTCGAGGATGTTGACCTTGAGCATGATGTGGCGCGGCGGCTGTCTGCTGCTCATAAACATTTCGGGGTACAAGCCGTAGCTCAGGCTGGGCGACATGTTCCAATCCTTGTTGAGGTTGGCCAGGCCCAGCTCCACCGCGACCTCCTGCCCGGGGGCCAGGTCGCCCAGGCGCTGGAAGCGCCGGTTGACCGCCAGCACCGCATCGCGCAGCGGGTAGGGCGTGTCGTTGCGCACTGTACCGCGCAGCGTGTCGCCTTCCAGGCGCAGGTCGCCGGTCAGCGCGCCAAAATCCGCCCAGGTGTCCTCGCTCATCAGGCTCTGCATCGACCACTGGTTGACCGCCAGTCCGCTCACCAGGGTTGGGTTGCCCTGCTGGATGGTCATCTCGCGCTGGGGCGGGGCGCCCATATCGTAATAATATTGCTCGCCGGGGCTGACCAGGCCGTCGTCTTTGACCTCAATGCTGTAAGCCTGGCGGCGCGGCGAGAACAGCCCGATGTAGCTGTTGACGCGCGCCGGACCGTCGGGCAGCACCTCGATGATGGCGATTTTGTTCAACACCAGGTCGTTGCCGCGCAATGAGAAGCCGATGCCGAAAGCCGCCGCGGCGAACAGCACGGTCAGCGCCGGGATGCTGATCCAGGCCAGGTGCAGCCGCTTGAGCCGGCGCAGGGTGAGATAATTGACCGGTCCGACCAGCAGCACATAGGCAACCAGAAGAATGCTCAGCGAGCGCACCGAGGGCAGGTCGAGCGAGGGGATGTTGGTCAGCGCGCCGTACATGGAACCGGAGCGCATCTGGCGCACCGACATATCCTGCGGCAGGTCGAGGGGGAATGCGCTGCCCGGCGCAGCCAGTGCCTGCCAGAAAGCCAGAGTCCCCGACCAGCCCTCGAAGGGCGCGGCGGCCAGGTCCAACGCGCACCAGTCCACCGCGCCGTTGTGGGCGCGGCGCTCGACCAGCAGCGGGCGGGTGGAATCGCCGGCCAGCAGGCGCGCGTCATCCGCGGGCGTTCCCAGCGCCAGGACGAAGCTGCCCGGCGATTGCGGCGCGTCTGTCGAGGCGAAGCGCCCCAGCCCCGCCAGGGCAGCCGCGCCGACCTCCAGGCTGCCGGGCGCGCTCACCGGGCGCAGCGCAGCGGGCAGCCCGGCCAGCGTGCGCGCCGCGCCGGCCCCACCGCCGATCACCAACCGTCCGCCTCTCTGCACCCAGCCCTGCAGCGCAGCAGCCTGTTCGGCGCTCAGGCGCGAGGTGTCCACGTCGTTGAGCACCAGCAGGTCAAAGGAGGCCAGCCCCTCGGCGCGCTCGGGCAGGTCGTCGAGGGAGATGTCGACGATCACCTTGGGGCGCTGGGGCGTGTTCAACTGGATGCCGTTGAGCAGCGCGATTGCCCCGCGCTGGCTGGAGAGGATGCCGGCCAGGTAGGTGAAGTTGGACTGCGGCAGCAGGTTGATGCGCGTGGTGGCCAACAGCTGGTTGCCGCTGACCAGGCGCACCTCCAGCACGCGGCTGAAATTGTTGGGCAGCACGTACACCGGCACCCGCTTGCGCGCCCCGGAGGGCAGCGAGACGGCGCGGTTGTAGAAGATGGAGTACATGCCGCTGGCCACGTTGACCTGCAGCTCGGCCTCCAAGTCGGGGCCGGGGTTTTCGATCTCGGCCCACAGCGGCAGCCACTCGCCGTATTTGAAGTTGCCGCCAAAGGCGGCGCGGGCGCTCATGGTCACCGCGGCGGACTGCGCCCGGGCGGGGAAAACGCCCAGCAGGGGAATCAGGATCAACAACAGCAGAGGGATGAGGCGGTAGGATCGTTTCAAAGCTTTGCTCCATGCGCCGCCCACCAGCGCGGCGCGAGGGTTTGGAGTCCATGACGCTGACAGATGGCAAAAAGTTTCCCGAATTCTAGCCAAATTGCAAGGTCCTGACGGCGATTGTACCCCAATCGGTGGGAAATCACCGGGCGGGCGTCAGGAGGGCGAAGGGGAGGAAGATACCACATCCAACCACATCTGATCGAAGCGCGGGCCGTCCACGCGGGTGACCACGCGCAGCGGGCGGCCGGCGGGGTCGGGGCGGGCAACCAGCACGCCGTCCTCGATTTCCACCCGCGCGCGCAGCTCCTCGATCTCTACACCCTCGCGCCAGCCCAGCGCCACCGCGCAGGCCAGCGGGTCGTGCTGGAAGTTGATCAAGTCGGGGGGCAGCGCGGGGCAGGCGGGGGTGAGGCGCACGCCGAGCCGCTCATCCTCAGCAAAGGCTTCGGCCTGGCGGGCGATCAACTGCCCCAGCGCGCCGGCGCGGCGCAGGGCGGGCAGGTGCGCGCGGCGCAGGGCGGTTTCCACCGTCACCGAGAGCGGGATGAGCGTGGGGCAGGCGGCGTTCTGCAGCACGCGGCAGGCCGAGTGGGGGTCGATCTGCAGGTTGAAGTCGTCAGCGTTGCCCCAGGCCGGGTAGCCGGAGCGGGTGGGGTAGAGGTAGCCGCCCATGAGGAACAGGCGAGCCTCGCGCAGGATGCCGGGATGCTGTGCCTCGAGCAGGGCCAGGTTGGTCAACGGACCGATGGCAATGATCACAGCGCCTTGTTCTATGGAAGCTTTGAGCAGGTCAAGCGCAGCCTGCGGCGGGCCGGGCAGGGGCGCTGCGGGCGCGGGCCAGTAGCGCGCATGGGGCGGCAGGCCAAGCTCGTAAGGATAGTAGCCGCCGGAACACTCAGCGCCGGCGGCGATGGGGACGGCTGGGCGCCCGGCGAGGCTCAAAACATACTGCGCATAGCCTGCTCTGCGCCCGCCCAGCTCGGCCAGCGTGGTCACCCCGCTCAGCTCCAGCGGCTCCGGCCAACGCAGCAGCAGCGCCAGCGCGCACAGGTCGTCAATATCCCCGGCAAAGTCCGTATCAAGATGGACTCTCAACCCCGCACCACTCCGCTGCAAAGTTGGCCAGCACGCGCAGGCAGGCCAGCACTTCCTCGAACTCGACGTACTCGTCCACGCTGTGGATCATGCCGCCGCCCGGGCCGTAGAGCAGGGCGGGGGTGCCGCCGTAGAGCACGGGCAGGCGCTGGTCACTGCCGCCGCTGCCGGCGATCACGGGCGCCTGGCCCAACTGCGCCTGCACCTGCGCCGCCAGCCCGCGCACCAGCGGGTGGTCGGGGGAAATCTCGGCTGGCTCCAGGCGCAGCCCGAACCACTCCACCTCCACGGGGTGCTCGCCGAACCAGGGGTCGTCCAGGCTGAGGGCGTGCAGGTAGCGCTTGAAGCTCTCCTTGACCGCCTCGATGTCCTCGCCCGGCAGGCACTCGATTGAGCCTTCCATCACGCAGGCAGCCGGGATGGTGGAGGGCCACTCGCCGGCGGAAATCTTGCAGATCGAGAGCGGGATGCGGCACTTGAAGTAGGGGTCGTAGAGCGGGTGGCTGGTGGAGGACTGCCGCCACAGGCTGAAGGCTTCCGCCGCGCGGTAGACCGCCAGCGCCTTGCCGATCGGATTGACCAATTGATACTGGCGCTCCACGCCGCCCGCCTGCCCGCGCACGGTCAGGCGGAAGAACTGCGCGCCGCGCTGGGCGATACCCATCGCCAGCACGCCGCTGGGCTCGGTGAAGATCATCCCGTCAGCGCGGTAGCCGCGCAGCACGCAGGCCAGCGTGCCGTTGCCGCCGTTCTCCTCATCCACCACCGATTCGAGGATCAGGTCTCCCTTCAGCCGGACGCCCGCGCGCTGCAGCGCCTTGACCACCATCAGGTTGACCACGCAGCCGGCCTTCATGTCCACCGAGCCGCGCCCGTAGACCCTACCGTCAGAAAAGTCGCCGCTCCACGGGCCGTGCTGCCAGTCCGCCTGCGGCCCGCTCGGCACCACGTCCACGTGCCCGTTGAGGATCAGGCTGTGCCCGCCGCCGCTGCCGGCCCAGGTGCCGACCAGGTTGGGGCGCCGGTCGTAGGGGATGTCGGAGGGCAGCCAGGCGGGGTGGGCGTGCAGCGCCGGATCGGTGGGCGTCCACCAGTCCAACGCCAGCCCCAGCGATTGCATCTGCGCGCGGATCAGCTCCTGGGCGGGCAGCTCGTCCCCCGGCAGGCTGGGGATGCGGATGAGGGCTTGCAGCAGGGCGAGCATCTCGCCGCGCAGCGACTCGACCGCGGCGTTGATTTGAGCGCTGGGGAATGGTTTCATGCGACCTCCCGGCAGGGATTTCCCTGAGAAGCGTTGTCCAGATAATGGATCATAAAATCATATATAATGAAAAAGGTGATCCAATGAGCATCATAATCGATATTCCTGATTCTGTGGCACGCGCGATGCGCCTGCCTTCTGCTCAACGCCAGCGGCAGATTAAGATTGAATTGGCACTCACCCTGTATGCGCAGGGCATCTTATCGTTCGGAAAAGCTCGTGAACTGGCTGGCTGCGACAAGCGCGCTTTCAACTTCCTGCTGGGCGAACGGGGCATTCATCGCCATTACGGCGAAGCTGAGCTGGAGGATGATCTGCGTTATGCGCGCGGTGAGTAACACGTCGCATATTCTGAATCTGGCGCTGATCAAGCAATTAAGCCTTTTGCATACACAATTTGAGGTTGTTTATATTCCTCAGGCAGTCGTGACCGAGCTTCAGCTCGAGTCTGATGTCTCCGGTAACGAGGATATCCGACAGGCAATTACTGAAGGGTGGATTTGTATCCAGTCTATTGAAGATACTAATCTGGTTCGGGCATTGCTGCTCGATCTGGACTTTGGAGAATCAGAAGCAATCGCGCTGGCACTTCAAGAAAATATCACGAAAATATTGGTAAATGAAAGAGACGGCCGCGAAAAAGCCAAGGCAATGGGGCTGGAACCTGTGGGGATCATTGGATTATTACTCAAAGCCAAATCGGCAGGCTCTATTTCCAAAATCGGTCCATATCTGCAACAATTGCAGCAGGATGCCGGTTTTTGGATTGCGCCTGAACTGCAGAAGGAAATCCTTAAAGCAGCGGGGGAAACCGATTCGTAAAAATTGCGCTTTTTGTGTTTACCAATCCGCACAACACGATTGGGCACATAAAGAAGGTCTTTATTTAAGGATCACCACCAGACTGTTCGCGCCGGGGGCGGGGTAGATGCGCATGCCGAGGGGGTCCACCTGGGCGCGACCGCCGTCGAAGGTTTCAATTTCCTTGATCCCGCGCAGCAGCAGCGACCAGGGGCGCGCGGCGCCGTTGACCTGGAAGCGGATTTGCTTGCCGCGCCGCGCCGCCGCCGCGGTGAGCAGCGGGCTGCCCTGCATGTCTGGCACGCGGCAGGCCGCCGCCCCATCCTCCAGCTCGAACAACTGGAAGGTGGGGTTGATGGTGTAATCATAATCCGGGCGTTTGTCATTGGCGCCCGTCGCCAGCAGCGTGTTGGGGCGCACCATCAGCGGCAGGCTGAGGAAGCCGTGCTGCTCGCGCAGCCAGCGCCCGCCCTCCACCACCTGACCGCTGGTGAAGTGCGTCCAGCGCCCGGGCGGCAGGTAGTAGTCCACCTCGCCGCTGAAGCTGAACACCGGCGCCACCAGCAGCGCGTCGCCCAGCATGTACTGGCGGTCGAGCGTGTCGCAGGCGGGGTCGCCGGGGAAGGCCAGGTGCATGGCGCGCAGCATCGGCAGCCCGCGCTCGTGGGCCTGCAGCGCCGCGCCGTACAGATAGGGCATCAGGCGGCACTTGAGTTTGGTGAAGTGGCGCAGCACGTCCACCGCCTCCTCATCGAATAGCCAGGGCACACGGTAGGAGCTGCTGCCGTGCAGGCGGCTGTGCGAGGAGAGCAGCCCGAAGGCGCACCAGCGCTTGTAGACCTCGGGCGGGGCGGTCTGCTCGAAGCCGCCCATGTCGTGGCTCCAAAAGCCGAAGCCCGACAGCCCCAGCGACCGCCCGCCGCGCAGGCTCTCGGCCATCGATTCAAAGGTGGCGGTTGAGTCGCCGCCCCAGTGAACGGGGAACTGCTGCCCGCCGGCGGTGGCCGAACGGGCGAAGACCGCCGCGCCGCCCTTGCCGAATTTCTCCTCCAGCACCTCGAAGACAGTCTGGTTGTAGAGGTAGGCATAGTAATTGTGCATCTTGAGCGGGTCGGAGCCGTCGCAATAGACCACATCGGTGGGGATGCGCTCACCGAAGTCGGTCTTGAAGCAGTCCACGCCCATCTCGACCAGCGCGCGCAGCCTGTCGGCGAACCACTGCCGCGCGGCCGGGTTGGTGAAATCCACCAGCGCCATGCCCGCCTGCCACTTATCCCACTGAAAAACGCTGCCGTCGGGGCGCTTGAGCAGATAGCCGTTGGTCATGCCCTCGTCGAACAGCGCCGAACGCTGGGCGATGTAGGGGTTGATCCACACGCAGATGCGCAGCCCGCGCTCCTTCAGCCTGGCCAGCATGCCGGCCGGGTCGGGGAACACGCGCCGGTCCCACTCGAAATTGACCCAGTGAAACTCCTTCATCCAGAAACAGTCGAAGTGGAAGACGTGCAGCGGCAGGTTGCGCTCGGCCATGCCGTCGATGAAGCCGGTCACGGTCTGCTCATCGTAGCTGGTGGTGAACGAGGTGGTCAGCCACAGCCCAAACGACCAGGCCGGGGGCAGCGCCGGGCGCCCGGTGAGCGCGGTGTAGCGCTCCAGCACCTCGGCCGGGGTGGGACCGTAGATGACGAAGTAATCCAGCCGCTCGCCCGGCACGCTGAACTGGACGCGCTCGACCTTCTCGGAGCCGAGCTCAAAGGAGACCATTTCGGGGTGGTTGACGAACACGCCGTAGCCGCGGTTGGTTAGATAGAAGGGGATGTTCTTGTAAGCCAACTGGCTGCTGGTGCCGCCATCCTCGTTCCACATCTCCACCACCTGGCCATTTTTGACAAAGGGGGTGAAGCGCTCGCCCAGCCCGTAAACGCACTCACCCACCCCCAGGCTGAGGTTCTCGCAAATGAAGGCGCCCGCCGGGGTTTCCATGTAGCCCAGACCGCGCCAGCCGCTGGCGGTGACCGCATTTTCGCCGTCGAGGAAGGTCACCTTCCAGTCGCTGCCCTTGTCCACGCGCACGCTCAGCCGCCCGCTGGTCAGCACCGCCGCCTGGTCGTCGTCATGGATTTGCACCTGGGGCGCGGGCGCGGAATGAAGCTGAAATTCAGGCCGCGGGGGCAGACCGCCTTTGAAATGGCAGACCTGGACGCGGATGACGTTTTCCATCGGCGAGGAAAAGCGCGCCGAGAGCATGGGCGCGTTGAGCGTGTCGCCGCGCTGGTTGATGCGCCGCGTGGCGGCATGCGCGGTGAACGCATGCGCCTCGAGCTCCACCTCGTGGACGTGCACGGCATAATGGGGGGTGATCCCCTCGCGAATTTGCCAGTAACCATCTGTGAATTTCATCGCTCCTCCTGGGAAAGCCGGGGATTCGCCTCGCGGCGCTGTAAATTATATATCATCTGAATGGCGCGGCACCGGGCGGGCAGGACTATCGCCTCTCCAGCCTGGCGCGCAGCAGCGCTGCCAGCTCATCCAGCAGGGGCAGCAGGCGGGCGGCGTCGCCGCTGACCAGCAGGTCGTCGGCCAGCTGGTCGAGGGCGGCGTAGCGCCCGGCGGCGAGCAGCTGCCCCCCGGCGCGGGCCAGGCGGCGCAGCGCACTGGCCGCCGCGCGCTCGGGGGAGGCGGGCAGCGCCGGCGGGCGGGGGGCGAGGTCGGCAGGCAGGGAAGGCGGGGCGGAAATGGCGGCCACCTCGTCGGCGGTCAGGCCCTGCTGCGCGGCCAGATGCAGCATCGATTCGCGCCCGGCAGGCGGCAGCGACAGCACCTCGCGCAGCACCCGCTCGGGCAGGCGGTAGCGCTCGGCCAGCTCAAGCAGCGGGGTGGGCAGGTCGAGGATGTTGAGCAGTTGCACCATGCGCGGGCGGGTGAGCTGCATGACCGGCGCGATGCGTTCCCACAGACCGTGGGGCATGCGCTGGGCGCGCGCGCGGCGGAAGTAATCGAACTCATCGGCGGCGGACGGGTCGGGCGGGATGCCCAGCTCGGCGAGGATCAGCGCGGCCACCTCGCAGGCCTGCCCGACGGCGGTGGGCGGCTCGGCGTGGCGGTTCTCCAGCACCTGGCGCTGGCGGCTGGGGCGCGCGACCACTTCCACACGCAGCAGCGGTTCCTCGGCGAGCCGCTCGCGCACGGCATGCAGACAGGCCGCCCAGAAGCGCCGCTCGCCGGTCTCGATCAGGAAGACGTAGCGCCCGTCCTCCAGCGGCTGCCAGGCGCCGGTGATCGGCTTGATCTGGCCGTGGTTCTCGAAAGAATCGCCCATCGCCAGCAGGCGCTCGGCCTCGGCGCGGTAGAGCGGGTCGGACTCGGCCAGCGCCAGCCAGGCGGCGGCGGTCTGGTAGCAATCCAATTGACCGGAAAAGAAGGCCGGGCGCAGCGGGCCGGGCAGCAGGTGGCGCGGCTGGAAGCGGTCGGGCAGCATCTGGCCCGGCTTGAGGCGCTCGATGCGCTCCACCGGCGGCGCGGTCTCGTCTGCCGGGACGGGTTTGCGCAACTTGCCGGCGGGGGAATCTTCAACCGGAAAATCTTCAAAAGCGCTGGATCGTTTGCGAGGAGGCATGGGAGGAATCCTTTGGGCCCTCACCCCCAACCCCTCTCCCGTAAACGGGAGAGGGGCGCAGAGGTGAGGGAAATGAACCTTGTGCGCCCTGGCCCCAATCCCCCTCTCGTGAACAGGAGGGGGGGCGAAGGGGTGAGGGAAATGATAATTCTGCGCCCTCACCCCCAACCCCTCTCCCGTAAACGGGAGAGGGGCGAAGGGGTGAGGGAAATGACACTTGTGTGCTCCCGCCCCCAATCCTCCTCCGATGAACGGGAGAGGGGACAAGGGGTGAGGGAAAATTAGTGCCCATCTAGCCCACCTGCTCCCACGTCCGCTCGAGGATGATGTCCACCAGGCGGGCGTATTCCTGGGTGGCGCGCGAGGAGGAAGCCAACTGGCCGGGCTTGCGCTGGCGCGGCGGGCGGTAGGTGTAGATATCCATGTGATTGGAGTGGGCGTAGGCGAGGTCGGTGGATTTGTGGATGGGGGGCAGCAAGCGGGCGGGGTAGCGCTTCTCCAACTCGGCGAGGATCTCCTGCGCTTCGCCGCGCTGCTCGTCGCACAGGGTGGGCAGGTATCCGAGAATGTTCAACGCGGGGCGGAAGTGATGGCGCACTTCGTCGATGGTGCGCTGCAGCTCGCGCAGGCCCGAGACGCCCAGATAGCTGGTCTCCACCGGGATGAGCACCTGGTCGGCGGCCACCAAGGCGTTGACCAGCAGGTCGCCGGTGGCAGGCGGGGTGTCGATAATGATGTAGGCGAAATGAGATTGAAGGGGGGCCAGCGCGCGCGCCAGGCGCGTCTCATTGGCCATCAGCGTGGGCAGCACCTGGGCAGCCTCGATCATGGCGGCGCGCTGGGTGGGGACGAAAAACAGGTTGGGGTGGTGGGCGGCGGGGCGCAGCAGGCGCTGGGGGGAGGGCGGCGGACTTTCGGTGAGCAGCGCGGCGAGCGAATCGGCGGCGGGGGCGGCGTGGGTGCCGAAGGCGCAGGACAGCAGCGCGTGGCCCTGCGGATCCATGTCGATGAGCAGCACGCGCCCGCGCGGCCCGGGCTGCTCGCTGAGGCACAGGGCCAGCCCGGCGGCCAGGTTGACGGCGGTGGTGGTCTTGCCCACCCCGCCCTTTTCGTTGGCGATGGTGATGGTGACGGCCATAGTTGTCGTTTTTAGCTCATTTATTCTATATATTAGCACAACTTTCGGTTATAATCAATGGAATTAGCTCAATTCCGGTTTTTTAAGATTAAAATACCCTAATTCCTATTGCCAGTTCCCAAAATTCATGTAATAATTATCTCATCGCAGGAGGAATTACACAATGGTAAGCACAATCAGTGATGAGGAATGGAGGCTGGTGCGCCTGGAGCGCTTCGGCCTCAAAGAAGACCCCTTCAAGCTTTCCGCAGACCCGCGTTATCTCTACCTCGGCCCGGAGCACCTGGCGGTCTATCGCCAGGCGCAGGGGGTGATCCTGCGGCGGCGCGGGCTGGCGCTGATCAGCGGCGAGATGGGCATGGGCAAATCCTCGCTGGCGCGGCGCCTCTACGATGTGTATGCGTCGGAGACGGCGATGGAAATCTGCTACATCCACACCGCCGACTTCCGCTCGGCGATGGACGCCGCGCGGCGCATCTCCAGCGGGCTGGTCAATCTGCGCGTCGAGCCGCAGCGCAGCCTGCAGCGCCAGATGCAATTGCTCGAGCTGCGCATGGTTGAATCGTACACCGGCGGCAAGAACGTGATCGTCCTGCTGGATGATGCCCAGTTGATGGTCAGCGAGGCGCTGGAGGTGATCCACAGCCTGTACAATTTCGACTACGACACCAAGGTGGTGCAGATTCTGGCCTTCGGGCAGCGCGAGATGTCCTCGCTGTTCGAAACCAACCGGGCGGTCAACGACCGCGTGTTCGTGCGCCTGGTGCTGCCGCCGCTGACCCTGGCCAGCGCGCTGCAGATGGTCATGTTCCGCCTGCGCGTGGCCGGGCGCAACGAGTCGCTGATCGACGATAACGCTTTCGAGCTGCTCTACGAGCGCTCGCAGGGCGTGCCGCGCGACATCATCCGCCTGTGCGCGCTGGCCACCGACTCGCTGCTGCAATCTGACGAGACGATGATCAGCCTGAACATCGTGCGCGAGGTGGTGAAACAATGACCACGCCAGCCGCCCCCGATCCCGCCAGCAAACCCGCCTGGGTGCAATTGTATGAAGCGCAGCGCAAACCCACCGAGGTGGCTGTGCGACATGCCGGACGCCCGCCGGCGGTGGTGCCGCGGCGCAAGATCGGCGTGACTCTTTCGCAGGGGGAGGTGAGCGAGCTGGCGGTGTGGCAGGAACGCTTCGAGGCGCTCTTGCAGCGCAAGGTCTCCATCGGCGAGACGGTGGGGATCCTGACTCGCATCTGCTCGGCGCGGCACACCGCGCTCACCGGGCGGCGCGAGTTTGCCACCCTGGCCGAGCTGGTGGAAAGGATGATCGCGTAAATATTGTTTCTTCCAAAAATAGGCAATATTTATGGAAGAAAAAACACCAAAACCAAGGGGGGAACCCCATCCAGACCCCCATATATGGCGCATATGACGATATTTACCCCCACAAGTGCATATATACCCAGCAGGATCGTCCTTGACCCCGCGCAAGGGGGGGTCATCATGGACTTCCCTTTGGAGAAGAGGAATCCGCAGATGACGCAGATTTTCGCAGCTGAATACAATATTTATCTTGATCTGCGCCCACCTGCACAACCTGTGGATCAAGTCTTGTCTTCTTTTTCTTTAAGGAATCGCGCGCATGACTGATGAAACGCCCGTTTTTCGCCCCGAGCGCGAGCGCAGGCTGGCCTTCCGCGGCAAAGAGATTGCCACCGCCGATCTGCGCGACGGCAAGGGTTACATTTCGGTGCGCTCGCTGTGCGAGGCCTTTGGGCTCGACCCGCGCGCGCAGCGCAAGCGACTGATGCGCCAGCAGGGCTACTTTGAGCCCTACACCGCCACCATCCTGATGACCACCCCCGGCGGGCCGCAGCCCACGCTGTGCCTGATGGCCTCGGCTGCGCCGCTGTTCCTCACCGGCGTGGAGCTGGAGCGGGTGGAAAGCGAGGAGGCGCGCGAGCTGCTCAAGGCTTTCCTCGACGAGGCCCACACCGTGCTGGCTGAGCATTTCGGCATCAGCGAGCGCGGCGAGATGCAGTTCCTGCGCCAGTCGGTGGCGCGCATGGTGGCCGAGCAGGAGCTGTTCGAGGAGATGATCTCAAAAAAAGTGGAGGCGGAGCTGGCTGAATTGCGCCAGGCGCACGAGGAGAAGGTGCAGCAGATTCGTGAGGCCTTTGGCAATTTGCGCCAGCAGGTGACCCGTCTGGAAGCGGTGGCAGGCCCGAAGGTGCGCCTGACCCCCGAACAGCTCGGCCAGCTCCGCCAGTTGGTGGCCGCGCTCGGCGCGCTGCTGCAGGAGCGCGGCGAGGCCAAGCCCTACCCGGGCATTTACATGGACATCACCCGCCTGACCGGCGTCTCGCGCAGCGAGGATATCCGCCAGGAAGATTTTGGCATGGTGGTGGAATTTCTGGAGCGCCAGATACGCGCGCTGACCAACCACCCTTGATGAGAGCGTAACGATGGATTCCCTGCCCGGCAGCCAGCCGACCCCCGCCCATCCGCCAGACCCGCAAGAGGCCTGGGAGATGGTGCTGGGGCAGCTGCGCGCCGAGATGTCGCGGGTGGATTTCGAGACCTGGGTGCAGAGCCTGCGCCTGGTGGGGTACGCCGAGGGGGTCTTCACCGTCAGCACGGTGAGCACGGCCACGCGCGACTGGGTGGCCAGCCACCTGAGGAGCCGCATCACGCGCATCCTGGAGGGCTTTTACGGCAGCGGGGTGACCTTCAAGATGGTGGTGGGCACCAGCGCGCAGGTGGCGGCGCAGTCTCCCGTTCTGCGCGCGCGCGATGCGCAGGAGCCGCCCGCCGCCGACCCCGCCCCCGAAGTGCAGCCGGCGGGCAAATCGCGCAAGGTGATGCTGCAGCGCGCCTACGGCAGCCAGCGCGCGCGCGTCATCCAACCCGAGCGCGGGCTGTTCCTGACCCTGTATTTCTTTGAGCACTGGCTGCCGCTGCTGGGCCATTCTGCATTGGCGGTGATCCTGGCGGCGCGCTCGCTGTGCTACTGGAATCCGCTGACCGGCGAGCTGCGCAATGAGGTGGAGACCGAGATGGGCGAGCTGGCCCGCCGCGCCGCGGTCAGCCTGCGCACGGTCAAGGATGTGCTCAACCAGGAGCTGGTCAAGCGCTACTTCCTGCGCTACCGCGTGCGGCGCATGATGACCCCCAACGGCGTGCGCACCGCCGGGATCGTCCTGCTGGTGCGCATGGACGACCCGCTGACCCCCGAGGATCAGGACGTGCACGGCACCCCCGAGGAGGAGCGCTGGTACCCGGGGAGCTATGAGGACGAGAGCGAGGAGTAGGGGGACAGAGGTTATCATAGTAAAATAATCGCAACCCCCTCTCCCGGAGCCATCCCCCATGCCATACACCCAGGAACAACTCGAACGCGACGGCTACCTGGTCCCCGCCGCCCCGGTCGATGATTGGCGCCGCTACGATGCGCTGCATCCCGTGCCGCCCTATTTCGGTTTTGACTGGTTCAGCGCGCGCCATCCCGACCTGTACCACCGCTTTGCCCTCTCCACCGACGGCCTGATGCGCGAGCTGGACAGCCTGGTGGACCTGGCGGGCCTGGCGGTGATCGATGTCGGCGCTGGCACCGGGCGCTCAGCCATGGCCGCGGCGCGGCGCGCCAAAAGTGTGACGGCGGTGGATATTTTTGAGTCAGTGGTGCTGTACGGGCGGGATCAGGCGCGCCAGGCCGGGCTGGACAACCTGGCCTACCTGCGCGGCGACCGCGAGAAACTGCCCTTCGCTGGCGGCTGCTTTGACGCGCTGATCAACTCGTGGGCCGACCTGAACCTGCCCGAAGCCTGGCGGGTGCTCAAGGATGGCGGATACCTGATCCGGCTGGGCGCGCCGCTGGAGGGGCTGTGCGGCGAGCTGACCGCGACCCTGGCGCCGTTCTTCCCGCAGGTGATCCAGGGGGTCGGGCCGGCGGCGTGGTTTGAGCCCGGCTGCCC
This sequence comes from uncultured Anaerolineaceae bacterium, assembly GCA_964496705.1. Taxonomy (GTDB): domain Bacteria; phylum Chloroflexota; class Anaerolineae; order Anaerolineales; family Anaerolineaceae; genus CAZCBJ01. Next base: position 16,869 of record CAZCBJ010000017.1, on the reverse strand, counting down.
CGCGCAGGACAGCCAGTTTGACGACGACACGTGGGGCGGTGTGGCGGTCAGCGCCCCCACGCTGCGCCGCGATTTCACCTACACCGCCGAGTACGGCAGCGTGGAAGAAGCCGCGGCCATCACCGGGCGGCTGTACGGCCCACCGGCGCGCGAGTACTTTCTTGAGCGGCGGCAATCACATTTCACCTGGCGCCTGCGCATCGAGGTATGCCGGGTCAGGAAATACTAAAAAAGGAGCAGTTCATGAATCACAGCGATTCACCCTCCCCACTCAGCGGCGCATGGCGGCTGGTTTCGGGCTACTACGTCGGCGATGACGGGGTGAAGCTGGATTACGCCGCCGCCGGGGTGCAGTCCCTCAAGCTGCTCTCGGCGGGCAGATTCAGCTTCGTCACCACCGCCGGGGGCGCGTTCTACGCCGCCGCGGCGGGCGACTACGCCGCCGCTGACGGCCTGTATGCGGAGATTCCGGTCCTGGCTTCGCAGCCGGAAATGATCGGCAGCCGCTTTGAGTTCCAATACCGGCTGGAAGGCAACACCTGGAGCAATGCGCGCTGGCAGGACGGCGTCTGCGTGGAATACGAGGTCTGGCAGCGGGTGGAGGAGGGCGGATGACGCGCAGGCTGATCGTCAGCAATTTCGCCACGCTGGATGGCTATTACGAGGGCCCCGGGCGGCGCATTGACGGGCTGTTCGAATTCCAGCATCCCGACTACGCCGGCGATGACAGCTTTGATTTCTACAACGCCGAACGGCTGCGCGCCGCGGATTTCCTGCTGCTCAGCCGCACCGCTTTCCTAGGCAACAAGGCTTACTGGACGGGCGTGCCGGACGATCCCCACGCCACCCCCATCCGCCGCGAGCTGGCCGGGCTGTTCGCCACCGTGCCCAAGCTGGTCATCTCCGACCGGCTCAGCGCCGCCGAGCTGGCGCCGTGGACGAACACGCGCATCATCCCGCGCGCCGCGGCCCACGCCGAGCTCACCGCGCTCAAAGCCCAACCCGGCGGGGATATTCTCGTCATGCTCAGCCGCCTGCTGTGGAACGACCTGCTGGCGCAGGGGCTGGTGGACGAGCTGCACATCACCTACTTCCCGCTGGTCGCCGGGGCGGGCACGCCGCTGTTCACAGGGCGCCCGGCGGCGGCTTTCAAACTGCTCGAAACGCGCACCTGGCCCGGCTCGGGCAATGTGCTGCTGCGCTTTGCGGTGGACAGCATGCCGAAGGGGTAGGTGGAGAGTATCCGCAGATCAATAAAACAGGATAACCAGGATGAACAGGATAAAAGAATCCTGTTGATAAATCAAGAGAATCCGCAGATGACGCAGATGCTCGCAGATGAAGAAATTTGATTGGAATAAAAGAAAAGAGAATCCTGTTCATCCTGCCCATCCTGTTCATAAAACAGAGAATCCACAGATCAATAAAACAGGATAACCAGGATAATCAGGATAAAAAAATCCTATCCATCCTGTTCATAGAGCAGAGAATCCATATGGATGAACACCGGTCATTGGTACTTGAATATACCAAGCCGGGGTATATAATATGTTTAGACCTGTTCGCAGCAGATCGTTGGAGGGAATCAGGCATCATTGCGATAGAACAAACTTCTTTCCGTTGGCCATACGAGATAATGGTGATGTATCAAAAATCCGGGTAATTCATAATTGGCGCGAACCGAGAATCACAAAAGAAAGCGAGTAAATAATATGTCGCCAACGCTGAATATTCTACAAATAGCCCTCCTGTCATGTGGAATATTAGCCCCAATTCTATTTTTTACGACAGATAGACTGGTAGGAAGCCTGATAAATGGTTACAACTTTTCGGCACATTCTATGAGTGATATTTGTTCTTTAGGTTCTCCAAAGAGATCGATGGCTCTCTGGCTTACCCTCGTATCTAGCATATCCATGACCGCTTTCGGAGTTGGTGTATGGTTAGTTTCGGGTCACTCTTTACTCATGCGTATTGCCAGCGTATTTGTAATTGGTAATGCAATATTGGGACTTGTCGCAAATTCCTTTTTTCCATACCTATATGGTGAGAGACCCAAATTTCAAAGCACCCATGTAATTATCATGTTATTCAGTGTTCTATTCTTCGTCTTGGCAATGGTCTTTGGTGCTATTGCGATCAGCGGATGGTTCCGAATATTTACCATCGCATTACCAACGGTGTATGTTCTCCTGGCTATCATCAGGATTTTGACAGCAAGTAAATCATCAAAAGAAGAAGCAAATTCATTGATAGGAATCCAAGAACGAACCATGTCATATAGTTACTTGTTCTGGGTGTTCATTTTTAGCATATACCTCATATCGATAATGAAAAACGGCTAACTGAATGGCAGGGACGATGGGAGATTCTGGATATCTTTGTTTAGCGATGTAAAAAAATTGTCATCAAAACGGCTGTCGGCTTAGCCAGGTTTTTCGAGAAACCGTTGAAAACAACCTGTATTTATGTCATACTTTTGTAAGCGATAGGCAATTTACCAATTTGTGCGGAGGGCATCACCCCCAAAAACCGGTTTCGCCCTTTGGCAATTTTCCGCCAAGCCGCGCCCATCCGCTGGTAACGCAAGCCGTTCGGCGGAAGAAATACATCGAGATTTGAAAACTCGCACCTGATTTTCCTGAAGGAGCATGCCTATGTTCAGGACAATCTTGATTGTAGTCGCAAGCATGGTTATTATTCTTGGAGCGATGATATGGTTGGTTGGCGAAAGGGGTAAATTATTCATGCCATCCACTTTGAAGTTCATTCAAGAAGGTGGTTTGATCAGATTTTTGAATCTCAGCACGTTGCATGGGTATATTTATATGCGCTGGCAAAAATCGTACATTCGCCTGTTTATTAATCAAATCGGACCGCGCTCAAGCCAATCTGCACGTCAATGGTGGGCCAACCAATATCATAGCAAAGTGCTCACCGAACAACAAGCAAAAACACTTGTCGCGATAAATCAGAATATCCCCTATCAAGATTTGGAGCAAGTTATTCCATATCCAGTCGCACGAACCATATTATTAGCCGCATCCCCAAAGATCACTGTCTACGAATGTGGATGTCGACTTGCCAGACAAAATCCTTGCACCCCCACCCAAGTATGCATGTTCATTGGTGAGCCATTTGCTAGTTTTATGCTCGAACACCATCCGGAAGAAAGCAAAGCCCTCTCGCAAGCAGAAGCGCTGGAACTTCTCAAATCCGAGCATGAACGCGGGCACATTCATACAGCTTGGTTCAAGAATGCCATGCTTGACCGTTTCTACGTGATTTGTAATTGCTGTAAATGCTGTTGTGGGGGGATAGAGACAATGGTTAAATATGGAATCCCCATGATGTCATCTTCCGGCTATATCGCCAAAGCAGATGAATCACTTTGCGTCTCTTGTGGCACCTGCGCAGATTTTTGTCCTTTTGGGGCATTATCAGTAGATGGCCATTCTATGATTGATTGGGATAAATGTATGGGATGCGGTGTTTGTGTTGATCAATGTCCAAATGGTGCATTATCACTGGTACGAGATGAGCAAAAAGGGATTCCGCTTGATATGAAAATCTTGGTAGGGTAAAAAAAAATAAAGGGTCTTGAAAATTATACCCAACACAGCCTGCACCTGCCATGTGGAACTGCCGCTTCGCGCGCGCGGCATTTTCGAGCATTTTCCACACACAGAATCCACCCCCGCCTGCTGTTAGGCGCCATGAAAGGAATCTTTACTGTCCTCTCAAACTGATGGCTACAAAGCGAAGTCGTTTGAGCCCCGCAACCTGGCGTTCTTTTTTCTAATTGTCTATGGGTTGAACGCGGTCATGTGGTTTTTTTCCACCATCTTCCATCCGAAACAGCCCACCAGCCTTACCGATCCATCCATCTTTTTCTGGGTGCTTGTCGTTGTGCCGACAGTCATTGGGCCTACGTTAGCTGCTTTCTTGATGACAGCCATCACCCAGGGCAAAACCGGCGTAAAAGCCCTGTGGAGGCGTTTTTGGAACCGCAACCTGAGCCTCAAATGGCTGCTGGTGACCTTGCTGGGTCTTGAAGTATTGCGGTTGGTCACCAATCTTGTCGTTCGTGCGATGGATGGTCAACCCTATCCGATCATAAACACACCTAATCCGTTCTGGATGATCGTTCCATTGTTCCTTGCCACGTTTATTTCCAGTGGCATGGGCGAGGAATTCGGTTGGCGCGGTTATGTCCTGCCGCGTCTCCAGGCCAAATGGAATGCGCTAACTTCCAGCATTATCCTCGGCATTCTCTGGGCTGCCTGGCATATCCCCGCTTTCATTATCCCGAACATCTCACCCCTTTACCAAAGGAATTTCTGGGAATGGCTGCCCATGATACTCCTATTCACCGTCATCTGCACCTGGATTTTCAATAATACCAAGGGAAGTGTTCTTGCAGCCGCCCTCCTTCATGCATCACTGAATACATCTGTGGTGGTATTGCCCACTCAATCTTCACTTTGGTATTATTATGGAATCTTTCTGCTTGCGGTCATTTTCATCGTGATCGTCTTCGGTCCAAAGAATTTCGTGAGATAACCACCTGAAGATGCAGAATAACGCGAATGTGCTGTGGTCTTATTCGGCCTGCTGGCGCTCCATTCTAGTTTCAACATCGCTGGTTATAGAATCCGCAGATCAATAAAACAGGATAATCAGGATAACCAGGATAAAAAAATCCTG
>CAZCBJ010000017.1:0-12062 GCA_964496705.1 uncultured Anaerolineaceae bacterium | reverse complement strand
AAACAGGATAATCAGGATAACCAGGATAAAAAAATCCTGCCCATCCTGTCCATCCTGTTCATGAAGCAGAGAATCCACAGATGACGCAGATGCTCGCAGATGGACAAAAAGGATCAAAAAATATCCTGTTCATCCCTCTCATCCTTTTCATCCCAGTTCGATTTTCTTTGCCTCAAGAATCAGGAGCATCTGCGGCATACGTGAAACATCCTTTGGGCTGCGCATCCATCTTCCTGTTGACTTCCCGCTGAAACGATGTATGCTATGAATAGACTTGTGAGGAAACAGCCCTCACCCCCTTGCCCCTCTGCCACGGGCATGTTTCGCGATCCCACAAGTGGGAGAGGGGTTGGGGTGAGGGCCAACCGATTTGAAATTTATACGACAGCGTGGAGTTCCTTGTGACAACGCTTGCTTTTCTTCACAAACGATGGAAAGCCCGCATTCATTGGACCAATCCCGCCTGCGCCTTGGCGCTGCTGTTGGCGCTGCTGGGCGCAGCCGTCCCGGCGCGGGCAGATGTGGGTGTCCAGCCGGTGCTGCCGGTGGGCAGCGACCTGAAACCCGGGGCTGAAACGCCGGTGCAGATGGCCGCCGAGGTGGTGACCATCACCGTGCGCGAGGCCGCCCAGGCGGATAACGCGCTGCTCAGCTTGAACCCCAAATCTTACGGCTACGACAATCGCCCGGTATGGTATCAGGCGGTCGCCGAGGTGGAGGCCGACTTCACCATGAAAAATCCGCGCGGCGAGGACGTGAGCATGACCGTCTGGTTCCCGCTGGCTTCGGCACTGGAGCAGCGCTGGGAGCTGAACCCGGACGAGACCGTCCCGCGCATCGAGAGCTTCCGCGCCGCGGTCAACGGGCAGCCGCTGGTCTACGCGGTCAGCGATTGGCCCAACCCGCAGGGCGCCGATAAGCTGCCGCTGCCCTGGGCCAGCTTTCCGGTCACCTTCGCGGCGAACGCCGAGACGCTGATCCACGTCAGCTACCGCTTCCCGCTGCAGCCCATCCCCAAGCAGCCTGCGCTGGCGCTGAGCTACGTATTCCAAACCGGGGCGGGCTGGGCCGGGCCGATCGGCAAGGCTGAGCTGATCCTCAACCTGCCTTACCCCGCCTCAGCCGAGACGCTGGCGCGGCAGCCGGCCGGCGCGGCGCTGGCGGGCAACCAGGCGCGCTGGACGTGGCAAAACTTTGAGCCGGGGCCGCAGAATGATTTTTCGGCCTGGCTGCTGAAGCCGGATGTCTGGCGCGGGCTGAAAGAGGCGCGCGCGCGAGCCGAAGCCAACCCGCAGAACGGGCAGACCTGGCTGGACCTGGCGGCAGCCTACGGCGGGTTGTCGCTGAATTTTTTCTCCTTCCGCCTGAGCTGCTTTGGACCGGTGTACCTTCCCCAGGCGGTGGCAGCCTATCAGCAAGCCGCGGCGCTGCTGCCCGACCACCCCGCGCCGCACGCCGGGCTGGGGTTGATGAAATTTGCGCAGCATATCAACGATCCGGCCAAACCAACCGCGCCGCTGACCGAGGCGCGCGAGGAATACCGCATCGCCAAAGAGCTGGACGCGGCCAACCCGGCGCTGATGCCAAACGCGGGCAGCTCGAGCAACTTTCTGCTCTTGTTGGAGGAGGTGTTGTACCCCTACAACGACACCACCGCCACGGCCGAAGCTGCCCAACTCACCGCCCTTTCACCCACGCTGCCCCCCAGCTGGACTCCCCGGCCCACCTTCACCCCGCGCCCGACGCTCACCCCCCGCCCGACCGCTTCGCGCACGCCCAGCCTGCCGCCCACTTACACCGCGCATCCGCCTTCGCCCACACTCACCCCGACCGCCGTCCCAAATACGGTGGGTTCAGAAAAGGGGATGGGCTGGCTGCTGGCCCTTGGCGGGCTGGGCGCAGCGGCAGCGGCGTACCTGGCGGCAAGAGGGATGCGCAAGTCGGCAGGGAAGGATGGGGGGTCGGTATAGGCAGTCGCGTTTCCATCTGTTTCTCCAAAGGAGTTACCCATGTCTATCTACATCAAATGGGCGCAAAAAGAGCACCGCCTGGGCGTGCGCATCGCGGTCATGCTCCTGCTGGCGGTCATCTTCCTCGGGCTGCTGCCCTACGTGGTGATCGGGGTCGGCCCGCGCCTGGACCGGCGCCTGGGGCTGGCGGGCTTTGACCTGGGCGCGCTGAACGTGATCCTCGGCGGGCTGGTGACGGCGGCGGGCTTTTTCTTCGCTTTTTGGTCGGTCCAGGCGCAGTTGACCCGCGGGCGGGGCACGCCGCTGCCTGTGATGCCCACCCAGGAACTGCTCACCGGCGGGGCGTTCGCTTACTGCCGCAACCCGATGACGCTGGGCACGCTACTGGCTTACGGCGGACTGGGCCTGGCCGCCGGGACGCCGCTGGGGATCGGCATGGTGCTGGGCTTTTTCGGGCTGCTGCTGCTCTATCTGAAGCTCTTTGAAGAAAAGGAGCTGGCAGAGCGCTTTGGCGAAGCCTACCTGCAGTACAAGCGCGAAGTGCCCTTCATCATCCCGCGCCGGCCGAAGAAGAAAGCGGATTGAACGGATTATAATAAGCGCGCCGCGCAATGTGCGCCGGCTCACCCCCCAAAAAGAGATTTCCATGGACGAACATACCCAGTTGATCTACCGCCGACTGGCCGGGCACCTGGACCGGCTGCCGGACGGCTTTCCGCCGGCTGAGAATGACGCCGACCTGCGCCTGCTGGAGCGCCTGTTCAGTGTGGAAGAAGCCAGCCTGGCGGTGCATCTGACGCTGGAGCGCGAGAGCGCCGCGGTCATCGCCGCGCGGGCCGGACTGACTGCGGAGCAGGTCGGGCCGCGGCTGGAGGAGATGGCCAAAAAAGGGCTGATCCTGGCCCACCGCGCCGAAGACGGCAGCCCGCGCTACCAGGCCTCGCCGCTGGTGGTGGGCATTTACGAGTTCCAGGTGCAGAACCTCGATCTGGACCTGCTGGGGTATTTCGTCTCGTACTGGTCGTCTGTCCTACCCCGCCCGCAGGTCGAGACCATCCCCCAGCTGCGCGTCATCCCGGTGGGGGAGAGCATCCGCCACCACCTCGAGGCGCTGCCCTACGAGCAGGTGTACGAGCTGGTGCGCAGCAGCCAGCGCTTCGCGGTGGCGCCGTGCATCTGCCGCCGGGCGGTCAAGCTGGCGGGCGGGGGCTGTGACGCGCCGGAGGAGAGCTGCCTGGTGTTCGGCGACTGGGCGGATTTCTACGTGCGCAGCGGGCGGGCGCGCCCCATTGCGCGCGAGGAGGTGCTGGAGATCCTGGCGCGCGCGGATGCGTCCAACCTGGTGCTGCAGCCGAGCAACGCCCGCGAGATCGAGTTCATCTGCTGCTGCTGCGGTTGCTGCTGCGGGGTGCTGGGCGACCTGAAACGGCATCCCCGCCCGGCGGATTACGCCGCCAGCGCGTATATTGCCCGGCTGGATGCCGCGCTGTGCGGCGGCTGCGGCACCTGCCTGGAGCGCTGCCAGATGGAAGCGCTGGCGCAGGGTGCGGGCGGGGTGGAACTGCAGGAAGAGCGCTGCATCGGCTGCGGGCTGTGCGTCACCACCTGCCCGAACGGCGCGCTGACCCTGGTGCGCAAGCCACAAAGCGCGCTCACCCAACCCCCCGCCACGCTCGACGAGACCTGGCGCATCATCGCCGGCGGGCAGGCCGCAGCACGCCCGCAATGACTTCTTGGAAGGCAATCCTGCTGGAGTTTAGCCTGAACGACCTGCAGGAGACCGCGCGCGGTCTGCTGGCCCTGAACCCCGACCCCGCGCCGCGCTTTCGGCTGCTGCGCGATGTGCTGCGCGCCGACCCCGCCTGCCCGGCGTATGTGCGAGCGCAGGCCGCCCTGCAAGGCTCAAAATGGGTGGCCCGGCTGGAAAACTCGCAGCAAGCCGACGGCAGTTGGGGGCGCTTCCACACCCAGGATAGCAGTGTGAAACAGCCCATCCCGACCACCGAGGCAGCCATCCACGAAGCGCTGGGCATCGGTCTGGACGGCACCCATCCCGTGCTGGCCAGGGTGATTCCGCTGCTGCTGGCTTACATGGACGGGCGGCTCGACTGGCCCGACCCGCCCGAAAAGCACGACAACCCGCTGGCCTGGTACGTCTGGGAGCGGCATTATGCGGCTGCCGCGCTGGCGCAGATCGACCCCACCCACCCGAGCCTTGATGTGTTTTGGGCGCTGTGGGCTGAGGCGCTGACCGCCGCCTTCCAGTCCGGCGCATACGACCGCCAGCGCGAGATCGCTGTGTTGAACGATCTGCTGCAGTGCCGCATGAAGAATCCGGTGCCGTTTCACGTGCTTCCTCCGCTGCTGATCCTCTCGGCGGGCGGCCGGCGGCTGCCGCAGGAGCTGGAGCGCCGCGTGCTGGATTTCGTCCTGCACTACCCACGCGGCATCTATTATGTGTATGACCAGGCCATCAGTAATCCGCCGCCGCTGGCGGCGAAGCATTTCTGGAACTGGTTCCGCGCGCACCAACTGCTCTCGCGCTTCCCGTTGTGGAAAGAGCGGTGTGCGGAAGCCGCCAACTGGATCTGGCGGCAGCGCGGGTCGGACGGGTTGTGGGACCTGGGCGCGGGGGCCTACCGCCGGCCGTATTCCTGCTTTCCGCTATCCGAGGACTGGTGCCACCCGCTCAACCGCCGCGTGGACAGCTCGCTGGAGATGCTGGGGCTGCTGGCAAGGTGCTTTTAGGGGAAGGAGCGGATCGGTGCTACAATGGAGGCAGGGCAGAACCCTGGCGGATTGGCTGGAAACCATTTGAGGATTTGAATGTTGCGCAAAAGGCGGCTGCCGCGCTGAAAGCGACGGCCGGAAACCGCGAACAGGCCGCAGCGCGCTAGAAAGGAGCCCCCCATGCTGCACTTTCTCCCCCAAGATGATTACACCCTGGTGATCCCCGGGCCGGACGACCACAACTGGTACCGCGGGCTGATGGATTACGGCCTGGAAAGCAACGCAGCCTTCCTGGCTGCGCTTGCGGAACCCCCGCGCGGCGGGCGCATCACCGGCACGTTCATCTACTCCCACCCGCCGGATTACGTCGGGCGCAACACGATGGGTTGGGGTGTGAGTGAGTGGCGCGCGCTGATGGACGAGCTGAAGGAGATGGGCGTGGACACGCTCATCCACCAGGCCGCCGCCTGGGCCGAGGTGCGCGAGTGCAACTACCCCTCCAAACTGCTGTCGGATTTCAAGACCTGGGATTCGCTCACCCCGCTGTGCGAGGCGGCCGCCGCCGAGGGCATGACCCTCTACCTGGGCGGGCTGGGCAACCTGATGGCCTTCGACGAGCACGCCACCTGGGCCGACCTGCAGCGCGACCTCGACGGGCAACTGGCGGTGTTCGATGAGCTGCTGGCGCTCTACCGCGGTGGCTTCCAGGGCTATTACATGAGCCCCGAGACGGGCTTCCCCGGCCAGCGCCAGCCCGAGCGCGAGCAATTGCTCAACCGCTATTTCCGCGAGATGTGCGCGGCGGTCAAGGCGCGCCTGCCCGGCATCCCCATCCTGGCCTCGCCCGGCACCTTTTATTTCGAAGACCGCGAAGAGGAAATCTACCAGTTCCTGGTCAGCCTGTTCGACGGCGTGCCGATCGACTACATGACCCCGCAGGACTCCATCGGCACCTTCGGCAACCGCCTGGCGCACCTCAAGCCCTCGTTCGAGCTCTGGCAGCGCGTCTGCCGCGCGACGGGCATGCGCCTGTGGGTCAACGCCGAGTCCTTCGAGCGGGTCAAGATCGGCACGAGCTGCGATTTTGTCCCCGCCGATTTCACCCGCCTGGCGGTGCAGCTGGCCAACGCCCACCAGGTGGGCGAGAAGATCGTCAGTTGGGAGGTGCCTTATTTCTACTCGGTGCTGGCCGGCGAGGCGGGGGTCAACCTGCGCCGCGCCTACCTGGCCTCCATCGCGGCGGGGGAGCGGTAGGGGGGAGTGGTTGTCAGTTGTCAGTTGTCGGTGGGCGGTTGTCGGTTATCGGTTATCGGTTATCGGTTGTCGGTCAGCGGTCAACTCTCAGCCATCCGATTTGCTTCTCACGCATCACGCCTCACGAATCATTCCTGCCGCATCACGCCTCACGCATCACGCCTCACTCCTCCGCGCATCACAACCTTCACCTCAAAGCCCACCTCGAACATGCGCTGCCAGGGCAGGTGGATGTTGCTCACCTGCACGTCCCTGACCAGCCCGGAGCGGATGAACAACTCGCGCAGCTCGGCGGCGGCGGCCAGGATGCGGCGCTGCACGCAGCCCTCGATCGCGGCTAACTGGGCGGGATCGTCCATGTGGTCGCCGTCAATCGGCAGGCCGAGCGCGGGATAGTCCTCGTAGAGCGTGCGGGTGCGCTGGACGGCCTGATAGTAGTAATCGTCGATCAGGCGCAGGAAGAGAAATTCGAGGTGCGCAGCGGTCTGGTCGGGGGCGGGGTCGCGGCGCAGCGCCAGGACGCGGATGGCGGCCTGGGCCAGCACCGTGCCCAGCGTGTTGCCGGCGGTGTTCCAGCCGCCGACGGAGGCCAGCCGGGCGGTCTGCGGATGGCGCACGAGCATGCCGCCCAGGGCGATGTCCATGCCGTTGGAGAAGGCCACGTCGGCCACCGCCACCTGGCGCCCGGCTTCGACCGCCGCCAGGATCGAGCGGGTGAACTCCTCGGGGCTGCGATAGGGGGTCTGCAGCTCGGCCAGCGTCTCGCGGTAGCCGCGCCAGGCGCTGACCTCGTCCAGCGCGGGATGGTAGGCGGCAGGCATTCTGGCCTTGACTGCCTCGACGCCCTCCCAGGCGAGCAGCTCCATGTAGCCGTCGCCGCGCCCCACCGTGGGTCCGTTGACGTAGAGCAGGAAATCAGCCTCGGCGGGCGCATCGGCCAGCACGCCGTTGAGCGGCGCCAGGTGGGCTTTGATCATCTCGTGGAAGGGGCGGTCCTCGTAGGAGGTGATCTGTTCAGCCGAGAGGGTGGAAGAGTAGCGCACGAAGACGCGCGGCTGGAAGCCGGCCTGGCGGCAGACGAAGCTGGCCAGCAGCAGGCTGCCGATCTCGTCGGCGCCGGGATAGGTGATGGCTTTTTCGGTCAGCCCGCGGCGGCGAATGGCGGCCTGCAGCTTGCGCGCCTCGGCGATGTTCCAGCCGTACTCGGCGGTGTCGTCCTGGGGCAGCACCAGGCAGTCGAACACGCCCTCGGCGGCCCAGTCGATCATCGCCAGGTTGACGGCGTGGTTGCGCGCCCGCCCGGCCAGGTAGTCGTTGTACACCTCGTCCGGCACCCCGGCGCGCAGCTCGCCGCGCTCGGCGGTCTCAGCTTGTGAGGCCAACTCCAGCGCGGATTTGTGCTCCAGGTAGGAGAGGCGGAACATGCGCGCGCCGTAGCTGGCCCAGTAGGGCTTTTCCTCCTCAGCCGAGTCGGAGCGGTTGATGCGCAGGATCACGCTGGAAGCGAAGATGGGCAGTCGCGGGCGGTCGCGCTTGATCTGCTTGAGGAAGGCCAGGCGCTGCATGACCAGATCGAAGGGGTCCGCCGAGCGGCGCGAGGGGATCAGCCCACCGTAGGCCAGGGTGTCGACGGCCAGGATGACGGCGTCGGCGAGGGGCACCGACTCGATCAGCCACTGCACCAGGCGCTCGTGCTGGCTGGGGCGCCAGGGGTTGCCCAGCCACTCGCGCTCGGGCAGCAGCACCTCCATCCCGGCTGAGCGGGCCAGGTACTTGGGGGTATCATAATTGACCGGACGGTCATCCAGGGGCAGGACAAGGATTTTCATAGGGAAAGCTCCGGGAGGCCCTCACCCCTTTCCCATTTCATGGGAGAGCGGAAGGGTTGAGGGCAAGGTGAGGAAAATTTTTCCCTGCTTTATACCCCAGGTGCGGGCAAAGCGGAAGGGAATCAACCAGCCCGATTGGATACTTTTAATTCAACCACGCCGCGCGCTGGGCTTCGTCTTCCTCCAGCGGGTAGAAGCGGGAGAGCACGGCCAGCTCGCGGCGGTAGAGGCGGCTCACCTCGTCGAACAGCCAATTGGCGTGCTCAGCCTCGAGCAGCGGCTGCTTTTCGGCAGGGGGGAGCTGCAGGAGGGTGGCGGCGAGGTAGAGCAGGCGCAGCGGCTCCTCGGGGAGCTGTTTGAGCGAAAGGTCCACCTCCTCGCCGACCAGGGGACCGATGCGGCGGATGTAGGAGAGGGTGAGCAGCTTGAGATTGTGCATGCCGCGCAGCATATGCAGCGTTTGGGGATGCTCCAGCGGCCAGGATTCGACCTGCCCGACCAGGTAGGGCTGGCCGGGGTGAAGCTGCTGGATGCGGTAGCGCTCCTCACCGACCACAGTCAGCAGCAGCAGGTCGGCTTTGGATTTGCGCACGCTGACGATGCGCGCGGTGCAGCCGGTGACGCAGGGCTGGGCCAGCGCGCCGTAGGCTTCTTCGCCCTGGCGGATGAGGTTGACGCCGAAGACCGGATCGCCGTCCAGGCAGCGTTGAATCATCAGACGGTAGCGCGGTTCGAAGATATTCAGATCGAGCGGCATGCCGGGGAAAAGCACCGTGTGCAGCGGAAACAACGGGAGTTGGAACATTTTTTATATTGTACCGTGCTGCGGCGAAATTGCCAAAGGCTGTATAGACTTGGAATTAAAAAGCGCGGCAATATTTTAAGGAACAATTTAATAAAATTGATGTATACTAGATACAAAGCAGGGGCTTTTTAGGCTTATCGGGCAGGATCCGGGCTTTCCCCCGCGGAACCTGCATCATGGGTGAGGGCGTTGTGGTCTCCCACACAACGCCCTTTTGATTCCTGCGCAGGGTCGCGTCCGCGTACGGGCGGGTCTGGGCATGTTTATTGCCTGCATCCTAATTCACCCAGACCCGCCCGTACGGGGCAGAACAGACCCGCCTCCAGCGATTACACCAAGCGCAGGGTCACAATCTGATAGGGTTTCACCTCAAAGGTCACCCGGCTGCCGTCCACAGCCAGCGGGCGTTGGTTCTCTTCGAGGATGTTGGCGCGCCAGGCAGCCTGCAGCGGGAAGCCAGCGGTGAGCGTCACCTGGGAGCGCATCCGCTGCGTGTCGTACAGGCGGACAATCAGCCCGTTGCCGTCCTCGGCTTGCTTGACCGTTTCGATGACGATGTTCTCGGCGTCGCAACTTACCAGCGCGGGGACGCGGGCGGCGGGCGCAGACGGTTTGGGCGCGGCGTACACCAGCAGCGGGTCGTTGAGCGCGTAGGCCGCGGCGATGGTGGCGGCATCCCAGCCGCCGGCATGCGGCAGGAAGCTGTAGGCGAAGCTGTGCTCGCCCTGGTCGGCGTCGAAGTCGGGCATGGTGGGCGCGCGCAGCAGGCTGATGCGCATGACGTTGTCGCGGATATCGTGCCCGTACTTGCAATCGTTGAGCAGGCTGGCGCCGTAGCCGCCCTCGCTCAAATCCACCCACTTCTGGGCGCAGGTCTCAAAGCGCGCCCAATCCCAACTGGTGTTGCGGTGGGTGGGGCGCTGGACGTTGCCCCATTGGATCTCGTAGGTGGCGGTGGGCGAGAGCACGTCCACCGGGAAGGCCACCTTGAGCAAAATGTGGCGCTCCTGCCATTGGATGGTGGTGTGGATGTCCAGGCGCGGCGAGTTGTGCGCCAGCGAGATGCGCTGAACGTAGGGGCTGTTCAGGATGCGGCGCCTGATCTCCAGCGCGGCGCGCAGCGGGCCGCTCTCGACCACGCGCACCGATTCGGCCGGGTCGGCCAGCCACATCTTGTCGTCGTAGTGGATGTCCACGTCCCAGGCGTCCCAATCGTTGGGGCGGTCCTCAAAGGCTTGGAACTGGTTGGCCACCGCGCCGGGGGGCAGCACATTGCGCCCGTTGACCTTGTCGTGGATGCGGGTGATGTCGCCCGCCGCGCTCAGCTCAACGCGCAGGTAGTCGTTCTCCAGGCAGCCCGGCGCGGCGGTGAGGTTGCCGGGCATCTGCGGCGCAAAGCTGCCTTGCGGCGGCTGGACCGGCGCAGACACCTCCAGCGCGGTCACGCTGAAGGCCGGCAGCACCCCCGCGTCCAGCAGCACCCCGCCTTCCACCGGCTGGGTCATCACCGGCGCGCCGTTGGCAAAGACAGCCTTGCCCTGCAGCTCGGCGCCAGCCCACAAAGCCAGGTCGCCGCGCGCGAACGAGGTGGGGTTGACCAGCAGCGCGTCGCCGCCGGCTGCGGCGCTGATCGCCGCCAGCGCCTCGTCGCGGCTGGACTCGGCCAACTGGCGAATCTCAGCGTACTGATCCTGCGACTCGACGTACACCAGACCGATGCTGGAGCCGGGCAGGATGTCGTGGAACTGGTTGAGACAGACCAGCTCCCAGCCCTGGCGCAGCGTCTGGCGCGGGTAGGCGTAATCGGGGTTGATGCGGGCGGCCAGCGCGGCCAGGAATTCGGCGTCGTGGAGCAGGAATTCGCTCTTGCGGTTGCCGCGCTTGTTGCGCCCCTGAGTGGTGTAGGTGCCGCGGTGCAGCTCCAGGTACAGCTCGCCGTTCCAGGTGGGCAGGCGCTCGCCGACCTCGGCATCCAGCTTGCGGAAGAAATCGCCCACCTTGCCGTAATGCACCTGCGGGGTGGCGGGGAAGCTGCCCAGGTTCTCGATGTTCTCGAGCATCTCGCGGGTGGGACCGCCGCCGCCGTCGCCGAAGCCGTAGGACATGAGCAGCGGCGGATTGACGCCCGGCGCGCCGGCGTCCTTTTGCTGGAAGTTGGTCCAGGTGCCCAGCGCCTGCCTGGGGGTAGCCCCGGCGTTGTAGGTGCTGGCGAAGACCGAGCCTTCCTCGGGGGTGGTGGAGAAGTGGGTCAGCACCTTGGTGCCGTCCAGCCCCTGCCACCAGAAGGAGTCGTAGGGCAGGCGGTTGTATTGGCTCCAGCCAATCTTAATGGTGAAGAAATACTCGCAGCCGGCCTCCTTGATCAACTGGGGCAGATTCCAGGCGTAGCCGAACACGTCCGGCAGCCAGAGGACGGGCGAATCCACCGCGCCGAAATGCTCGTGGAAGAAGCTGCGCCCCAGCAGGAACTGGCGCGCCAGCGATTCGGAACCGGAGACGTTACAGTCGGCCTCCACCCACATGCCGCCCAGCGTCTCCCAACGCCCCTCCTGGATGCGCTGGCGGATCATTTCGAACAGCTCGGGGTGGTCCTGTTTGATAAAATCGTAGAGCTGGGGTTGCGACTGACCGAAGATGAAGCCGGGGAATTGCTCCATCAGGCGGATGACGTTGTAAAAGGTGCGGCTGGACTTGCGGCGGGTCTGACCGAGCGTCCACAGCCAGGCGACGTCGATGTGGGCGTGACCGATGGCGCTGACATCCACGTTGAGCGGCGCGCCGGAGCGGGCGACGCCCTGGCGCAGCAGGTCGAGCGCGCGCGGCACGCTGGCGTAGAACGCATCGCCGAACGGCTCGCGGGTGTCGAGCGCCTTGAAGGCGTCGTCCAGCGCGGTGAACAGGTTGCCGCGCGCCGGCTCGTTTTCATCCAGCGCATCGGCGATGCCCAGCGCGGCGCGGGCGAGGGCGGTGAAGTCGCGGGTGGGCTGGTCAATCTGCACCACCTGGCACTGGCGCATCTGCAGCTTGTAGAGCGGGTCGGCGTTCATCAGGCCGCACCAGCCGTGCAGCGCGAGGGTGTGGGTCTGCCCGCCGCGCAGATCGTCGCTCAGGCGCACCTCCTGATGGTGGCGGTCGCAGGAGGAGAAGGGCGCGCCGTCCACGTAGGCCAGCGCTTCGGGGTGGCTGAAGTCGCCCGGCTCGCCCAGCGGCAGATAGAGCGCCACCGGGGCGGACGGGTCCCAATCCGCCGGCACCGCAAAGGTGGTGCGCAGGATGAAATCGGCGAAGAGGCTGCCCCAGAAATCACCGGCGCAGATCGAATCCCAGCCCGAATCGTCCAGGGTGGGGTCAACGGGCGGCGGGGCGAGGGGGCTTTCCAGGTACTGGAAGCGGAAGGGGGGCAGGTCAGCCCGGCGGCGGTAAACCAGCGGCAGGATCAGGCGTCCACCCGTGAAAGCCACCTGGACGACAATG
>CAZCBJ010000016.1:9201-36077 GCA_964496705.1 uncultured Anaerolineaceae bacterium | reverse complement strand
TCGATTCCATTTTCGGAACGGGCAAGCGCGCGGGCACCTGCGGTCATCCGGAGATCGAAATGGCGCTGGTGGAATTGTATCGGGAGACGCGCGATACCCGTTATCTGAGCCTGGCAAAATTCCTCATTGATCAACGCGGCCAGAAGCAAATGGGAGGCGGTTGGCCTTCCTCGCATGAATACTTCCAGGATCACCTCCCGGTGCGCGAGAATTTTGAGGCCACCGGTCACGCCGTACGCCAACTGTACCTGGCCAGCGGTGTGACGGACCTGTACATGGAAACTGGAGAACAGCCTCTGTTGGAAGCGATGCAGGCCCTGTGGCTGGACGCGACCGCGCGAAAAATGCATCTCACCGGTGGGTATGGTGCGCGCCATGAGCTCGAATCATTCGGGGATGCCTACGAACTGCCCGCTGACCGCTGCTACTGTGAAACCTGCGCTGCCATCGCTGCGATGATGTGGAACTGGCGCATGCTGTTGGCCACCGGGGATGCCCGGCACGCCGACCTGCTGGAACGCTCGCTGTACAACAATTTTCTTAGCGGTATTTCACTGGACGGCACCCGTTATTTCTATGTTAACCCGCTGCTCAGTCGCGGCGGGATCGAGCGCCCCGAATGGTACGGCTGCGCCTGCTGCCCGCCCAATGTGATGCGCCAGGTGGCCGGGATCGGCGCCTACATCGCCACCTGGGACGCTCGAGGTGTTCAAATCCACCAGTACATCGCCGCTGACCTGAAGATTGGGCAGAGCGCAGATCCCATCCAGCTTCATCTTGAAACAGGTTATCCTTGGGACGGCACCTCCCGGGTTCACATCGACCACACCCCTCCTGCGCCCTGGCAGCTTTCTCTGCGCATACCGCTGTGGTGTCAGCAAGCGCGCCTTTTTGTGAATGAAACAGAGGTGGAAGCTCCGCTCTTCTCTGGATCTTATGCCCGCATCGAGCGTAAATGGCAGAACAATGACATCGTCGAGCTGCGCATGCCCATCCAACCGCGCCTCACCCGCCCCAACCCGCGCGTGGATGGCACCCGCGGCTGCCTGGCCATTGAGCGCGGTCCGCTGGTGTATTGCCTGGAAACCATCGATCAACCCGAGAACACCAATATTTTGGATGTTACCATCGATCCTAATCTGCCCTTGCGCGACATCTGGCGGACAGAATTGTTGGGGGGTGTGATGGTGGTGGAAGCGCACGGCATGCAGGCCGACAACAGCCCCTGGACCGACGAGTTGTATATCACCGCGAACACCGTGCAGGACAATTTTATGCCGCTGCGCCTGAATGCTGTGCCGTACTATGCCTGGGCCAACCGCGGTCCTCACGCCATGCGCGTGTGGATTCCGAAGTGGGAAGCCGCAAGCTGATATGCTATAATCCCTCCCCGTAAAGGAAAGATATGTTAAAGAATATCGTTCGAGTCCTGGGAGGAGATCCCCATAAACGCCAAATCGACAGGATCAGCGCAACCGTTGAGCGCATCAACGCGTTGGAACCTACGTTTGAACAACTGAGCAACGATGCGCTGCGCGCCAAAACCGAAGAATTCCGCGGGCGAATTCAACAGCAAACCGAAGACAAACCGCTCTCGGAAATCCTCGACGAAATTCTACCCGAGGCTTTTGCCACCGTCCGCGAAGCCAGCAAACGCACCATCGGTCTGCGCCATTACGACGTGCAAATGATCGGTGGGACGGTGCTGCACCAGGGCAAAATCGCTGAAATGCGCACCGGCGAAGGGAAAACCCTGGTGGCGACCTTGCCGCTGTATCTCAATGCGCTGGCTGGCTACGGCGCCCACCTGGTCACCGTCAATGATTACCTTGCCCGCCGCGACGCGCGCTGGATGGCGCCCATCTATCACATGTTGGGCTTGAGCGTGGGCGTGTTGCAGATGGCCGCCCGCACCGAGAACGGTCGCAAAGCTTTTCTGGTGGATCTCGAGAAAAATTCTCCCCATGAGGATCAGAACCAGTTGCGCCTGGTGGACCGCCGCGAAGCCTATCTGGCGGATATCACCTACGGCACCAACTCCGAATTCGGCTTCGATTACATGCGCGACAATCTGACCATGCGGCTGGAGGAACGCGTTCAGGAGCGAAATCCTGGCCATTTCTACGCCATCGTGGATGAAGTGGACAACATCCTGATTGATGAAGCCCGCACGCCGCTGATCATCTCCGGACCAGCCTCAGACGACGTCGAATGGTATGTGCGCATGGCTCAGGTGGTTCGTCCACTGCGCGCCCCGGACGAGGTGGAGGTCAACGAAAAAGACCGTTCGGTGACCTTGACCGAGTTGGGCGAAGCCAAGGTGGAGGAGCTGCTGGGGATGCCGTTCCGCGACCCGGAACGACCGGAGGATATCAACCCAGAACAGGCGCGCTTGTTGGGTTACCTGGAACAGGCATTGCGGGCGCAATTTCTCTACAAACGAAACAAGGATTACCTCGTCCAGGCCGGCAAGGTGGTCATCGTTGATGAGTTCACCGGGCGGCTCATGCCGGGCCGCCGCTGGTCCGAAGGCCTGCATCAGGCCGTGGAAGCCAAGGAAGGTGTGCGGGTGGAACCAGAAAACATCACCTACGCCACCATCACCCTGCAGAATTACTTCCGCATGTACCAGAAACTGGCCGGGATGACCGGCACAGCGCTGACCGAAGCGGAAGAATTCGGCAAAATTTATAAACTGGATGTTGTGCCAATTCCCACCAACCTGGAATACACCTCCTCCCGGACAAATGCAGAACTGGTCGAGTTGAAAGCCCGCGACGAACAACGCTACGAATATTCCTATTATGCCCGCCGCAACGCTGCCCAGAAAACGCCCGTGTACTGGAAACGCAAGGATTACACCGATGTCGTCTATCGCACCGAAGAGGGCAAGCTGCGTGCCATCACCCGCGAAATCTTGCAATATCATGTCCTCGGCCGTCCCTTGTTGGTCGGCACCACCTCGGTGGACCACTCTGAGCGATTATCACAACGCCTGCAAGCCGAACAACTGCGCCGTCTGGTCCACTTTCTGCTGATCCGTCAGACTTGGATGGAGCAGAACAAGATGGATTTCATGGAACGCTCCGTGCCCGAACTGGAGGCTCTCAACCGCCCGCTGCCTGAGGTGGAAGCGTCTGATATCCGCCAGATTGCACGGAAATTAAATCTGTCGTTAAGCCTGGACGACCCCGCAAACCTTGCCAGCATATTAACCATTCTTAATCTCGGTGAAGGATATGCTGCCCGCCTGGGGGCGGTCTTGCAGAGCGGGATTCCGCATCAGGTGCTCAATGCTCGTAAACATGATGAAGAGTCATTGATCATTTCACGCGCTGGCGCTTTTGGCGCGGTGACCATTGCGACCAACATGGCGGGGCGCGGTGTGGATATCAAGCTGGGCGGCGAGCTGCCCGAAGAAATCCTGGCCGCCGTCATCCGCGTGCTGACCCGCGCCGGGCAGGATGACCCCTACAACATGAGCAACGAAGCCCGCCGCCAGGGGCTGCTGGCTTTGACGCCTGAAGATTACGGCATCTACGAAGAGCAGGTGCGTGATTTCCTGCAACATATTGAAAATATGGAAAAGGTGCGCACCCTGGGCGGGCTGCATGTGATCGGCTCTGAACGCCACGAAGCCCGGCGCATTGACAACCAATTGCGCGGTCGGGCTGCCCGCCAGGGCGACCCTGGCTCTTCGCGCTTCTACCTTTCGCTGGAAGATGACCTGATGCGCCTGTTTGGCGGGCAGCGAGTGGAAAGTCTCTTTTCGCGCTTGCGGGTGGATGAACACCTGCCCATTGAAGTCAATATCCTGGGGCGCCTGGTCGAGGAATCGCAACAGCGGGTGGAAGGTCAAAACTTCGACATCCGCAAACACCTGCTTGAATATGACGACGTGCTCAATTCACAGCGCAAGCGGATCTATGGCCAGCGGGACCGCGTGTTCACCAAGGACAACCTGGACGATGATGTGGAAGAGATGCTGGATACTGAGCTTCAGCAGCGCATCCCCAAAGCGCTGCAAGATGAAGGCGGCGCGTGGCGCCTGCTGGCATTTCTGGAAGAAATCCAGCCCACCATCGAATACCAATCCATCATCGTCCCGTCCTTCACCTATCGTCTGCTGATTGAAGAAATCCGTCGCGCGGTGCCCGAACAAGGTGAGTTGGTGTCACGTTGGCGGACCGCGCTGCTGGAGATTGCTGAACGAATTTTCCTGGCTGAGCAAGACCATATCACCCAGATCGCCCGCACCATCCTGGAAAAGGCCGAGGAGGTTTTTGACCAACAACTGAGTGACCGGCTGGAAACCCTGGATACCTTCCTGGAAAGCCTGCAGGATGATGAGGAACTGAGCCAACGCCGACCGATGGAAATCATCCAGTCGCTATCCGAGCAGGTGCGCACACCGCTCAAATTGTCATCAGAGGCGATACGCCAGCTGCCACAGACCAGCAATGAAACCAAAAAAGCCCTGCGCCAGCAGATTGAATCAGCCACAATCAACCTGGCTCTCAATCGGGCAATCACCGCCGTCGAACGGCGTCTTGAAGAGAGCCTTGGTCTGAAAGCCGGTCAGTTGCAGGGCAGCAGGTGGGCAGATTTTGCGCAGCTCGTGCTGGACGCCACGCAAAAAGCGCTCGACAACCGCTATAATCGCCTGCTCGGTTCTGAAGGACAGATACCCCGAGATCTGGACACTGCATTGACCACATGGCTGGTGGATGACTCGGTCTCGGATGAAACCATTCTCCAGGTCTTGAGAGTCATGGGGCAGGGAGTCCGCCTGGCGTTTGATCCCAAAACTCACCGCCAGGGGCGGCAAACCTACAATCGACTGAGCTTCGTTTTTCTGGCCGGTAGATTATTGGAAAATCAGCCTGCGCGCGAAGTTCCGGATGACATCATCGAACACCTGACCCTGGCCAGACGCGGGCTGCAAAAAATATGGGGCTGGCTAGAATGGGCTCGCTTGGCTCAAGCCGAGGTTATCCTGGCTCAGTTGGATGAAAAGACCACCCAGAGATTGCTGGATGCCTTTGGAGAGGAACGATTCGATCAACTGGCGCATGAGTCCTTGAGCTCATTCAGTGAAGAAGACCGCGACATGGCAGTTCAAGCGCTGGGCGCGCGCGTTCTCAATGAGCAATACCGCTATATCTTGCTCAGTTCCATTTCTGAACAATGGATTGATTACCTGACTCGTATAGAAGCGTTGCGCGTGTCGATTGGTCTGGAAGCTTACGCCCAGCGTGATCCTTTGGTGATTTACAAGAGCCGGGCTTCAGAAATGTTCCAGCAATTATTGGCCGATATCCGTCTGAGTGTGATCAGCCGCATGTTCACCTTCCAGATGCGCCGGTCAGCGTCCGCATCCAGTCAGGAGGAAAGTCCCGGAGCGCCGTCGGAGGCAAAAAATGAACCGACCACATCGGATCGTAAAGCAAAAAAGCGCCGCAGGCATTGAAACGAAGGTTCTTTTGTGTGATATAATCTAGTCCATTCTATTGCGCCGGAGTAATATCGAATCATGGAACATAATGACGCCCAACTCGAACAGGGGGCCGGTTTCGAGAACACAAACACGGATAGCAACAACAATATGGCTTCGCTGTTGGAAGAAAGCCCTGGTTTTGATTTCCCCAAGCAGGGAGATATTCGCCAGGGCGTGATTGCCAGTTTGACCCCCGGTCAAATTTTGGTCAGCATTGGGACCAAATCTGAAGGGATCATCACTGGCAAGGAATATGAGCAAATTCCTCAAGACGAGCTTGCCGCGCTGCAAATCGGACAGGAAATCCCGGTATATGTCATCAATCCCGAGGATTCTAACGGCAATCTTGTGCTCTCATATAACCGCGCACGCGAAGAGGTCAGCTGGCAGGAAGTTGAGGACCTGAAGGAAAACAAAGGTTCTTACCACAGCACGATCATCGGCTTTAACAAAGGCGGTCTGATTGTTCCCGTGGGCGGGCTGCGTGGTTTTGTGCCGGCTTCGCAAATCAGCCTCTCGCGGCGCGCCAACCTGGCCGGTGAAACCCCCGACCAGCGCTGGAGCAAGATGATCGGTGAAGAGATTGATGTGTGTGTTATTGAGGTGGACCGCGAACGCAGGCGTCTGATCCTATCCGAGCGAGCCGCCAGCACCGAAACCCGCGAGACGATCAAGGAGCGGGTCATCGAAGAGCTAAATGAGGGCGACATCAAGGTAGGGCGCATCACCAGCCTGGCTGACTTTGGTGCATTCGTCAGCATCAGCGGGGCAGATGGTCTGGTGCACCTTTCTGAGATTTCCTGGGACCGCATTGAGCATCCCAGCGAAGTCTTGAAGGTCGGTCAGGAAGTGCAGGTTAAGATCATCTCGATTGACAAAGAAAAACGGCGCATCGGCCTGTCCATCCGTCAGTTGCTGGACGACCCCTGGAACGCTCAGGTGGCTCACATGCAGGTTGGACAACTGGTGCAGGGCACCATTACCCGGCTGACCCGCTTCGGTGCGTTCGCCCGCCTGGAAGGCGACCTGGAAGGTCTGATCCACATCTCCGAGATCAGCGAAAAACGCATCGAGCACCCCAAAGAAGTGCTTCACGAAGGCGATGTGGTCACTCTCCGTATCATCAAAATCGATCCGGCCAACCACCGCATCGGTTTATCCTTGCGCAGAGTCGAATCCATGGCCTACGCTGACCTCGACTGGCAAACTTTGCTGGAGAGCGAAGGATTGCAATCTACAGACTCGGATGAGGAGTCTGGAGAAGAAGCAGAGGCCGGCTAAATCAATCGATCCCAAGCGCACTGCTCAGCGGTGCGCTTTTTTTTCCTTTGCATGACACACTTCATCCTTGTTGATGCTCACCAAGATCTGGCCTACAACGTCCAGACCTTTGGGCGTAATTATCTTCTATCCGCCAGTGAAACTCGCCGCCTGGAAGCGGTATCGCACATACCGCATTTGACCGGCGATACCGTGCTGGGATGGCCAGATTACCAGAACGGGCAGACCGCGCTGATTTTTGCCACCGTATTTGCCGCGCCCCGGCGTTATCAGGCTGGAGAATGGGACACCCAGGTGTTTTCCAATCCCGCCGAAGCCTATCCCATTTACCATAAACAGATTGAAACTTATCAACGGCTTAGCACTGACCATCCTGACCACTACCGGATGGTGAAAAGCCAATCAGACCTGACCTCTGTCTGGCAGCCCTGGCACGATAAACCTTCAAGTTTACCTGACGCGACCCATCCGGTCGGGTTGGTCTTGCTGATGGAAGGCGGTGAAGGCGTGCGCGATGCCGCTCAGCTGGCAGAATGGTGGAACGCTGGTATCCGCATTTTTGGCCCGGTATGGGCTGGCACGCGTTTTTGCGGCGGGATGTTCGACGTGGGCGGCTTCACCCGTGAGGGATATGAGATATTAGACGGCCTGGCTGAGCTGGGGATGATCCTGGACATATCACACATGAACAATCTGTCTTCGCTGCAGGCACTGGAAACCTACCCGGGCGCGGTGATTGCCAGCCACTCCAATGCAAGCGCCCTCTTGCATGAACCAGACAACCAGAGGCACATAACCGATCAAGCCATCGCCAGACTGATCGAACGCAACGGGGTGATTGGCACAGTGATGTATAATAAATATCTCAAAAGTGGCTGGTCGAAAGGTGACCCGCGCCTCCCGTTGGAAACAGTCCTCGACCATATCGACCACGTCTGCCAGATTGCCGGCAATTCGCTGCATGCCGGGATCGGAACGGATATTGACGGCGGATTCGGGAGGGATGACATCCCAGCCGGGATCGATTCTTTCGCCGATCTGCAGAAGCTGGCACCCCTGCTGGTCGCGCTCGGTTACGCCGATCAGGATATTGCCAACATTATGGGATTGAATTGGAAACGCCACCTGGAACAGAATTTGCCAAAATGACCCCGGAAGAATCCACCCAACCGGCAGAAACACCGTCTGCCCAGCCAATCTCCCCCCGCACACGCCCCAATCCGGTGGCTCGCGCCCGATTTGGCCTCGTCGTCACCCTGCTGGGTTTCCTCATTTTCCTGATCGGCTCTCGTCCGAGCCTTTTTGGCTTCGACCGCAGTCCGGTGATCGGATTTGTCCAGATAGCAGTCTTTCTGGTCGGTCTGGCCATTATTTGCCTGGGGGGATATTCCAGCCTGACCGCGATGTGGGGCAGCACGCCGCGCAGCATTGCGGCCGACTTTGGCGTCAGATTGGTGGCGACAGGTTATGTGATCGCCGTTTTTGCGGCAATGGCAGATATTTTCGGTTTTGGCAGCAACCGCATGCCCGAAATGATCTTTGGACCCTGGCAGGCGCGCGGCGTCATCTTTGGTGAGTTGGTCATCGCGGTGGGCTTCTTTATTCTCATCCCATATACACGCCATCGAAAATAATCAGCCCGGCTTCTGCCTGATTACAGCCAACATCTCTTCGTTGGATTCGTAATGGAATTCTGGCAGATTCAACCTGCGGGCGTTTGCTTCCTCCATTGAGGTCAACCAGGTGATTTCCTCCGCGCTCACCACCGGGTTGGGTAAACGTTGCATATGCCTCTCAATCATTTCCAGGGAGGTTTGTTCAACCAGCGGTAAGCTTTCCAGGTATTGCAGAACCGCTCTGGCTGCATTGAAACCGTCCCGCCGGGCAACACCCACCAACCCGCTGCTCGCCTTGCGCGCCCACCCGGCGATGAAAATATTGGAAACATCCACCTTTTTTTTCGGATCGCAGGCCTCATAGGAAATATTTTCAACCGGGAACCGCGGCGCCGGGCTTTTACAAAATTCCACCCCCCGCATGGGAAGCCCAAGCTCTGGATCAACCGAATCGCCGATGGCGTAAATGACTGTATCCACATCCAGTTGGCTGACCCTGCCAAGTCCCCGCGCCCGGGTCTCGCCGTCCCCCTTTGTCAGCGTGTTGGCTTCGATCTTCAGTCCGCCCACCCCTCCTCGACCGTCGGAGAGAATTTCCACTGGCGATGCCAGGAACTGGATGGTCAGATGGGTTTTGGAATCGGAAGGCAGCGCTTTCTCTGCGGCGTGATGGAAGAACTTGCGCGCCAGCTCCACGTCCTGACCAACCGCCTGCATGATTGGCTCAGTGCGGGATAACTCCGCCTCAAGTGCGTGCATATCCAGGTTGGCAGCCACCGCCTCCACTTCGCTGAGACTAAATTTAATATCTGCTGGCCCGCGTCTGGCAATGCCAATCACCTCATCCACCCTGACTTCCTCAATCAAATAATGGGCAATGTCCATCATCACATTTCCCACCCCCACCACAGCCACCCGGCGTCCAATTTTGGGCGGATGAAGGTTATATGGCGGAAGATGGTTGTAATAGAAAACGAGGTCTTTGGCGTGCATCACTCCGGAAAGCTGCTCTCCGGGTAAGCCCAACCATTTGGTCGCCTGAGCGCCAGAGGTGACCAATATGGCCTGAAAACCGAGACCCCGGATATCCTCCAGACGAAAACCGGTGTGGTTCCCCACAGCCACATTCCCAAAATAAGCAATCTTCTGGTTGGTAAGGATTTGGTGAAATTGAACCCTGAGCGAATGCTTCATCTTGTACTTGTTTGGATAAATGCCGTATTCTGCCATTCCACCGGGCTTGATATCCCGATTGAACATCACCACCTGCACATCATGCGCTGCCAGCTCGCGCGCAGCATTTAACCCAGCCGGGCCTGCCCCCACTACGGCAACCAGATGACCAGCAATATTCGACAAAACCATAACGTTAATCCTTCCAACGGCAGGCACCCACAGATGCCGGATGATCACAAGCCCCAATTATATCCACTTTGTGCATCGATTTCCCGGGATATGCTTTAATATATAAACATTGAATCACCGATCGGAGCGTGAGCTATGCCTCAATTGGAAACCTTGGAACTGGTCCCGGATGAAGAGGAAATGCCGAACCTGAAACCCCGGGAAGAAAAAGAAAAAACGAGCCGGCGCGGCGCCTGTTTCTGGTTTGTGGGATCCACTTTCTGGACTGTGTCGAGCATATTTTCGTTGGTAGTCAACCTGGCGCTGCTGGTGATCGTCTATGTGCTGGCCAGCCAGTTATTCACCATCAAACGCATCGTGCGGGACGAAGTCCTGGGCGGCCTGTATGCCAATTTCATCCTCATGGATCAGGCCAGCATCAAGACCACCATTCCGGTCAACGCCTCTGTACCGGCCAAATTTGACCTGCCTGTGGAAACCGAGACCACTGTGGTTCTGAGCCGGGATACGGTCATCCGCGGCGCAAATGTCTCCCTCTCCACCGGCGGATTATCGATCACCAACGCCCCCACCGATATTGTCCTCCCGGCAGGCACTCGCTTGCCCATCCTGTTATCCATCGTGGTGCCAGTCGACCAACAGATACCGGTCAACCTGGCGGTCAAGGTGGATATCCCCATGAATAAAACTGAGCTGCACACGCCCTTTGTCGGACTGCAGGGAGTGGTGGCGCCCTATTATTTCATGCTCGATAATCTACCCGATTCCTGGGCAGAGACGGTCTGCGGAAGCCCAACCAATCCTGTATGTGAAAAACTGGTGCGCTAAATGGAACCTACGCAACCTTCTTACACACAATCACAATTGGATAACGGCTTGACCGTCATGTTGAAGGAGATTCACACTGCACCCATCATCAGCCACTGGATTTGGTATCGGGTTGGATCGCGCAATGAAACTGCGGGCAAGACTGGTATTTCGCACTGGGTCGAACACATGCAGTTTAAAGGTACCGATCAGTTTCCGGTCGGAGTTCTGGATAAAGCCATCAGTCGTGATGGCGGCGTCTGGAATGCCTTTACCTACACCGATTGGACAACTTACTTTGAAACAGTACCGGCCGATAAGGTGGAATTATCCTTACGACTGGAATCCGACCGTATGGTGAACAGCCGTTATGAACCCGAAGATGTCGAATCCGAACGGACGGTGGTTATGTCAGAGCGCGAGGGATCGGAAAATGAGCCCACTTTCCGATTAGGCGAAGCCGTTTCATTGGCTTCGTTCACATCTCATCCATACCGCAATGAAATCATCGGCAGCATGGCTGACCTGGCTGCCATCACCCGCGATGACTTGTATCAACATTACCGGCGATATTATGTTCCATCGAACGCTGTGTTGACCATCGCCGGGGATTTCAACAGCCCGGACATGCTGGCTGCGGTGAACCATTATTTCGCCGATATCCCTTCTGCCCCGGCGCCACAGGATTCCATTCCCATCGATCCACTGCCCGAGCAAGAAAAGCGCGTCGAGGTGCAAGGCCCCGGCGAAACCACATACCTGAAAGTGGTTTACCGTTCACCGCGCGGACAGGACACGGATTTCTCCAGGCTCACCTTGCTGGACAGCATTCTCAGCGGGCCTTCCAGCCTGAGCATGTTTGGCGGCGGTGGCATATCCAACAAGACCAGCCGTCTTTATCGCGCATTGGTGGAAAAAGAACTGGCGGTCACCGCATCAGCCAGCCTTCAGGCCAACCTTGACCCTGGCACTTATGAAGTATTCATCACTGTGCGCCCCGGCGTTTCGATTGAAGCGGTTCTCGCCGCGCTGGATGCGGAAGTTGCCCGTCTGCAGGATGAGTTGATCCCTCAGGACGAGATCCACCGGGCGGTCAAGCAAGCTCGCGCTTTGTTCGCCTACTCCACCGAAAACATCACCAATCAAGCATTCTGGTTGGGTTTTTCGGAAATGTTTGCGCATTATGACTGGTTTCTCAATTTTGTGCCCAATCTCAGCCAGGTGACCGCCAATGACGTTCAACACGTCGCTCGGGAATATCTACAGTCCAAACACCGGGTGGTGGGCATTTACCTGCCCACCGGCACGTCGGTGGAAGAGGAGGAACAGGCATGAGCCGTGATCCATCCGCCCCCTGGAAGTCTCTCCCCGGACCAGACGACATCCACCGCGCCATCCTGTCCAACAGCATCACCTTCCTGTGCCGCACCAACTTTTCGAGCCCTTCGGTGGTGGTCAGCGGATATATACCCAGCGGCAGTTATCTGGACCCTGAGGACAAATTGGGATTGGCATATTTCACCGCTGCCAGTTTGATGCGGGGGACACGATTGCGCAGCCATCAAGAAATTTTCAACGCGCTCGAATCTGCCGGGGCAACCTTTGGGTTTGGCGCAAGCGTGCACAATACCAGTTTCGGCGGGCGCGCTCTGGCAGAAGATCTTCCCCTTTTGCTCCAAACGTTAAACGAATGTGCGAGATATCCCGCTTTTCCACCTGATCAGGTGGAACGACTGCGCACCCAGATTCTGACCCATCTGGCGATCCGCGAGCAGAGCACTGGGGATATGGCCTCCTTGACCTTCGATCGAATTTTATTTGATGGACACCCCTACAGCCGGCCTGAGGACGGATTCGCGCAGACCATCCGCCGGATCCATCAGAATGACCTTCTCGACTTTCACGCTGGCACGTATGGACCGCAAGGCATGATCGTGGTGGTGGTCGGAGCCATTGAGCCAGCCAGGGCGGTCGAGCAAGCCGAAGCCATCCTTGGCGATTGGCGCAACCCTGTGCAGCCTGATCCCGTGAATTTGCCGGATATGCCCTCCCCGAACAAAGCCAGGCGCAGGCACCTCGCCATACCGGGCAAGAGCCAGGTGGACCTGGTGATGGGCACCACGGGCCCGCGGCGGCTTTCGGAGGATTTTCTGCCTGCTTCCTTGGGCAACAACATTCTGGGGCAATTCGGTTTGATGGGACGCATCGGAGAGGTGGTGCGTGAGAAAGCCGGCCTGGCCTATTATGCCAGTACCAGCCTGAACTGCTGGATTGCCTCCGGTTCGTGGGAGGTTACCGCAGGGGTGAATCCAGCCAACCTCAACCGCGCGATTGATCTGATCCGGTCTGAGTTATGGCGCTTCGTCAGCGAGCCAGTTACAGAAGAAGAATTGACCGACAGCCAATCAAACTTTATTGGCCGACTGCCCCTTTCCATGGAATCCAACGCCGGAGTGGCAAATGCCATCCTGAGCATGGAACGTTTTAACCTGGGTCTGGATTATTTTCACCGGTATCCCGGTCTCATACAAAGTATTACCCCCGAGATGATTCTCAGCACGGTAAAAAAATACATCGATCCCGCCAGATTGATCACCGTCAGCGCCGGGCCAAAACAAAGCCGCGGCAATGGATTACAATAGACCCATAGAAAAATGATTGTAAGTACCGGAATTGACCTGGTGGAAATTGCCCGATTCGAAAACCTTTCACCGGAAATTCGCAATGGATTTCTGGCGCGTGTGTTCACACCGGCTGAGCTGGTCCTGGCTGAAGACTCAAGCCAGTTTTTGGCTGGCCGCTTCGCTGCCAAAGAATCGGTCGCCAAAGCCCTGGGCTGCGGCATTGGGCCGGTGAGCTGGCAGGAAATCGAGATCCTGCGCGGAGATGACCAGCAGCCGTGTCTGATCCTGAAAGGCAGCGCTGCCCAGGTGGCCAAGGCGAAGGGTTTTAGCCAATGGTCTTTGAGCATCAGCCACAGCGGTGGTCTGGCAGTGGCTGTGGCCGTGGCACTCGGCGACGCGGGATGAGACCATGAAAATCCTGGTGGTCAGTGACGTGGAAATCGGTTTTATATACAGCCCCGGGATTAAAACCCGCTTTCCGCACGTGGATTTTGTGATTAGCTGCGGAGATCTGCCGTATTATTACCTGGAATACATCATCAGCATGTTGGACAAGCCGTTGTACTATGTGCGCGGCAATCACGCCTACCAGGTGGAAATCACCACCGGCGGCGACCGGCGCGAACCATGGGGCGCGGTCAACCTCCACCAGCGCACCGTGCGCGACCCAACCGGTGTCTTGCTGGCCGGTATCGAAGGCAGCATCCGCTACAACAACGGTCCTCAGCAGTACAGCCAGGGTGAAATGTGGGCAATGGTCATCAATTTAATCCCGCGCCTGTTGTTCAACAGGCTGCGCTTTGGGCGGTATCTCGATATTTTGGTCACTCATTCTCCGCCCTGGCAAATCCACGACAAAGACGACCCTCCCCACCGCGGGATCCGCGCCTTTCGCTGGTTGATCAAGGTGTTTAAGCCAGCCTTCCATTTGCATGGCCACATCCATGTTTATCGTCAAGATACCATCACCCAAACCGCTTTTGGAGATACACAGGTCATCAACACCTATGGATATCGTGAGATTGAATTTATGCCATGACAGAAACCCCTTCCTTTTTTAGTCGTGAAGCGCGCCAGGACTTTGAAAACGCACTGAAATCAGCTTTCTGGCGCTCATTGACCAGCTGGTTCCTGAATTCACCCAATGAGCTGCTGCCCTTCGATGAGGTGCGCAAAGCGCTGCCCTTGCGCGGGCAGCGATACATCGGACACCGAGAAATATCCATAGATAAAATTGTGGGCAGTGTGGGAAGGTACAACGATTTCGACCGTGCTTTTCTGCCCAGGCAGTCCACCACCAAAGGCCGCTGGATGAGCGTGGACATCGCTCATTTACAAAACATTATTTTGCCGCCCATTGAAGTCTATAAAATTGGTGATGTGTATTTTGTTAAGGACGGCAATCACCGCGTATCGGTAGCTCGAAAACGCGGTCAGCTTTTTATTGATGCAGAAGTGATCGAGATCGATGTGCCGGTTCCTTTAACCAAAGAGGTTTCCATCGATGACCTGATCCGACTGCAAGAAAAAGCGGATTTTTACCAAAAAACCGAGCTGGCTGAACTGCGCCCTGCGGCGGATATCGACCTCACCCTTCCTGGCGGATATCGATTATTGCTGGAACATATCAATACCCACCAATGGTTCATGGGGGAAAAGCAGAATATAGCCATCCCTTATCCCGAAGCCGTGGCAGATTGGTACGATACCGTCTATTTGCCCCTGGTGCAAATTATCTTCAAAGACAATATCCTAAAACAATTTCCCGGTCGAACCGAGGCCGATCTTTATCTGTGGATCATCGAACATCTCTGGTATTTACGCGAGAAATGCGGTTGCGAAACACCCGGTTTGGAAGAAGCCGTTGAAGATTTCACCCAGACCCGCAAAGGCAAGCTCATTCGCTGGTTCCAACGGATATGGTTGAGCGTGAAAGGTGCACTGCTTTCACGCATGAATAAAAATTAAGCCTGAGCAGTCTCACTGAGTCCCAGCCAAAGGTGGTTGGGCAGCATCTGGCGCGTGGTGCGAATTTCGATATCCAACGAACGCTTAGGTGCGCCGTTTGCCATACTGGGATGGACGAAGCATAACTGGGGCTTATGTCCGTATTTGCGTTGGTAATAGTCCGCAGCCCGTGCGATCTTGGTGGGCAGATCGGATTTTGCGTCATTGTCAAACCACAGCATTCCTGTTTTCATATCAGACCTCCTCAAGTTGGATAATCGAAACAGTGTTCAGGTCATCATGGGGCAGAGACGGCAACCAAAAGCGCAGCCATTCATCCGCAATGCGCACAGCATATTGGCGGCCTGGATACAAGGCATGCGAGCGCAGTCCCGCATGTAATCCCAACCGCGCAGCCACCGCATCCGGCATGTGCCCCAGGATACGCGTACGGAAATAGCGCAGCCAACGACCCAGTTCCAACGCGGCCGCGGCGGTCAAAGCCACCACCGGCCAGATACGGGCTTGCGGTCCATTGGTACACAACCACTCAAAATTCATGCGCACCTCGGAAGACGCGCGCAGCAGGAAACCCAAATCGTCCAGGAGTAGCAACACGTGCCCGCAATGGCGCCGGCTGGCCTGCCGTTTCTCGGTGCGTTCAGCCATGCGCAGCATCCATTCTTCTCCGGCTGGCTCATCCACCCCGAACACGCCCAGGCAAGTTCCCTCATGGATAAATCTCGCCATGTCCTTCGACCAGCTTTCAGGCTGACTGGAAAACACCAGGATTTTCACCTGAGATAGAGAACGGCTCGCGGAATGGATGAAAACGCGGAGGAAATCGCGTGTGCAAGCCAGCGAGTTGCCCAGAACGAGCAGTGGACCAGGTTGCGGATCATCCAGGTCAAAAAAGACCGGCACCTCATCCATCCCCACACCCATCAACACCGATTTGGGTGGCACAGGGTGGAAACGGGCCAACAGCCCCTCGAGTTGCAGGGATGCGAATGGAATCCCATCACTCAGCCCTTCTGCACCTTCCACCTGCAGCGGTTCACGGCACACAGCCGGTAATGGGGGGATGGAAATCCGAAAAGTTTCAGCCATGGTTCACCACTAGAAATAATGTTCTATATCTGATTATAGAACAAACGTACCATTTCGTCAAGCCCTTTTCGCTTTTTTTTCGGATTTCTTGACAGCTTTTGGTTCTCGGTTACAATCAGAAAATCTTTACTCAGGAAAATTCCATGCCAAAATACAAAATCATTGTCAATCCAGTCTCCGGTCGGGGCAACGGGGGGCGGCTTTACCCGGATATCAAACAAAAACTGGAAGAGTTGAAGCTGGACTTTGAGATGGCGGCTACGGAACGTCCCTGGCATGGATACGAGATCACCAAACAAGCCGTCCAACAGGGCTTCGATGTTGTCGTCGGTGCCGGAGGTGATGGAACCGCCAACGAGGTGATCAACGGTTTAATGGACGCGCGCGCAGAAGGTCTGGGCAGCGCCGCCATGGGGATGATCTCCGTCGGTCGGGGTAACGATTTCTCCTACGGGATGGGCTTGCCGGCTTCCTGGCAGACCTGCTGCGAAGTTCTGGCAGCCGACCAGCGCAAGTGGATCGATATCGGCCGGCTGTCCGGCGGTGATTATCCGCAGGGCAGGTATTTTGGCAACGGGGTTGGTATTGGCTTTGACGCGGTGGTGGGCTTCGTTGCGGTGAAATTGAAACCGTTGAGCGGCTTTTTATCCTATATTGCTGGCGCTGTCGCCACCGCATTTATCTATTACAAAGCTCCGCTGGTACAGGTTGACTATGACGACCAATGTATTACCTTGCCTGCGCTAATGGTCTCCATCATGAACGGCAGCCGGCTGGGAGGCGGTTTTTTCATGGCGCCCGACGCTGCCGTGGATGATGGCAAATTTAATCTTAACATGGTCAACCAGGTACCCAAATTGAAAATTTTCTACCTGTTGACCAAATACATGAACGGCACCCAGGCAAGCCAGCCAGATGTGCGCATGCCCCTGGCCAGCAAAGTGACCGTCACAGCCAAGACCGGTTCACTGCCTGCGCATTCAGATGGCGAAACGATATGCACCGAAGGCGCTCAACTGGTGATGGAAAATTTCCACAAAGCTATCGAATTCATCGTTCCGGGTTAATACTATTACAGGTAAGCCCATGACAATACTCACCCGAAATGTTCCCTGGCAGCGGCGCAGCGATCTGGCCTACCGCTCCTTTAATCTTTTCGCCAAAACGCTTTTCCGCATCCTCTGCCGCATCGACACCGCTGAGATTGGCAATGTGCCTGCCCGGGGGCCGCTCATCATGGTCAGCAATCACATCAATTTCCTCGAAGTACCCATTCTATTCACCTTTTTCCAGCCGCGACCGGTTACCGGTTTTGTCAAATCAGAAAACTGGGACCGCCCGTTTTTCCGGGAATTGTTCACGCTCTGGGGCGGAATCTCCATCCGCCGCGGTGAAGCCGACCTGGAAGCCTTTCGCCTGGCTGAGCAGGCACTCCAGGAAGGCATGATCGTGGCCATCTCACCCGAAGGCACCCGCACACAGGGTAAATTGATCAAGGGCAAGCCCGGCACTGTATTGCTGGCGGTGCGCAGCGGAGCGCCGCTGCTGCCTGTGGTGCATTGGGGGGGTGAGACTTTCTGGGACAACTTGAAGCAGATTCGCCGCACCGATTTCCATATTCGTGTGGGCAAACCGTTCACCATCAACATCCAGCGCAATCAACTGAATCGGGAGGTGCGCGAGGCCGCCATAGACGAAATCATGTACCAGATGGCTGCCCTTTTACCACCCGAATACCGGGGTGAATACGCTGACATGAGCAAGGCCACCGCTCATTATCTTAGCTTTCACGATTCTCCTGGAGCACAGCCAGCGCCATCCGCCTGAAATCGCTGATGTATAATTAATAAATGCGCCGGCTGACATCGAAAATACTCCTTTTGCTTGGGGCTTTTCTGGTGGCCTGTTCTCCGCCGGAGACAACATCCGCCGCAATATTAATCAAACCAGCCAATTCCTATGCTGTTGCAGCACTGGCTGCCGCCTCTCCGTACCCCGATCCAACCACCACAGCCACCCCTTTTCAACCCGTTCCGCCCACCCCCACGGCAACACTCACGCCCACGCCCACCCCAAAACCGACGCCCACTCAGTTGCGCGGACAACCGCAGACCGAAATCAACCCCTCTTACCAAGGTGGTGAACCGCCGGATGATCAAGTGCGCATCCTCATTCTCGGTTCAGACGCCCGTGGAGACGGCGCCCAACGCACGGATGTGATCATCCTCGCCGTCATTAATCCTGACGGGACTGCCAGCATGATCTCTTTCCCTCGCGATTTGTGGGTTTTCATTCCGGGCTACGGGGAGAACCGCATCAACACAGCTTTTCAAATGGGCGGCTTTGATGCGCTGGCATCTGCGCTGGAATACAACTTTGGCGCCCGCCCTGATTTCTATGTTCTCACCAACTTCCAGGGCTTTGTCAACATAGTGGACAGCCTGGGCGGCGTGACCATCACCGCCACTCAAGAATTGGTGGATACCTGTGTGTTCCCTTACAAACACGGAATCTGCCGGGTGGAAGTCGGCACCACCACTTTGAACGGCTATGAAGCCCTGTGGTATGTCCGCTCGCGTAAGACCACCGGTGATTTTGATCGCACCCGGCGCGCCCAGGAAGTACTGCAGGGGTTGTTTTTCCAGTTGATGAGCCGCAATGCGATCGCCAAAGCCGATAAAATCTATGAAGCCCTGCGTGATAACGTGGACACCAATTTGCGCTTACGGGACATCCTGCCCCTGATCCCAATTGCTCCCAAATTACTGCGCGCAGAAAATGTGCGCCGCTATGCCATTGGGCCAGGATATGTTTGGGATACTGTCATCCCCGGCAGCGGTGCAATGGTGCTGATGCCCAACCTGTCTGCTTGCCGCCAACTGGTTCAACAGGCCCTGGCGCCATAGAATCTCACCCCTTTTTTTTGTTGACAAATAAGCTGGCATCATGTAATATGTCAATAAATATACCTATGCGAAAATAAGAAGGCCCTATGCCGCCTGATCCTTCTTCACTTCCGAGCGCTCATATCACTGCGATGACCCCCCTGGTCCCAGCCTTGCGGGCTTGGGAAAACTATTTGCGTGATCAGGGCCGCTCCGTTTATACCATCAAAGCCTTTCTCGGCGACCTGCAATTGCTCGCCTCTTACATCGCCCCAGACCGCACGATTGGCGCCATCACCACCACCGATCTCAACCACTTCCTGCAATGGCTGCAATCCGGTCGCGGGGTTCCCTGTTCTCCCAAGAGCCTGGCCCGCCGCATCACCTCGCTGAAAGCATTTTTCCGCTGGCTGCACCGCAACGGCGTCCTGCTGGCAGACCCGGCTGAAAAGGTCGTCCAGCAGTCCGTTATCAGCCCGCTGCCCCAGGTGTTGACGCCTGAAGAGCAGGAAGCCGCCCTGCAGGTGGCGCAGTCCTACCGCGAAAAAGCCAAACCAGACGCCAGACCCTACACCTTGCTCCTGTTGCTGCTTTCGACCGGCATCAAGAAGGGCGAATGTTTGTCCATCAACCTCAACCACATTGACCTCGAGACGCCCGCCGGACCGATACTTTTTGTCCGTTATGCAAACCTCCGCAACCGCTACAAGGAACGCAAAATTGCCCTACCGGAGGAATGGGTTTCCGCATTTCGAGAATACCTGGCGCAATACCGACCCAGCGAACAGGTCTTTGCCTGGTCACCCCGTCGTCTGGAATATCTGCTCGAAGACGTCGGCGCCGAAGCCGGTCTTTCCAAGCACCTATCCTTTGATATGTGCCGCTGGACCTGCGCACTCAACGACAAGCGCAGCGGGATGGAAAACGAAAAAATTCGCCAGAAACTTGGCATCAGCAAAATCCAATGGCGTGAAATCGGCTTAAAACTGCGCCAACTGGATGAGCTGATCTGAGGCGGATCAGCCCTGACCGCCATCCGGTGCCCGCAGGCTCAGACGGATCACTTGCCGGGTTTGGGCTGTGATCTGGCATGCATGCGCCGGGCGGTAGCCCGCCACCCAGACAATCTTTCCTGCGCTGACCACCAACGGCCACCTGGCCCGAGCATTGCGGGGTATTTTTAGATTAACCATGAAATCAGACAGCTTCTGCGAATGACCATCCATTCCCAGCGGTTCAAAACGATCCCCCGGCTGACGGCAGCGCACTTTTAGCGGCAGCACCAGCCGGTCTGCATCCAGACTGGCGGTCATGCCGCCTTCCACCCACAACCCATCCCCCAGCGCAGCCCAATCCGCCTGTATTCGCCAACCGTTGGCCAGCCAGGCCTGACCTGGGATGGTCACCTCCAGCTCTGCGATGCTCGTCATCTGCGGCAGATGCTTACTCACTGGAGAAGCTGTTCGAGACAACAGCCATAGCTCCTCATTTTTCATTTCCAGGTCAATCTGCGCGACCCAATCCATCCGGCAGCTGCGCGAGGGAGAAGTAATAAAAGCCAGACCGCGTTCAATCGTTGAGAACTCCAGGTCACGCAAATCCGGTCGCAGCAGGCTCACCGCCCGACGCAGGACGGCGCGCTGCAGCCCGGGCGGGAGCTGCAGCAGAGGTCTGGCGGAACACCGCATCCAGCCCTCGCCCTGTTCCAGGAATACACCCGCCCACGTTTTCTCCAGGGCCTGTTCGATGACTTCCTGTTCTGCACGCAAAATTTCCGCCATCCGCCAGACAGCCGATTTCACCTGAGGATTGTACTGCTCGAGAGTGGGAATCATATCCAAACGCAGCCGGTTGCGGAAATAGGTGCGCTGGGTGTTGCTGACATCGTGCACCGCATGAAGGTTGTGTTCGGTCAGGTAAGCGTCAATTTCCGTCCGCCAGACTCCCAGCAGCGGTCTGACCAATGCAATTCGATCATCCCATTGTACCTGGATCGAGCGGTAAGCCATCCCGGTCAACCCCGCCAGCCCCGTGCCGCGCAGCAGATGCATCAACACCGTTTCCACCTGGTCGTCTGCATGATGTGCCACCACTACCGCGTGCGCGCCAATCAGACGCGCCTGTTCAAACAAAAAATGGTAACGCAACAGTCGGGCTGCTTCTTCCAACGAGGAACCATGCTGGCGGGCATACCCATTCACATCCCCGCTGCCCAAAATAAACTTCAGCTGTCTTTCTTCTGCCATGCGTCCAACCGACCGCGCTTCGTCTGCCGACTCCGGTCGAAGGCAGTGGTCAAAGTGGGCCACTGCCAGGCGATAATTGAGACGATGCAGCGCATCCAGCAGGCAAAGACTGTCCGGGCCTCCGGACACGCCCAACAGCAGCAGCGATTGCCTGTCCAACAGACACTTTGCCTGCATCACGTTTGCCAGCGTTCGTAAAATCACGATTTCATTATAACTGAAGCCCCCCCATTGGGCTGTGGAAAAACCTTTGTAAAATAGTGTACAATATTATCGAGCAATACTATTGCTGGCAACACTGATGTCAATCAAAGGTTGGAGGGTGAATGAAAGTCACATCTAAGCACATCATCCTGACAATCGCATGGATCACTTTTTTGCTGGCTGGTTGCGGTGCACAGCCAGCCACAGTTATTGTCGAAATAACGCAAACCCCGGCTCCCATTGTCACCGCAGCGCCGGCCACACTGACCCCAACACAGGATCTATGCAGCCCGGCCAATATCACCGGCGAAGTTCAAAAAGTGCACAACCTGATGCGGGAATTTAACGATATCAACTTGGTTGCCAATGTCACCCCCCAACAACCTCTCACCGCTGATTTTGGACCTCATGGATGTGCGCCGGCGCACCGAAAACCTGGAGGTGGCGGTATGCGCCACTGCGCTGCAGGTGAGTGCAGGTAACTACATGAATGTGGTCATTGCTTACCTGATCAATTTCATCGGTGGGGCAGAACGCGAGGCGATCAATGAGCAAATTTCATCCAGCCAGAACCTGCGAATCGTCTATGAAGCTGAGCTGGCGCGGCTGATCGGCGCAACCTATATCCCACCCGCGACCACCACCCCTGCCCCAACAGCGGAAAACGAAATTACACCCACCAGCGAAGTTCCCGCGCTTGACGGACCGGAAATTGTCGCCAAAAACATGGGCAATACGCCTGCCAACCTGCGCGATGCCCCCTCTTTTGAGGCGGCCAAAGTTGGCGAACTGGCTGTTGGCGATTCCGCCCGCGCCCTGGCGCGCACGCCGGCAGGTGACTGGCTGCTGGTCCAATTCGCTGGAGTTCCCAACAACCTGGCCTGGGTGTACGCCAATCTGGTACAGCTTTCAGGAAATTTCAGTGATCTTCCGGTGGTCGCCCCGGCGCCGACGGCCACACCTTCCAGTTAACAACCCATCTGATAGCCATGGAGTGTGAATGATGGCGGAAAGAATCCTAGTCGTAGATGATGATGTCGAAACGCTGCGCCTGATCACGCTGATGATGCAGCGGCAGGGGTACACTATTCTGACCGCCAGCACAGGGACGCAAGCTCTGCTAATTGCACAAACGGATCTGCCCGACCTGATCATTTTGGATGTGATGATGCCGGAAATGGATGGGTTCCAAGCCACCCGTGAATTGCGCGAGAATCCGGCCACCAATCCCATACCCATCCTGATGTTTACCGCCAAGAGCCAGGTGGATGACAAAGTCACCGGATACGAAGCCGGTGTGGATGAATACATCACCAAACCCATCCATCCTGCTGAATTGATCGCCCGTGTCAAGGCGCTGCTATCGCGCAGCCGCCTGCGCTCGCCCACCGCTCCGGTGGAACGCGGATACAACATTGCCATCATGGCGCCCAGAGGCGGCATGGGCTCCTCAACCCTGGCATTGAACCTGGCCATTGCGTTGACTGACAAAGTCAAAGGCGAGGTGATCGCCGCCGAAATGCGCCCGGGGCATGGTGTGTGGAGCTCAGAGTTGGGTTTTGCCACCACGGCTGGGATCAAGAATCTGCTCTCTATGAAAGCCAACGAGATCTTACCGGCTGCAGTTGAAAACGAGCTGGTGCGCACCCGCTACGGCGTGCGCCTGTTGATGGCCAGCAACGAGCTGCGCGACGTGGAATTGGTGCGCAATTCCTCTCAGATCGAGGCTGTGGCGCGAGTGCTGCCCCTGCTGGGTGAGGCGGTGGTGCTGGATATTGGCTGCAGCATCCTCCCCAACCTGGATAAGGTCCTGGCTGTGTGTGATGAGATCATCTTGATCACTGAGCCTTATCCGGGAACCGTCAAACGCACCAAAGAATATATGAAAGACCTGGGCATGCTCAGCCAGGGCAAGACCAAGCTGCTGACACTGGTCATCTGCAATCGCGTGCGAGCTGATATCCAATTATCCATCACCCAGCTTCAAGAGCAGCTCGGTCAGCCCATCACCCAGTTGATCCCGCCAGCCCCGGAGCAAGCCTACCAAGCTTCCATCTCCAACCAACCTATGATCGCCGTGCAGCCGGATGGGCTGGTTGCCCAGCAATACCGGCGGCTGGCTGATTTCGTTGCCCAACGCATCCGGAAATGAACGCTGGCCAAATTCAGCAGGACATTCAAGCGGTCGCGGAGATGCTGCGCAGCGCCAGATATGCCGTCGTCCTGACCGGAGCCGGAATCTCCACCCCTTCAGGCATTCCGGATTTCCGCTCGGCCGGCAGCGGGCAGTGGGCTAAAAACGATCCCATGCAGGTGGCTTCCCTGACTGCTTTTCGCCGCCGGCCTGAGGTGTTCTTCAATTGGCTGCGCCCCCTAGCGGAAAGCATGTCACGCGCCAGGCCCAACCCTGCCCATGTGGCCCTGGCTGAAATGCAGCAGGCTGACCAGATTCAAGCCATCATCACCCAGAACATCGACAACCTGCATCAGTCTTCCGGGGCTAAGCATGTTTTGGAGCTGCATGGTTCGATGAACACGCTCAGCTGCCTGAGTTGTGGGCATCAATATCCAACCGAAGATTTCCTGGCCGCCTTCGTTCAAGATGGGCAATTTCCGCGCTGCACATCCTGCCAGAGTCTGCTCAAACCGGACATCGTTTTGTACGAAGAAATGCTGCCTGTCGATGTTTGGGAAGAGTCTGTACACGAATGCCAGCAAGCCGACCTGATGATCGTCGCCGGGTCCTCGCTAGAGGTATACCCGGCCAACAGCCTGCCCCCGATCGCCATGGAACAAGGCGCCAAGTTAGTCATCTTGAACCTGGGTCCCACCAGCATGGATATTTTCGCCGATTTATGCATCCGGGAAGACCTGGCTGTCAGCTTGCCTGAGATCAGGAGGCTGTTGTGAACCAGCCTGATACAGCCAACATGTTGGAAAGTTACCGCCAATTGGCTGAAATTTCCTGCGACCTTGCCTCCATTCTTGATCTGGACACTCTCCTGGGCAAGATTCTGCGCGTCGCGGTTCAAATTGGCGCCGCTCAGGCGGCATCCATTCTATTGTATGACCATAGAAAGCAGTCACTGACCTTCGCCGCTGCCACCAACCAGGAAAGCGAGGGTGTGCTACGCGGGATCAGCGTCCCGATGCAAAGCGTGGCAGGCTGGGTGGCGCTCAACCGTCAGCCGACTGTAGTGGACAATGTGCATCAAGATGAGCGCTATTACGACCGGGTCGAAAAAGCCACCCGGTTGGATACTCGCTCGCTGCTGGCCGTCCCGATGATCAGCCGCGGACGGGTGATTGGCGTGCTGGAAGTTCTTAACAAAACAGACGGTAATTTCAACGCCAACGACATCGAAATCCTGGGTGTGCTTGGCACCCAGGCCGCGGTGGCCATCGAAAATTCGCGCCTTTTCCAGCAATTCGACCTCATGTCTGATTTAATCCACGAGTTACGCACGCCCCTGACTTCGATTAGCACCATCGCTTATTTGCTGCAACAGCCCAATCTGGCTGCAGAACAACGTTTGAGCATGGCGCACACCATTCAAGATGAAACCCGCCGGCTTAACGAAATGGCCGGCAACTATCTGGACCTTTCCCGCCTGGAATCGGGCCGCGCCAGCTTTGAATGGTCTGTTTTTTCGCCGTTGGATCTCCTCGAAGAAGCCGTGCAAATTATGATCCCGCGGGCAGCCGAAAACCACATCATCATCCAACTGCAAAATACCGATCCGCTTCCGCAACTGGAGGCGGACCGTGACAGGCTCAAGCAGGTTCTGCTCAACCTACTCAGCAATGCCATCAAGTACAATAAACCCGGCGGATCTGTTTTTCTACATGCCTGGCGTGAAGGGGAACAATTGCTCATCTCGGTGAGGGATACCGGGATAGGCATTCCCAATGATTTGCTTCCCGAATTATTTGAACGCTTTTTCCGCCACCCGGCAGCGGAAAAGGCATCCAAAGGCACCGGTCTGGGGCTGTCCATCAGCCGAAAAATTATCGAAAACCATCAGGGCCAACTGGATGTTACATCGCAGGTGGATGTGGGCACCACCTTCATCGTGCGCTTGCCATTCAAGCAAAACCGCTCAACCTGATTAATCCATCTCAAACAGGTCAGCCCGCGCCACCCCCACGCCGACAATCGTCGGTCCGCCGTGCGCACCCAGAACCGGGCTGATCGGTGTGACGGGTTCCCATTGAACGTGGAATTCCCGCTCCAGGCATTCGCGCAGCATCTCCACCCCGGGCAGGTTGTCCGCGTGCACAATCTGCGCCCGCAGGCGGACATCCCGATTGAAATGTTTGCCGATCCGCCGGACAATCTGCTCAATCGCATGGCGGAGTGTGGTTTCGCGCCCCACCGATACCAATTTCCCGCCGGTCTGGTCCACCTCGATCACCGGCTTGATGTTCAACATGGAAGCCAGCATCCCGCGCAGAAAGTTGATTCGCCCGCTGTGAACGAGATAACGCATCTCGCGGACGGTGAAAAAGCCAAAAGTTTCCCGGCGCAGCCGCTCAAGGAAGGGGATGATTTGTGCTTTCGACCAGCCGATGCGCAGCGTGCGCACGACTGCCTCCACCTGCCAACCCAGCAGCGCGGATAGAGATCGCGAATCCAACACCGTGATGTCTGCATCCGGAATTAATTTCGCAGCCGCTAGAGCCGCTTGAAAGGTGCCGCTCAAGGCTGACGATACGTGGAGGGATATAATATGTCGGTCGAGCGGCAGCAAGCTGCGGTACAGCCGCTCAAAATCCTGCACAGACGCCATGGAGGTGGTCGGGTATTGGCGCGAATTGCCCAACATCTGATAGAACTCGGCGGGTTGGATATCCACCCCGCTGGAATAAGTCTTTCCCTCAAAGTGCAGCCACAGCGGCGCAAAATGCAACCCCAACGGCTGAAGCTGTTCTTCTGCCAGGTCCAATCCGCGGTCGGTTACCACGATCATCAATGCCCTCGGTCTATCCTGGTTGATTAACGGCTTCCCCGCCGCCCAAACTGTCGCTCAAGGAGGTCAACCGGCAGATGAATCATTGTCGGGCGACCGTGCGGGCAGGAACGCGGCGATTGACAATTTTCCAGATCGCGCAACAAAGCGCGCTGTTCCTCCTGGCTCAACGACTGACCCGCTTTCACCGCCATGCGCTTGCAGATGCGCGCCGCCAAGCGTCTCTCCACCTCATTGGCAAGGGGAGCCTCATCTTCTTCGAAATCCTCCACCACCGCCCGCACCCCCGCCTGTCCGACGGCTGCGGCCAGCGCGGCATCGACG
>CAZCBJ010000016.1:0-9191 GCA_964496705.1 uncultured Anaerolineaceae bacterium | reverse complement strand
CCGCTGGCCAGAAAATTCGGCACAGCCAGCAAGCGGAAAGTTGCCGGGCCAAAATCCTCAATCGTAAACCCCAGCTCGCGCAGCAGGAGCAGGTTTTGTTCCAGCAAACGCACTTGATGTGCTGGCAGAGTCAAAACCGCCGGTTGGAGCAGAGTCTGCGACGGAATAGGATCTCCTTCAGCACGCAGATAACGCTCGTAAAGCACCCGTTCATGCGCAGCGTGCTGGTCGACAAGATACAGCCCGTCCGGACCTTCTGCCACCAGGTAGGTATTGGCAATCTGCCCCACCAGGCGCAGGATGGGCATCTCTCCGGAGGGTAAGCGGCTTTCGGATGGGATGGCAGCCCGAACAGGAGCGGATGAAAATGGCTGCAGATCTGCCCG
The DNA here is from genome assembly GCA_964496705.1 of uncultured Anaerolineaceae bacterium. Lineage (GTDB taxonomy): Bacteria > Chloroflexota > Anaerolineae > Anaerolineales > Anaerolineaceae > CAZCBJ01. The sequence continues at coordinate 8,805 of CAZCBJ010000016.1, read as the reverse complement.
GATGTCCGCCTGGCTTTGCGGGAATGCCTCCTGGCGGAAGTCTGCGCCCTCGGTCGCTGACCAGGCGCGCGCCGGCACCAAAGACGGCGCCAGTGAATAGGCCAGCAGCGCGCGGCGGACAGCCCGCTGTAAACCGGTGAACACCCGGTCAGGATTGCGGAAACGGATTTCGGCTTTGGCGGGATGCACATTGACATCCACCATTTCCGCCGGGATGTGGATAAAAAGAACACACATCGGATAACGCCCGACCATCAACAAAGTGTGATATGCCCGCAGCAGCGCAGCGGAGAGCGATGCATCTTGCACCCAGCGCCCATTAACGAAAAAGGTGATCTCACGCCGGTTTGAACGGGTGATACCCACCGGGCTGATGAAGCCTGCAACCCGCATCTCATCGTCATCGAACTGCACTTCCAGCATTTGGCGCGCCGTATCCACCCCGTACAGGTCGGACAGCACCTGCCGCGCGTCCCCGCTGCCGCTGGTCTGCAGCGCGGGTCGTTCATCCTGGAACAGGTGCATTCTCACGCGCGGATATGCCAGCGCATAACGCACCACTAACGCATCGATTTGCTGGCGTTCGGTGACGTCCTTTTTGAGGAATTTCAATCGCGCCGGAACATTGAAAAACAAATCCTCCACCCTAACCGTCGTCCCCACCGGCATGCCCGCCAGCTCCACCTCGCCAATATGCCCGCCGTCGATGAACACCCGCCCGCCCGCCAGGGCATCTTTCACCCGCGAAGATAAAGTCAGCCGTGATACCGAACCGATGGAGGCCAGCGCTTCTCCCCGAAAACCCAGCGTTTGGATGCGGAACAGATCCTCTGCGCTGCTCAATTTACTGGTCGCGTGGCGCATCACCGCCAGGCTCAATTCCTCCCGGGGGATGCCACAGCCGTCGTCGGACACCTCAATCAAGCGCCGCCCGGCTTGTTCGATGCGCAGCGTGACCTGTCCGGCGCCGGCATCCAGCGCGTTTTCCAGCAATTCCTTGACCACCGAGGCCGGGCGTTCAACCACCTCACCGGCGGCAATCTGGGATGCCACCGCATCCGTTAGAAGATGAATGGGCATTTCCAGATTATATCCGTTAAAAAAGTATTTAAGTTATACTCACCGCATGCGTTACACCACCATCTTTTTTGATCTCGACGACACGCTCTACCCCGCAGATTGCGGCCTGTGGGTCGCCATCCGCGAGCGCATCGACCTGTACATGTTTCAAATCCTGGGAATCCCGGCGGACGAAGTGCCGCCATTACGCCAGCAATTATTTCGCCAATATGGAACGACCATGCGCGGGCTGCAGCAGACCCGCCACATAGACGCCCACCACTACCTGAATTTTGTCCACGATGTGCCGGTCAGCCAGTTCCTTTCGCCCCAGCCCGCGTTGGGCAGGCTGCTGGCAGACATAAAACAGGAAAGGCTCATTTTTACCAACGCTGACAGCGGTCACGCGCAGCGGGTGATGTCCGTGCTTGGGGTGAGTGATTATTTTCAGCAAGTGATCGACATTCTGGCCATAGCCCCGTATTGCAAGCCACACGAAGAGGCCTTCGCCATTGCACTGCGCCTGGCCGGGGAACATGATCCCACGCGCTGCATCCTGGTGGACGACGGTCCTCAAAACCTGGCAACTGCGCATAAAATGGGATTCTTCACCGTGGGGGTGAGCAGTCACCAGCCGCTACCCGAAGCGCATGTCACCATCCCCGCCATTCTCGACCTGCCCTCAGCCCTGGATGGAAGGCTTGCTGCATGAATTGGTTGCGTGAGATACCACTGGCAGGTTGGTTATGCATTGGATTTATCCTGATCATTTTCGTGGTCACCAACCTGACGTTGGTCAACGCATTGATCCGGCGCAACCGCCCCAACCAAAATCAAGCGCGAAAGCCGGATAAAATCAACCCCAGCTTTACCAGCCCCTGGCAAGCGGAAGATCGTCAATTTGATGAGTTATCCCATTGGGCAGATGAGCTGCGCCGCCGAGAACATAAAGATAAGTGACCAACTGACCCGCATGGTTCCATACATACCGAAAGATTTGTATAATCTTTCTACAATTTTTTCATCATGCTTTAAGGTGTGTATGATAAATATATAAAAAAGATTTTGCTCTGGGAACAAAATAAAAGATTGTCATCCCAGTAAGGAGACTAGATGAGATCGAAAACCTTAACCACCATCCTGATTGTATTCGCAGCAGTGATCATCCTCACTGGTGCATTTTCTGGGGGCGTGATTGCGGGTTATTTGCTGCCCAACCGCGTTGCTTCTCAATCCTCGAACCAGGCAACGCCGCTGCTCAATCCGCCGTCATCGGTCGAGTCAAACCCAACCCCCTCATCGCCTGCGGAGAGCACCCAGGCACCAGCCACACCCACCAACCTCGAGAGCCTGTTCAAACCCTTCTGGCAAACCTGGGACATTGTCCATGACCAGTATGTGGATCAACCGGTGGATGACCTGGCATTGATGCGCGGCGCCATACGCGGCATGCTCGAAGCGTTGGGCGACCAGCATACTTCCTATATGGACCCCGACCAATTCCGTCAAGCCAATATGCCGTTGGAAGGCGAGTATGAAGGCATTGGCGCTTGGGTGGACATTACCGGTGAATATCTGGTCATCACCGCCCCCATTCCCAACACTCCCGCTGAAAGGGCGGGACTGAAATCCGGTGATACGGTGATCAAAGTGAACGGTGAAGACATGGCCGGCGTGGATGGAAATCTTGTGCTTCGCCGTATCCTCGGACCGGCTGGCACCGAGGTCACACTGACCATTCAACGTGAGGGTCAGGAGCCCTTTGATGTCACCATCATCCGCGCCAAGATCACCATTCCCAGCGTGGAAAGCAAGATGCTGGAAGGCAATATTGCTTATGTGCGTCTGAACACCTATGGCGATAAAACCACAGCCGATTTGCGCAAGGCGCTCATTGATATTTTGAAGAAAAAACCCGCCGGTTTGGTCTTTGACCTGCGCAATAACGGCGGCGGCTACCTTCAGACCGCCATCGAAGTGGTTTCCGAGTTCCTGCCCGGCGGCAAAGTGGCCATGTATGAGATTCACGGAGACGGCAGCCGCGAGACCTTCACCACCCGTAAAGGCGGATCGGCTGGTGAAATTCCGATGGTTGTGCTGGTCAACGAGGGCACAGCCTCGGCTTCTGAGATCACAGCCGGCGCACTGCAGGATTACCAGCGCGCCAAGCTGGTGGGTGTGACCACCTACGGCAAGGGATCGGTTCAAAACTGGATTCCACTGGCTGACGAGCAAGGCGCCGTGCGGGTGACCATTGCCCGCTGGGTGACACCCAAGGAACGGCAAATCAACAAAGTCGGCCTGACCCCGGATGTGGTGGTGGAATTAACCCAGGAAGATGTCGACGCAGGTCGCGATCCGCAACTGGACAAAGCGATTGAGCTGCTCAAGCAGGCTCAATAATCCGAGCTTCATCGCGAAGGATGCGTGGATTTATGTGGAAACGATCAATTTTCTGACCTGGCGGTGTTGAAAGCCGACCCAGCCCGTTTGCCCGCCGCAGCCAGTTTGGGAAACTCCGACCAACTCAAGCCCGGCGAGACGGTGATCGCCATCGGTTTCCCGTTGGGCCACTTCAAGAACACGGTCACAACCGGCGTGGGCAGCGCTACCGGGCGAACCCTCGACACCGGTAACGGTTATCTGATGGAAGGTCTGATCCAAACCGATGCCGCCATCAACCGCGGCAATTCAAGCGGTCCGCTGGTCAATCTGGCTGCCAGGTGATCGGGATCAACACCCTCATCCTGCACACCGGATCCAGCGGGGATGTGATGGAAGGGCTGGGCTTTTCCATTCCATCTACCACCGTGGAGGTGGTCGCCAACCAAATCATCGTCAACGGCGATGTGGCCCGTCCTTATCTAGGCATCCGAATGTGCTCTTCAGGCTGACTCCAGGTACCCAGGTGAAAATCCAGGTTGCCCGCGAGAACAGCCTCAGTGAATTGGAGGTGACACTGGGCGAAGGGAATAGTTGAACGAGCCTGGCAATTGATGAAAATAACAATTCCATACTTATGGGTATAATCGAGTTATGCGCAAATTTTTCATTGCCGTCATGATTTTGCTCGGTGTCATATACATCATTTCTCGTTTCACCGAGATGGAAGGCATCTATGAGACCATTCGCAAGGGAGACTGGCGTTTTCTCCTGCTGGCGCTCATCGTCCAGTGCGCCTGGATATATAACCTGGGTCTGGCCTATCAGGCGGTGTACCGTGTCTTTGACATAAAAACCACCAGCCTGCACATGATGATGCTTTACACCACTGGTTATTTTGTCAGTGTGATCGCTCCCTCCGCCGGCGCTACCGCCATGGCGGTCTATCTGGCAGATGCCCGGCGTAACAATTTCTCAAGCGCCAAGGTGATGATCGCCTGGGCTTTGAACATACTGTTTGAATTTGTTGCCTTGCTGTGTTATGTGATGTTGGGTCTGGCAGTTCTGGCGCGGCGGAACAATCTGGAATGGTCCGAGATCACCGCCTCAATCATTCTCCTATTGATGGCTGCCGGGTTGGGAACGCTGCTCTACCTGGGCATGCAGAGCGAGGCATTATTGGGCAGATTTCTGGCATTTCTGGCGCGCATCATTAATGCGCTCATCCGCCCATTCATCCACCGCAATTTCATTGATGAATCCAGAGCCTTTTCCTTCGCCGAAGAAGCTGCGGAAGGCATTGACATGATTCGTCACCAACCCCGACTTCTGTTGCGACCGCTGGCTTATTCGCTGCTCAATAAAACACTCTTGATCATCGTTTTCACGCTGGTCTTCCTGGCTTTTGACGTGCCATTTTCAGCCGGGACCATCTTTGCTGGATTCAGCATTGGGCAGTTGTTTGTCATCGTCTCGCCCACCCCCGCCGGGATCGGCATCGTGGAGGGGATCCTCACCCTTCTACTCACATCGTTATATGTCAAGGTTGAGGCGGCTGCCATCATCACGCTTGTCTACCGCGCTTTTTCCTTCTGGCTGCCGTTATTTGTGGGCATGTACACCGTTCGCCACATTGAAACCAAAAAAAACGCCTAAAATGGCCCCTTGAGATGAAAGCAAGGTTCTTGACCGGCTTTTATGGTAGAATTCCTCCGTTCTACTTTTCAGGAGCATATTGATGTTACAGGATAACAGCCGATAATTTAAGTCGATCGCGCAGTACACCGGGCTGATGAGAGCCGCATGAGGCTGTTTAACCGGAGGCAGACTGCAGCCGGTTTTTTGTTTAACATCAGGAAAAATATGCTCACTGTTAATAACATCATAAAAACCTACGCAACTGAGACCATACTGGATAGGGTATCCTTTACATTAAACAGCGGCCAACGTCTTGGGCTGGTCGGCCCAAACGGCTGCGGCAAGACCACTTTGTTAAGAATATTGGTCGGAACCGAAAAGCCCGATTCCGGCAGCGTCCTTTTCAACCCTGCCAGCCTGCGGATCGGTTATTTACCCCAGGGTTTCGCGCCTGGTGTGGAAGAGACCATTGGCACTTTCCTGAGCCGCATGGAAGGCGATTTCGATGAACTGGCTGTCAGGCTGGAAAACCTGGCGCAGGCGATCGCTCTGCATCCCGAACGGTCAGACCTGCTGTTGGCGTATGCCGATGCGTTGACCAGAATTCAACAAGCAGCAGAATCGAGCGGACGCAACGCAAGCGTTCTGGCCGCGCTGGGTCTGGACTCCCTGCCGTCCGATTTACCTGTCCTAAAACTAAGCGGCGGTCAAAAGACGCGCCTGGCGCTGGCTGGCGTTCTGTTGACACAACCGCAATTGCTCATATTGGATGAACCCACCAACCATCTTGATCTGGAGATGTTGGAATGGCTGGAGGATTGGCTGTCAGGATTTTCGGGTGGTATGCTGGTGGTTTCGCACGACCGCACATTTCTGGATCACATCGCCACGAGTATCCTGGAAATTGATGCCAAAAGCCATCGGCTGCGCGCCTATGATGGCAATTACAGCGCTTATCTGGAACTAAAGAACGCCGAAAACCAGCAAAGATGGCAAGATTATATCGACCAGCAAGAGGAGGTCCGCCGATTGCGCGCTGCGGCAGCGCGGGTGCGTGGAGACGCAGCCTTCCGACCCGGCGGAAAAGGCGACAGCGGCGACAAGTTCGCCAAGGGCTATTTCTCAGACAACACCCAGGGCACCATCCGACGCGCCAAAGCCATCGAAGCCCGCGTTCAGCGCCTGTTGACCACAGAGCGGATTGAGAAGCCCAAAGATGCCTGGGAAATGAAAATTGAGTTTGGAGAATTACCTGAAACCGGACGAGATGTGATTGTGTTGAACGACGCGTCCATTGGTTATGAGACTTCCAACCCGCTGTTGACCGGACTCAACCTGACCGTGCGCTACGGCTGGCGGGTTGCATTGATCGGCCCCAACGGCTCGGGGAAAACCAGCCTGCTGCGCACCATCGCTGGAAACCTGCCGCCGATAAATGGCCAGGTTAGGCTGGGGACGCGTGTGCGATTGGGCTATATGACCCAGGAACAGGAAGAATTGGATCTATCATATAATGCGCTGGAAACCATCCATGCGGTCAGCAATACCAATGACACTGAAGCAAGGTCATTCTTATCAAAATTTTTATTCAAAGGGGATGACGTGTTCACGCCTGCCAGGCTGTTATCTTTTGGAGAGCGGGCGCGCCTGTCGCTGGCGCGGCTGGTCGCCAGCGGCTGCAACCTGCTGTTGCTGGACGAACCCATCAACCATCTGGATATTCCCGCCCGTAATCGCTTCGAACAGGCGCTGTCAGGCTTTGAAGGCACCATTCTAGCTGTGGTTCACGACCGCTTTTTCATTCAAGGGTTCGCCAGCCATATTTGGGAAATCAGGGAACAAAAGGTGTTCACCTATGTGAAGTGAGCAACTTGGAGATTCGCCCTGCCTTTCTCCCAACCCTCCCTAACCAACCCCTCCCAAGCCAAACCTTTTTCCGGCTCCATTTCCCGCATAATAGGAGCATGGAAAATCCTGCCCCTTTTTCACCTGTCCGTATTTTGATCGTGGATGACCACCCCAACACAGCCGAAATGCTGGCCAGGGTGCTCTCTCGTTTCGATACGCCTGTCGAAGTCCTCACCGCCCAGAGCGGCGAGGAAGCGATGGAATTGGTCAGCGAGCAGCGGGCTGATATTCTCATCACTGATTTCCTGATGGCGGGCATGAGCGGCCTTGATCTTGTGGAACGATTGAGCGGCGAAGGCGAGCCATCTCAGAAAATCTTGATCACCGCCTACGATGCCCCCGGATTAGCCCGCGCAGCCAAGCAATTGCACGTCCAGCATTACCTGATCAAGCCCGTCCAACCGGAAAAAATCCGCGAAATTGTCGCCCAGGCCATCGACCAGATCCGCCCGACCAACGGCTCACCTAACCAGGATGAGAACCGCCGCGCATTCAAAATATTGATTGCCGATGACTACCCTGACAATGTCCGCCTGTTGGCTGCGCGCTTGAAATCCGAAGGCTACAGCTACCTGGTCGCCGAAGACGGTGAAATCGCCATGCAAAAAATTCGCAGCGAACATCCCGATCTGGCTTTATTAGATGTCAATATGCCCGGCAAGAACGGTTTTGAAATCCTGTCCGAAGTTCGCAAAGATCCTGATCTGTCCAACACCCAGGTCATCATCATCACCGCCGCGCGCATCTCCGAGACGGACATCCACGAAGGCCTCTCACTTGGCGCGGATGACTACGTCACCAAACCAGTTGATTGGCGCGAATTATCCGCCCGAATTCGCAACAAGTTGCGAGTGAAACATGAAGGCGACATGCTTCGCAAACGCAATGCCGAGCTGCAAGCCATATCTGAATTGAGCCATGATTTTGGCGCCAATTTTGACCTTGAAATGCTGACCAAAATGATGTTAGGGCACATCGTTGAGGCCGTCCATGCGACCAATGGCTGCATCGTTGTGTTTCACCCAGATGGGACCGCCACCCAGCAGTTGCACACGCTTGCCGGCTTTTCAACCCTCAACTGGGACGATCCGCACAACCAATTCTTACCCAAAACCTTGATCGAAGAGGTGGTTGCTCAGCGCCAGACATCTGTCATCCCCGACGCAGCGCAAGATACTCACTGGGTTGGCACGCCACATGCACCATTCCGATCAGTGATCACAATCCCTCTGACCGGACGCACAGGCGTGGTGGGTGTGCTGGCTCTAGCCCATGATCAACCCAGCTATTTCCAGTTGGGTCATCTGGAATTGGTTAAAACAGCCTGCAACCAGGCCGCGCTGGCCATCGAGAACGCCCAGCTTTTCAACATCCAACGCCGCCATATCCATCACCTCACGGCCCTCAATTCTCTGATGCGAGAGATAAGCCATGCGGGAAGTCAAGACGAATTGGCGCAGAATTTCCCGGCCATGCTGTGCGCTGCGCTCAATTACCCGGCTGCGGCCATCTGGCATGTTGAAGGGGGTCAAACTGTTTTACAAAGCATTCACAGCGCCGAAAACGCCGTCCATTCTCCTTTCCTTGAAATCGGCCCGCGCCAGGCTGTTTCCATGCGCCAGGCAGTTCATCTCTCAGGAACAATTACCGAGCGCGGCATCCGCAACAACGGCACCGTTGAAACGCCTGCCCAATCGGTCGTTGCGGTGCCGCTCTTCTGGAATGGTCAACTGCGCGCTGTGCTGTCCATCCACAGCCGCCGGTTCAACGCTTTCCAGGAAATTGATCTTATTTACATGGAAATGCTGGCCACCCAGT
>CAZCBJ010000015.1:0-36323 GCA_964496705.1 uncultured Anaerolineaceae bacterium | reverse complement strand
GCAAGGTAGCGGCGACAAAAATCACGCTCAGCTTCAGGGGCTGTGCGGTACCAGCCCACGGTGGTGTCATTATCGTGTGTACCGGTATAAGCTACACAATTCAAGGGATAGTTGTGCGGCAAAAATGGGTCATAGGGGGCGGTGGAGAAAGCAAATTGCAACACTTTCATCCCGGGCAAATGGAATCGCTCGCGTAATTCCACCACGTCCGGGGTGATTTTGCCCAGGTCCTCGGCAATTATGGGCAATCCGCCCAGTGCGGCTTGGAGGGCCTCAAATAAACTGGCGCCAGGCCCGGGCATCCAGCAGCCCACCACGGCGGTATCCATCTCCGCGGGCACCTCCCAGTATCCGGCAAATCCGCGGAAATGGTCCAGGCGGATAATGTCAACCATTTGCAGCAGAGCGCGTATACGAGAAATCCACCAGGCGTAGCCGCTCTTTTCATGCACATCCCAGCGATACAAAGGGTTGCCCCATAACTGACCCGTGCGTGAGAAGTAATCCGGCGGCACCCCTGCCACCACGGTTGGATTGCGCTCCTGATCGAGGAAGAATAGCTCGGGGTTGGACCATGCGTCAGCCGAGTCAAAGGCGACAAAAATGGGCGCGTCGCCAATGATCTTCACCTGCTTGTGGTTGGCGTATTGATGCAATTCGTTCCATTGTTTAAAAAAGAGAAACTGACGCAAGATGTTACGCTGGATGCTGTCGGCGTGTTGTTTTTTAAAGGTTCGCAAAGCCTTGGGGTCGCGGGTGCGCAGCGGTTGGGGCCATTCGCGCCAGGATACGCCGTTCAACGATTCCTTGATCGCCATGAAAAGAGCGAAATCTTCCAGCCAGAATGCCTGGGCGTGCCTGAAAGCCTCCAGGTCTCTGCGCAAGGCAGGGAAAGCAGATTTTTGAAAATGAACAAATGCCTGATCCAGCAGACGGATTTTCCACGGGATCACCTCACCGAAGGTCACCCGCTCGGCGGGAAATGGCGGACGGTCGGCAAGGTCTGTGCGCCGAAGCAGTCCATCTTCCAGCAGCAGGGTGGGGCTGACCAAATAGGGATTGCCCGCAAAGGCGGAGAAACATTGGTAAGGAGAATCGCCGTAACCGGTGGGACCCAGAGGGAGAATTTGCCAAAGACTGAAACCAGCCTCCACCAGAAAATCCACCCAGCGGTAAGCCTCTGGCCCAAGGTCACCGATACCGTCCGGGCCTGGCAGGCTGGGTGGATGCAGGATGATGCCTGCGGAGCGTTTCATTTCCATGTTTGATCTCCAAAAAGGTTTTTTTTCAACTGGATGGCAAATCGAGTGTTTTTTTTTTCTTAGTGAAGCTGGACAAGCTCACAAATCCAATTCATCAAGCCCTCGAATTATACCGTCTCCGCGTCATTGGTAACATTCAAGTAAAGAGTGGCATAATCTCGTGCTGAATGCTCCCAGGAAAAATCCTGTTTCATCCCATTGATCTGGAGAGAGCGCCAGGCTGCAGGTTGGTTGAACAAGAGGAATGCCCGGCGCAGCGCATCTGCCATGTCCGCGGCATCGGGGCGTGAGAAGAGGAAACCCGTGTTGAGGGTTGGATCGCTTTTTTCGTAAATGGTGTCCATCAATCCGCCAGTTGCGCGTGCCAAGGGTACGCAACCGTAGCGCATGGCGATCATTTGCACCGTACCGCAAGGTTCGTAGCGGGAGGGAATGAGCAGCAGGTCGCTGCCGCCGTATAGCTGGCGTGCGAGTTGGGCATCAAAGCGCAGCACGCCTCTCACCCGGCTGGGCAGGCGCCGCTCGAAACGCCGAACGCCTTCTTCCAGCCCCGGATCGCCAGTGCCCAGCAGGATCACCTGCCAGGGCAGATCAATCGTCTGCCAAAGGGCTTCCAGGGCGATATCTAATCCTTTCTGGCTGTCCATGCGACCGATGAAGGTCAATAAAGGAATGGAAGGATCTGTGTTCAACCCAAATTGCCTGATCAGCGCCAGTTTGTTGGCTGATCGTGCATCCAGGGCAGCCATATCGAACGGGCTGGTCAGGCTGGAATCGGCTGCCGGATCCCACGCGGTCATATCCAACCCATTCAAGATACCAGACAGGTCTGAGCGGCGGTTGTTCAAGAAACCCTCCAAACCACAGCCGAATTCGGGGGTGAGGATTTCCCTGGCATAACCGGGCGATACCGTGGTGATGCGGTGCGCAGCGGTCATGCCTGCTGGAAGTGGGAACAGCCTGGCCCAATCGGGCAGACGGCTGTCGGATGAAGGGGGGAGGCCAAAATCGAGCATGGCCTGGCCGGCTCCGGCGCCCATGAAAGGCAGATTGTGGATGGAAAGCACGCGCGCGATTCCAAGGAAAAAGGGGTCATATTTTTGCCAGAGAGACTGCGCATAGATAGAGAGCGCCGTGTGCCAATCATTGGCATGCAGCACATGGATTTCCCAATTGATCTCACGCGGCAACAGCAGCGCAGCCAGCGAAAAAAAGGCATATTTCCGCCCGTCCAAATGGATGTCATCGCTGTAAACGCCGCCTGTCCTGGGGATCGGCTCGCCGTCAATCAAGTAAACAGGGACATCATCCAGGCGGGTTTCGTAAACTTTCACCGCAACCCTGCCAGACGGCGCATCCAACCAGTATTCTGTCAGCAGGGGTAATGTTGGGTATTTGTCGCGGACAGCGGGATGATAGGGCAGCACCAGGCGAATATCTATTTTGACGGGTTGATCGCCCAGCTCGTTGACCTTTTGTAGATACCCTGGCAGCGCGCCAGCCACGTCGCCCAGACCGCCCACCTTGACATACGGGGCGGCTTCAGATGCCAGAAAAAGAACATTGCGTTGGATTGTCGCTGGCTGGCTCTTGGGCATGCTGCCTCTTGGATGAATCAGATATGTTCGACGATTTCGATGTAGTCCTCGGAGATTGTTTCGCTGGGCGAGGCGCCCAGTAATTCGATTAGTTCAATGGCCAGCCTGGATTTTTGCTCAGCGTCTTTGCGGCTCCAGGTGCGACTTTTCACCTCCAGGTAATGACCCAGGTCAGGCTTGCTTACAGTATCAATATTAATGAAAAATTCTATTCCCTTAAAACGCACAAGGAAACGCAGGCGATCTTTTTCAATTTCAAAGATGGCATCGGGTTTGAAATATTCGCGGTAGAAGCGCAGGCTCTGGGTGGCTGACGCCAGGTAGCGGCTGCGCGACAGCAACACCCCCTGCGGAAAATCCCCTTCTCTGGCGCGGCCGATCAAGGTTAAACGCGAGCGCACATTGCTGACCTTGCCAGCCTCGTCAATGAAGTCATCTTCACGATAACGCAGCATTCCTTGTTCGGCATCCTCAAAGCAGAAGTAGGTATCGTATTCGCGGTAATGGCGCCGGCGAAGAATTTCAATACCCGGGTGCGACAAGGCTTCCAGCACGGGCGCGATATCAGTGATGGGCACCTTGGCCTGGATTTCGAAGCTTTCTTCCTGGGTGGCGCCACCAATGGCGATTAATTTGGACAGCAGGGATTGTTCGCGTTTGATGATGAATGCGTCAATTTTTTCTGCATAGGCTTGCGCCATCGGGACAAGTTGACTTTCATCGATGGTCAATAAATGGCGATCGCGCATAATCCAGCGACCGTTGACCATCACATCACTTACGTCCGAGGCTTTGGCGGCATACACCAGTTGGGCATAGACCCCCTGGGTCTCATGCCGGAAGCGTGGACTGTTGTGCAGGGGTGAAAGGTCCACCAGGATGAGGTCTGCCCGTTTACCCGGCTCGAGCGATCCGGTGATGTCGCCCAAATGCATGGCCCTGGCTCCCAGGCGGGTGGCCATGGCGATGGCGGTGCGCGCGGGCAGGGCGGTCGGATCGCCGCTGTTACCCTTGGCGATAAAAGCCGCCAGCCGTACTTCTTCGAACATATCCAGGTCATTATTGGATGCAGGACCATCGGTGCCGATGCCAACATTCAATCCCAGGTCCAACATGCGACTCACCGGCGCGAACCCTGAAGCCAGCTTCATATTCGAGGATGGATTATGGGCGACGCCCACATGGGCATGCTGCATGGTGCGAATTTCGCCTTCATCCACCCATACGCAATGAGCGGCCAGCACTTTGGCGTCAAAAAGGTTCTGTTTTTTCACATAGGGAATGACCGGCATGCCGGTTTCCTTGCGCATGTTTTCCACTTCATAGGCGGTTTCAGCCAGGTGGGTGTGAAGCGGTACATCAAACTCAATTGCCAGGTCGGTGGCGGCTTTGAGGATTTCTGGCGGGCAAGTGTAGGGCGCGTGGGGGGCGACAGAGGGCATGATCAATGGATGACCCTTCCAGCGTTGTATGAATTCGCGCGCCATTTCCAGCGATTTCTCATAGAAATCGGCATCCGGGGTTGGGAATTTCATCACGGTCTGGGAGCATAACGCCCGCAAGCCAACTTCAGCGGTGGTCCGCGCGATTTCTTCCTCAAAATAATACATATCCGCAAAGCAGGTCACCCCGCTGCGGATCATCTCGGCACAGGCCAGCAGGGTGCCCAGCCGCACGAATTCTGGCGAAACGAACTCGCGCTCCACCGGCATCATATATCCCAACAACCAGACATCCAGGCGCAGATCGTCAGCCAAGCCGCGCAGAAGGGTCATCGGTACGTGAGTATGGGCATTGATCAGGCCAGGCATCAGCACCTTTCCCTGGCAATCCACAATCTGCGCTGCCTCGAAATCACGCAGGATATCCTCCTGCGCTCCAACCGCGGCAATTATATCGCCGGTGATGGCCACCGCACCCGGTTCAAATTGCTGGAATTGCTCATCCACGCTCAGTACGGTTGCATTGGTTAAAAGTAAATCCACTTTTTTCATTTTTCCTCACTTCATAAAACGCCTGAGCACATCCAGCCCCATGTGCACAGCCCACAGCGGAGCGTTGCCCGGGGCGCCTCCATAATAATATTCAACCTCACGGTGATCCCGGGTGGTCTGCGCCAATATTCTCGCGATTTGCACATCCTTGCCAGGCTCGAGGCCTATACCCAAAGCAAGGTCAACACCGGTGCGGTTACGAAGATGCTCGCATTCCCTGTGCAACTCTTCACCATCCAATACCTGGGGGAGGATGATTAGATTCTGATTGGGAAAACCACCTTTTATCAGTGCGCTGTAAAGCTCGCCGTTGAGATTACTCTCAAGGGCAGCCATGTGCCAACCACGCCGTTCGAGCTGCGACAGCACAACCGACACCAATGCGATATCGTCGCTGCCATAGTACGCTTCGCCCACCCGCTCCAACACCCTGGCGCTCATTTCTTCGATCATGCGCTCCGCTTCGGTTTGCGAGTCGGCCTTGGCAGTGACGCGGATATCCACCTGTCCCGGATGCGCCAGCAATCCCACCGTGGGGTTGGACCAGGTTTCCAGGTCGCTGATCCAGTCATCGATTTGCGATTCTCCCACCCCTGCGCAGTGCAGCACCCTGGCCTGGATCGTGCCAGAAAGATGGTAATGGTCGCGCAAATATGGCAGCACCTTGTTTTCGGTCAAATACTCCAGCTCTCTTGGCACACCTGGCAGGCTGATGATGCATTTTTCCGCAACCTCACAAATGAACGCTGGTGCAGTGCCGACCGCATTTTCCACCGCCATGGCGCCATGTGGGATGTAAGCCTGACGGCGGTTGTTATCCGTTGCCAGACGTCTGAAACGCTGAAAACGAGCCTGGATTTGTTCCCACAGGACAGAGCTGAAATCCAGCTCCACACCTACCGCCAAGGCGACCGCCTCACGGGTCGGGTCATCCACTGTCGGACCCAGACCGCCAGATGTAATTACTATATCCGATCGCAGCAAAGCTTCCCGGATGACTTCGGCAATTCGTGACTTGTTGTCACCCACCAGCGTGGCGCGGAAGAGATCTACACCTGCATCGCGCAGCTTTCTGGCTAGATAGCGTGTGTTAGTGTCCTGTATCTCACCGAGGAGTAATTCGGTCCCGATGGCGATAATTTCAGCCGTTGCCATTCGATGACCTTAATTCCTTTTTTTCGAACCGGGCGTGCTCTGATATAAAATAGCTTCCCGCAAGCGCAAGTCTGTGTTGCGGATCTTTTGAGCCAAATCCATGGCGAGATTATACATGACCTTATAGCCCAGTTCGGGATAGGTGCTGCATAGGGTCAGAAACCTTGATCTGGAGATGCGAATTAAGGTGGTATTCTTGGCGGCGGTTCTGGCGGTGGCAGATCGAACGCCTTCATCCACCAATGCCATTTCGCCAAAGGATTGTCCACGCCGCATCACAGAGATCGTTTCGGGTTTCAGTGATTGATCCATTTTGGGCAACACAAGCGATGGATTAATCAGGATCTCCACTTTGCCGTTGAGAATAAGGTACAATTCTCCCTGGTTCGAATTTTCCTCAAAAATAATCTCCCCATCTTTCAAGGTTACTTCCTCACAGATAAATTCAATTAATTCAATCTGGGTTGGGGATAAGTTATAAAAAAGGTCACTTTCACTCAGAAAAGCCGCAAATTTACCCATTTTTGCCTCCCGATTTCGGTTAGTGTAGCAGAAAATTAGAAAAAGTCAAATTTTCAATAACATGACAAGGCAGCAAGAGATTGGAAAATGGGGCGAGGATACCGCAGTGAATCATCTGATTCACCTGGGTTATCAGATTCTGGACAGAAATGTGCGCACCCCTTATGGCGAGTTGGATATTGTGGCTCAGATGGGGGAGGTGGTGGTTTTCTGCGAGGTGAAGGCGCGTACCAGCCTTGCATTTGGTTATCCTGAGACCTCGGTTAACGCCCGCAAAATGAAGCATCTCATTGATTCAGCGCAGTATTATGTGCAAAATCATCCCGAACTGAGTGGCAGTTGGCGGATGGACCTGATTGCCATTCGCCGCCTTGTGGGTCGTGATCCAGAGGTGGAAATATTTGAAAATGTCTCTGCTTGATTGCCCTTTGCCATTGGTGGTGATCGTTGGCCCGACTGCGGTTGGAAAAAGTGAGTTGGCGGTTGATGTGGCTGAGCAGGTGGGTGGCGAAATCATCTCTGCGGATTCGCGCCTGTTCTACCGCGGCATGGATATCGGTACGGCAAAACCTCCGGTTGCACTTATGGCGCGTGTTCCGCATCACCTGGTGGACTGTGCTGATCCGCGTGAAAATTTCAGCCTGGCGCTATTCCAGCAACTGGCAACTCAAGCCATTCAATCCGTTCATCAGCGCGGCAGGCTGCCCCTCTTGGTTGGCGGTACCGGCCAGTATGTCCGTGCTGTTGTGGAGGGCTGGTCACCTCCCGTTCAAGCGGCAGACCCGCGTTTGCGCGAAATTCTCACGGCCTGGGGTCAGGAGATTGGACCCAAGCGGTTACATGATAAATTAGCGTTACTGGATTCCGAGGCGGCGCGGGCTATCGATCTGCGCAATATGCGCAGGACGATTCGAGCCCTCGAGGTAATTCTTTCCAGTGGGTTGCAATTTTCTGCACAACGTAATCGCCGACCTTCGCCCTATACACTACTGCAGATCGGGCTGAGCCGTTCCCGTCAAGAGCTCTATGCGCGGATTGACGCTCGAATCGATTCGATGCTGGCTAACGGCTTCATGCTCGAGGTACAGCGATTACTGGCTCAGGGCTGCTCGCCTGAGCTGCCTTCAATGTCGGCGATTGGATATCGTGAGATGTGCGCAGTGATCCGGGGGGAAATCGATATGGATGAGGCCGTCATGAGGATGAGACGCGGCACTCGCCAATTTGTGCGCCGCCAGGCAAACTGGTTCAAACCTAATGATGAATTGATTCACTGGTTTGATGTAAGCGCGGACACCACCCCCAAAATTATCGAATTGATTAAGAACACATACTGTCCCTAGACTGCTGAAGTACTTTGACCTGTTGAAGTGGTTTTTCAAGGCACTTCCCCCTCTATGCCTTTTCGATAAGGTGCTGCGGTTCGAGAGTAGATCACTCGTATTTCAAACCAGAAGCCTTGAGGGGTATCTCAAGGCTTCTGAGGTTGATCCGATGATCTCCAGACTTTCCTAATTAAGGTGCACCAATGAGGGCGTGCCGCTCTTCTTGGGCACCGGAGGTGGAAAGATGGCCTCAAACTCTTCGCGGTTGATGGTTTCGACTTCCAATAATTTGTTCGCTACGGCGTCCAATTGGCCGCGGTAATCGCTTAGAATCTGGCGGGCTTTGTCATACGCTTCACTCACCAACTGGCGTACTTCTCGGTCAATTTCTTCAGCAACGGTTTCTGAATAATCGCGTTGTTCGGAAATTTCGCGTCCAAGGAAGATCAGCTCTTCCTTCTGCCCATACACCATCGGTCCCATCCCGCGGCTCATGCCCAGGCGGGTCACCATGGTGCGTGCCAACTGCGTCACGCGCTCGATGTCGTTGGCAGCGCCTGAGGTAATGTCATCAAAGACCAGCTCTTCGGCTGCACGCCCGCCCAACAGGCTGACCATTTCCGCGATCAATTTCTTGCGCGGCATGAGGGTGCGGTCTTCCTGCGGCAGGGATAAGGTGTATCCCGCCGCCATACCGCGGGCGATGATGGAAACTTTTTGTACCGGATCGGCCTCGGCCTGGGTGTTCATCACCACCGCGTGCCCGGCTTCATGGTATGCCACGATACGTTTTTCTTCTTCGCTGATCAGGCGGCTCTTGCGTTCGGGACCGGCGATCACCCGCTCAATGGCCTCCTCGAATTCAGACTGGGTGATGGTGCGTTTGTTCCGCCGCGCAGCCAGAATGGCGGCCTCGTTGACCAGGTTTTCCAGATCGGCACCCACAAATCCCGGCGTAGCGCGGGCCAGCACGGTCAAATCGACATCATTGGCGAGAGGTTTCCCTTTGACGTGCACTTTCAGAATGGCTTCTCGTCCGCGAACGTCCGGGCGATCGAGGACCACCCGGCGATCAAAACGACCGGGGCGCAGTAAAGCTGGATCGAGTATGTCGGGGCGGTTCGTGGCAGCCATAATAATGATGTTGGTGTCGGTGTTAAAGCCGTCCATTTCAACCAGCATCTGGTTGAGGGTCTGTTCGCGTTCGTCATGGCTTCCGCCCAGTCCGGCGCCGCGCTGGCGCCCGACGGCATCAATTTCATCCACGAAAACAATGCAGGGCGAATGACGCTTGGCCTGGTCGAACAAATCACGCACGCGGCTGGCACCTACGCCCACAAACATTTCCACAAATTCGGAACCGGAGATGGAGAAGAAAGGCACACCCGCTTCGCCTGAGACTGCTTTGGCCAACAGCGTCTTGCCTGTTCCAGGCGGTCCGACCAACAGCACACCTTTGGGAATTCGCGCACCCAGGGCGATGAATTTTTGCGGTTCCCGCAAGAATTCAACCACCTCTCTCAACTCTTCTTTGGCTTCTTCCACGCCGGCCACATCATTAAATGTCACTGTTGGTTGGTCGCCAGTGAACATGCGAGCGCGGGATTTGCCAAATGAAAGGGCGGCGTTGTTGCTGCCTTGTGCCTGGCGGAAGATAAAAAAGAACGCTCCACCCAGAATCAGGAAGGGCAATAAATAGCCAAAGATGTTGAGCAGACCCAGCAATGCGCTGGGGGGTTTGATTTCGATCTTCACCTTGGCGGGATTCAACTGTTCGGGTGCGACTCCCAGTGCGATCAATTGTTCCACCAAAGTGGCATTTTCTTCTTTAATTCCCTTGGCCTGTGATCCATCTGCCTTGGTGATGGTCAAACGGTTTTCATCAGCCAGGATCTTGTTGATTGTGCCGTTCTGAATGCCGACAGCAATCTCATTAATGCTCATCTCGCCTTTTCCACTGCTCTGCGAGCTGAAATTCACCACCACCATGACGATGATGGCGATGAACAGCAGCAGGTAGATGATATACGATTGACTACGTGAGTTCACTCAAATCCTCCAGACCCTGTGAAGAGTCACTTTGAACGTTTTGCAGAGATTATACCAATCTCTGACTTCATATTCCAGTCAAACATTGTTTGTACAGCCTGATTCTAAGGAATTTCTTATATCCTTGAATGATTGACTCCTGTTGATCATTGTTCTATACTGATTTTGGTGATGTGACTTTTTTAACTGGAGGTTGCCATGGGTCCTGAAATCAATCGTCCGATGGAAGAATACCCTGAGACGGGGTTGGATACCGGTCCGGCGGCGGGTGTGGGCGAAGGAGGCACTTCGTCGTCTGAGGTTGTTCCGGCCTCCTCTGGCGGTGGGGAAGCAGAAGAATTTCCGCTGCCTGAGCCAACCGGGGAGGGCAAACCAATGGGCGCTGCGGGAGATATTTTAACCAATGCAGAGGCGATGGAACTGCCTGGGGTACCGGATGTTCCGCTGCCCTTGCCGGTCAATGTAGAGGTGCCTTCAGATCCCAATACCGTTGAGTTGTTAATCAGCGAAGCCGATATGAAACAACTCTGGGCTGAAACCAGCAATGTACAGGCGCAGGTTGAAAAAGAAATTGTAGATTTGACCCTGGCCGCAGCGCTGATTGAGCGGATTGAAAAAGCGCGAGCCTACCTGCTGGCCGGCAAGGATTATTTCAACGAAGCCGACCGCCTGGTGGGTGAAGTGCAGCACCGACTGGAGTTTCAACGGCGGGTAAAGATGGCATCCAGGAAGGTTGTGCCCTGGCTCTTCGCCTATGAAATATTCTGGATGATTTGCTTGGGAGCAGGATTGTCCGTCCTACTTTTCAATCTGGCTGTCCAAACCTGGACCTTGAGCCTTCCGTTTGCCACTATCAATATCCCCCAATTTCTCAATAGCCTGTTGTGGGGCGGATTGGGCGGGGTGGTGGGCGCTTTGTATGCGCTTTGGCGGCACACCTCCGATAAACAGGATTTTGATGCGCAGTATGCGATGTGGTACATCACCAATCCCATTCTGGGCGTGGCGCTGGGGGCGGTCATGTTCCTCATCATTCAGGCCGGGTTCATCTCGCTGACGGCTGGCTCAGAGGTGAATGAACCGATCCGCTCAGCTGCGATTATTTACGTCTTTTCCTGGATAAGCGGTTTTAAACAAAACGTGGTGTATGAAATTGTGCGACGTATCCTGGACGTGTTCCGGGTCGAATTACCCGCATCTAATGCGCAGGAAGGCGAAAAGAAAGCTGGATAGGCGGCATTAACTGTGCCCAGTTGCTTGCACCGACTGGCGGACATGCGCCTGGTCGTGGGTGTGAATGAATGCGACCATCTCGCTCAGACGGGTAGGTCCGAAAATGGCGTGCTTGGCAGGTCGCTGCCATTGATCCGCGGTCAGGTCGGCCAGCAAGTCGAGCAATTCACAGCGGGCTTCGAGAAACGACAGCAAGGAGGCGTGCGCGTCTTGTGTCTGATATGCGCGCTGCCCCGCCCATGAGTCGCTGTCGATCCCGGGTAGAAATGGATTATCTTCAGCCAGGATTTGTTTGATTCGCGGCAGATTGACTTCTCGTTCAACATCGCGCAGGTGGGCGAGAATCTCAGCAAGACCCCATTCATTCGTTGGTGGGTGAGCGGCCGCATGTTCATACGGTATTTTGCGAAGCAGTGTATCCATGACTGCAGGTGTGCTTCTTAAGTAGTGAAGCCAGCCTTGCGGAGATGGATGGTTGTGCTGGTGGTCAATCCCTGCCCACCAGTTCATAATTTCATAGAAACCGCCCCGCCCGATAGGCGCGGGACTGTGATCGGGCAGGGGGGCATCCTCGCCGGTCAACCAGAAACTCGGCAAGCCAATTTCAGCAGCCGGAAGGATATCATCTTCCAGACTGTTGCCGATCATCACCACCGGTTCTTGAGGATATCCCAACTGCCCCAGCAATTCAGCGAAAAATGCCGGGTTGGGCTTGGCAAAGTGGAAGGTGGAATAATCAGGAATGATCAGGTAAGAGATCTGTTCTGCAGAGAGCCCCGCCCAATTCAGGCGATGTAAGATTGCCTTGCGCGGAAATAATGGGTTGGTGGCAATGCCTATTGAAAAGCCTTCGGATCGTGCACGCTGCACCAGGGCTACCGCCTGGGGGCGCGGATTGGTCAGATGATGCAACTCGGCGAACACGCGGGTGTAAAAATCATCCAGCGTTGCCCGCAGGCTTGGCTTTGAAATGCCAATCGCCGGATAGAAATGCTCATCAAAAGCCTCTTCGAGCGTTTTTGCGGGATTCTGGTTAGCCAGCATGTGGGCGGTGCCGACCATTAACTCGCGAATAAGCAGTTCTGCCTTCACCTGGTGCACATGCCCGCTCAATGCTTTCAGATAACTGCCCAGAAAGGATTGAATATCATTATCCAGCAGGGTATCGTCCAGGTCAAACAGAAAAATGGCTTTGCTCATTCGGGTTTATGTTCAATCTCTAATGGCAGTGGATGACACTGACCGCAGCCAATTTCAGGTTCAGCCACCGCCTGTTGCGATTTTTCA
This sequence comes from uncultured Anaerolineaceae bacterium, assembly GCA_964496705.1. Taxonomy (GTDB): domain Bacteria; phylum Chloroflexota; class Anaerolineae; order Anaerolineales; family Anaerolineaceae; genus CAZCBJ01. Next base: position 23,898 of record CAZCBJ010000015.1, on the reverse strand, counting down.
CAATAAGCCTGGATGACCACCCTGCGCCGGATGTTCAAAATCAGGCTTTTGACTTCTGCTTTCAATTGCATGTGCTGGCAGGCGTTGGCGCGTAATATGCCCGGAACCGGACAGGTCTTACACAGGTCGGGCGTCCAATTTCCTGGACGCGGCCGGGGGCCAATTAACCGACATTCTTCCTGCGTTCGTCCGCGGAAATAATTTCCATAAAAGTATTTACATTCCACGCCAGCCGGAGTTTTCATGGGCGGTCTGGTATTTTCGAGGGCTGCCCTGGTAGATAGCCGGTTAGCTGGAGACGCGGGTGATATAAGCCCCGTTGCGGGTGTCCACGCGGATGGTGTCGCCGAGGTTCACAAAGTTGGGCACATCCACTGTCATGCCGGTCGACACGGTGACCTTCTTGGTGACACCTGTGGCAGTATCTCCGCGCACAGCCACATCTGCCTGGACGACTTTGAGATCAACCGACGTGGGCAGCTCAATATCGATGGGCTCATCCTGATAAAAGGTCAATTTCACTTCCAATCCTTCGATCAAGAATCCTGCCATCTCCCCGATGATTTTGATGGGAATAGCTGGTTGTTCGAAGGTTTCCATATCCATAAAATGAAAGAAATCGCCGTCGCCGTAAAGAAATTGGACGTTGTGAAAATCCAAGCGGACATCCTGAACCCGCTCGCCAGATTGAAAGGTTTTCTCAAGAGTGGTGCCTGTCCGGATGTCGCGGGCTTTGATGCGAATGGTGGCATTTCCACGCCCCGGTTTGTTGTGGCTGTATTCCAATACGCGATAGAGATTGCCATCAAACTCAAAGGTAACACCCTTGCGAAGATCATTTACATCAATCATAAAAAAGCACCTCTCATGAAAATTAGCCCACAGATTATAGCCCAGCCCTGGATGCGTGACAAGGTCAGTCTTGGTAAAAAAATGAGGCCGGAGATCCGGCCTCGCTTTCGAGAAAATTAGCCGATCACGGGTTCGATCAACCCGTAAGTGCCGTCTCGGCGTTTGTAAAGCACGTTGACATTGCTCGTGTTGACGTTGTAAAAAATGAAAAAGTTATCGTGACCCAGCAACTGCATTTGTTCCATAGCCTCGTTTTCATCCATCGGAATCAAAGTGAACTGTTTGCGTCGCGCAATGCGCAAGGGTGTTTCTGGTTCTTCGGGGGCAAGGAGTGCGGGTACAACCTCAGAGGCTGATCTGCCATCTCCCCGACCCCGGGCGCGTTTCCCCTTCAAGCGGGCAATTTGGCGCTGCATTTTATCCACGGTCGTGTCTATTGCGGTGAAGATGTCATCCGCGCGTTCCTCAACCCTGAGGATATATCCTTTTCCGCGAATGGTGATTTCCACCACCTGTCGATCAGCCGCGTTGCGCGCTGATTTTACATGGGTCAATACCACACGTGCTTCTTCGATATCAGGGAGGAAATGATCAAGCTTGGCTACTTTCTTGGTGACATACTCATCAATCCTTTGGGTCAGTTCCATATTTTTGGTGGTTATATCTACTTTCAGTGTCATGTTTTCCTCCTTATGGGAATATTTTTGGTTCCATTTTTTCCGATGAGACTGGCTCAATTATATCCTTGTCGAGAAGTTCTTGCGAATATGAGCTTCTGGCCAGGGTTAACGCGTAGATTTCTCGGGCTCCGCTTTGCCTCAACGCAACCGAGCAGGCTTGAAGGGTGGATCCTGTCGTCTTGATGTCATCAATCAGCAGAATTTTCTTTCGATTAACGAACGCTGGATTGGCGTTGAACGTATTTCTGACATTTTCTTTCCGCTCTTCTGCCGACAGGCCTACCTGCGACTCAGCCTCGCGCACTTTGGTGAGGGCGGTAGATTTATACGGGATGTGATGCGCCAGCACAACGGGGAAGGCCAACATGGCAGCCTGGTTATAGCCACGTTCCCGGATGCGTTTCCGACTAGAAGGAACGGCTGTGATCAGGTCTACTGTCCAGCCCGTTTCAATTAACTTATGGATCAGATATTGTGCGAGGACTTCAGCCAGCGCGATGTCGCGCTGGTACTTTAAACGGTGGAGCGCATTTTTCAGAGAACCATTGTAATATGCACAGGATTGGAGTTGATCGAAAGCGGGAGGTGTCGTCTGGCATGTTTTACACAGTTTTGCTCCTGCCGTTTCTTCTCCACACACCGCGCACACCGGCCCAGAGATATTTCGTGTGTTCGCCTGGCAATCCGGACACCAGCGGTAACCTGACTGGTCACATCCGCCGCAACAGGGCGGATAAACCCAATCCACAGCCGTCCACAGGGTGTGGTAAATTTGATAAGCTGGTCGTGCCTTCAGGCTCGCCAGTGTCATCCGAACTCCTGTTGATTATTTGAACATTGAAAACAAATCGGATTGCCAGAGTTTGAGCGCGGCTGGGGTCATCAAAACGATGATCAGAGAGGGAAAGATCAACAAGCCCATCGGAATCAGCATTTTCAGGGGGGCCTTATGCGCCTCTTCTTCGGCCAATTGGCGCCGGCGGACTCGCATCTGGTCGGATTGGATGCGCAGTACTTTAGCCATACTGACACCCAACATTTCGCTCTGGATCACTGCGGCGATGAAACTGGTCATTTCGTTGATCCCGATTCTGTCAGCCATGTCTCTCAACGCTTCACGGCGAACCTTTCCAAGCTGCACTTCGCGAATCACCCGTGCGAAAGCCAGGGATAATTCATTTTCCCATTTTTCTGCAACGCGCTGCATGGCTTGATCAAACCCCAAACCGGCTTCCACGCAGATGGTCAACAGATCCAGAGCATCCGGCATGGCTCTACGGATGGTTTTCTGGCGTTTGTTGATTTTGCTGGTCAACCATAATTGGGGAAAGAAGAAGCCCAGCAAACCTAATCCAAGTGCGGCCAGAACGATCCGACCGAACGGCCAAGCCATCGTGCCAATCGAAAATACCAACACCACCAATCCGGCGAAAGCCAGAGCGATGACAAATTGTAACGCCAGAAACATGGTTGGATCCATCTTGGCAGGATTACCGGCCAATTCAATTTTCCGGGCGATGGATTGCAACTGATTCTGAGGTGTGAAGCGTGAAGCCAGTTCACCTAATTTCCTTGCTATCGGAAATATGACGCGCTCAGAGAAAGGCTGCGCCATCTCAATTTTTTCCAACGTCACCTGTTCACCACTTTGCGTGAACTGTTCCAGACGATCTTGCAAAATCTGGTTATCGGCGGACTGGGGCGCGCGTCTGCCAATAATCACCAGGATAACCCCGCCGATGAGTGCTACACCTAACAAAACATAAATAATGGTCAGATCCATGCTTCCCTCGTCGGATTACACCTCAACCTGGGCGATCTTGTTCATTGCGAAATACCCCGAGATGATCAGACCTGCAGAACACATCAGCGGCACATAACCACACCAGCCGTTATTCAAATACTCTTTCATGTATTCAGGGTTCAGCAGGTAAAGGATCAGAATCACAAAAACTGGCATCATCGCTAGAAAACGGCCGGAATATAACGTCTGGGTGGTTAGAACACGAATTTCACCTTTCACCCGAATGCGCTCGCGGATGGTGTGTGAGATTGTGTCAAGGATTTCAGCCAGATTGCCGCCCACCTCACGTTGGACATTGATGGCGGTGATGACCAGGTCCAGGTCATCGCTGGGGATGCGGCGAAGCAGGTTTTCCAGCGCCGCCTCCATCGACACGCCCAACTGCATTTCTTGTACCACGCGCCGAAACTCATCGCAGATGGGCGGCGGGAGTTCTTTGCTCACCGATTCCATCGCCTGCATGTTGGAGTAACCGGCACGCAGACCGTTGACCATCAGGTTGAGCATATCCGGCAATTGGTCGTTGAATTTAATCAATCGTTTGCTTTGCTGCGACTTGACATAAAACCCGGGTAGGAAGAAACCCAGTATTCCACCCCCAATTGCTCCAAAAGCGCCGCGGCTGGTCAGGAAAAAACCGACCACAGCTACCAGGATGACCGAAAGGCCGATGATCATGATGTATTCGGCTGGTTTGATTTTCAAATCTGCCCGGGCCAGGTCGCGCGCAATCTTACCCCCGGTGGAGGAGCCTTGAACGCGCTGGTTTAGCCAGTCTGTCAGAGGCGACTGACGGCGTTCTTCATCGGGCACTTCATGCCCGGTAGCAACGATTTGTTCAATTCTCTGGTCGGCGGCCCGGCGCTCGCTGGTCACCGTGACCACCAAGCCTACGATTAACAGAATTCCAATAAGACAGCCGCCAACGATAAGAATTGTTGTCATGAGATCACCTGTTTGCCGCTTTTCATCTTTTACCGGCGCCGTTCGCCAATGCCAAACACAGAGGGTGACAGCCGTATTCCGGCTGACTCGATTTTGTCCATGAATTTCGGGCGCAGTCCGGTTGGGCGCAACCGACCTATCACCTTGCCACTTTCAATGCCGGTTTGTTCGAATGCGAAAATATCCGTCATGGTGATCACTTCACCTTCCATGCCGGAAACTTCGGTGATATTGACCACTTTGCGGCTGCCATCACGCAATCTTTCCTGGTGAACGATGAGGTCAATGGCCGAAGACACCTGCTCGCGGATGGCGCGGATGGTCAATTCCATGCCCGCCATCATAATCATTGTTTCCATACGAGCCAGTGTGTCGCGGGGGCTGTTGGAGTGAGCGGTGGTCATGGAGCCGTCATGGCCGGTATTCATCGCCTGCAGCATATCCAAAGCCGCTTCGTCGCGAATTTCGCCCACCACGATGCGGTCAGGGCGCATACGAAGGGAATTGATCACCAATTGCCGGATGGTGATCTCGCCTCTGCCTTCAATATTGGGCGGTCTGGACTCGAGGATTACCACATGTTCTTGTCGGAGTTGCAATTCGGCTGCATTTTCGATGGTGACGATGCGTTCATCCGCCGGGATAAAGCCTGAAAGAACATTGAGCAGGGTAGTCTTTCCTGAGCCAGTGCCGCCGGAAATGACAATGTTGACCCTGGCTTCCACACAGGCTTTGAGAAATTCAATCGCTTCAGGGGTGATGGAGCCAAATTGGATCAACTGATCAACCGTGATGGGGTTACGAGAAAATTTTCGGATGGTCAATATCGGCCCGACCAGCGAAATGGGGCGGATAACCGCGTTGACGCGCGAGCCGTCGTTCAAACGCGCATCCACATAAGGACTCAACTCATCAATGCGTCTGCCAAGCGGAGACACGATGCGCTCAATGATCCGCATCAGGTGCTCCTCATTTTCGAAGGCCACCGGAACCCGTAAAATCTTTCCATTGCGTTCCACGTATATATTGCGAGGTCCGTTGACCATGATTTCTGTGATGGTGTCATCGTTGAGCAGTGGTTCGATGGGTCCCAGCCCTTGAATTTCAGCAGCAATCTGCTCAAACAGGCGTGCTCGTTCGGGGCGCGACAGGACGATGTTCTCTTCGGAAAGGATCTGTTCGAACAACTCTAGAATAGTTTTTCGAACTTCGGCAGTCTTGGTCACATCTGTGGTGGGATCCAGGCTGGCCAGCAATTTGCGCTGAACGCGTAGTTTGAGGTCGAGGTAAGTATCTTGCTGGGATGAAGCCGGCGGGGCAGAAATTCTGCGTGCCTGCAATCCCCCTGGCTGACCACCCTGTGAATTGTTTCCAGAGTCCTTGCCAGATTGTTCGCCCTCACCTCCTTGCAGACGTCGCAAAATCGACATGCGCTACTCCTCTTTTCCTCTAAATTAAAACCTCAATGCAGGTTCTTCCTGGTTTTCCAGCTTTGTGATACGTTCCTTGACTGTATCCACCAATGAGAGAATGCCCTTACTCACCGCTTCGGTTTTCTTGTCAATCATGAATGGAACACCGCGGATGATGGAAGAACTGACCACACTGCGGTCATCTAGCGTGATGACCACAGAGATTTCCTGGCGAAGTCGTTCTCCAACCTTTTCGGGTGTGATGGCGATTCGCCGATCATAACGGTTCATGACGAAAACAATCCGAGCGCGTGGAATTCCAGCCTGATCTGTAACGACCAGGAACGAGCTGGCGTTCTTGATGGATGGAATATCCTGGGTGGTGATCAGAACGATGATGTCTGCGGATTCCACCAGTGCATCCTGAACAACCGGCGTCAAATAGGTGGAGGTATCCACCACAATATAGTTATAAATGGTCCTCAAGAAATCCAATAACTTGACCACCTGGTTGCTTCGAACACTCTCGCCCTGATCAATTGTCTGCGGCGCAGCCAACACATGAATACCGCTGGGCGCATGTTTCATGACCACACTATCGACAATATCTGCATCTAGTTCTTCTGCGCGCGTGCTCAGGTCCAACAGGGTGTTTTTGGCTTGTTCGTTTAGAAAGGCAGGTATATCGCCAAATTGCAAGTTGGCATCCACCAATATGGTGGATGCGGAAGAGGATTGAAGCGCGACCGCCAGGTTGGTAGCGATGGTGGTACAACCCGTTCCACCTTTAGGGCTGTAAATTACGATGACGTGACCTTTGGCACCCATTCGGCTGCCAGCCCTGATGGTACCCTGAGCTTGGGTGGGAACAAAGGCTTGTGCTTCCTTGGCTTTTTCTTCGCGGGCAACCGCACCAGCCCTGCGAATGGCGTTGATCAAATCATCGATCCCGGGTGGTTTGCTGAGGAAATCCCGCGCGCCTGCCAACATTGCCCGGCGCATATAACTTGCGTCTGTTTGCACGGATAGGATGACAACCTGCACAAAGGGCACCCGTTTCCGGATCGTTTCGGTGGCAACAATCCCATCCATATCCGGCATATTGATGTCCATGATGATAACATCAGGTTTCACCTGGACAGCTTGTTCGATGGCGTCCTTGCCGCTGCTGGCGAACCCAACGACTTCGATGTTCTGGTCAAATTGTAGCTGACGGCGGATGTTCTCCCGAGTATCGGGGATGTCATCTACAATCAGTACGCGAATTTTTTCTTGTACAGGCATTCACCCTCTCCAGACAGGTGGTCAAATCGTAATTAGCGATGGATCACTAAGGCGTGACAGGCTGTTCTGCCGGCACCAATGTGTCATCCTTGAACTTTTCTGTGCCATACGGCTGCTTGGCGGGCAAGGGAATGGTGTATTGATCCATGATGAATTGCAGCGTAACGGCTTCAGTTTGAATCCGGGAGGCGTCTCCAGCCCGGCGTAATGCCAGGTTGATCTTTGCACCGGCGGCAACCAGATAATTCAGTGTGACAGCATCCTGGGGTGAAACCACCAGGGTGATGATATCGGGTTTGACAGGCTCAACCGGAGCAGGGGGGGGCGCCTGACCTTCTGCGGGTGCGGCTTCTGCGGGGACCGGTGTGGCGGTCGGCAGCTGGCTGGTGCCGGACATGTACGCTTCTCTACTGAATTCGCCCACATACAACACGATGGCATCCTGGATCAGAGTCTGGCTGACCAGGCGGGGGCGCTGGGGTTCAGAAGGAACGATATACACTGGTTGGTTGATTGCCGGATCCAGTTCCGTTCGGCCCTGAACCACATCCACAGACTTGGCGTTGATTTTCATGGCCAGTTCTGTGACGCAATTCTCCTGATCTTCGCCATACAGCGTGCAGGTTTCTCCGGGGGCGATCACGCCCACTGCCAGGTTGGGGAGAATGGTCTGATAGTTGGGATCCAAATCAACCAGCATCAAGGTGGTGATCACGTTAACGTGGTCGCCATTCTCCAAGGCATACCCCAGAACACCCAGGCGCGAAATGGGGATGGAGATGGCCACATAGTTTTCGGGGATATCGAAGGACGGCAGAGAGCCTTTATCCACGATCAGAGCCTTTGAGAGAGGTGTACCTGGCTGCAGATCGATGCGCGCTCGTTTATTCAACACCTCATTGATATCCGAGATAAACAGACCTTCGGTGTAATATTCAGTCACAGGCATATCCGATTCCATGACGTTGTTTGGATTGAGGACATCGCCCTTTGCGATTGGTTGAACAGCCACTACCACCTTGACTGTGGGCGGAGTGGGGGTCGCCACAGGCACCACCTCTTCAGGAGCCTGGGAAACTCCAGGAATGTTGAAGGGGAGTGAGATCAACCTGGGGAGAAATTGAATCGCAACCACCGCGGCTACCAGTAGAAGCACGATAACAATCGCGAGAATAAAGAAAATCCGACCACCACTGCGTTTTTGACCTGGAGCCATAGAATCCTCCTCCTACAAGTGTATGATACTATTATACGGCAAAAGTCTGAAATGCAATCGAATTTTCAGACCCCTGACAGTTTTGTCAGGTCTAGGCAAGTAAATTAATGCAACTTTTATGCCAACCTTGCGTATATTTATTTAAGGCAGAAAGACCCCGCGACCGGGGTCTTTCAGAGCGATGATGAAGAAGGAGGGCGCCTAGATGGCGCTGACGATGTTGCTGAAGATCCTGCCAATAGCCGGACCGAGCAAAGCGAGGATGACAATAACGACAACAGCTACGAGAACGAGAATCAATGCGTACTCTACCAAACCTTGACCTTTTTCCTTAGGGGAGAACATCATGTTTTTTCACCTCCTTCCCGTTCACAAAATAAATTCTATGTATATTATATCTATCCCGAATAGAAAATCAATGGTTTTTAATTACAAATCCCTTACAATCAAGAGAGAATTGAGGGTTGGTTAATGCCTCTTATCAGGAAACGATATTGTTACCCAGGTTGAAAAAAGCTATAATGTATCTTGTAAGCCGGTTGCAGATCCGGCAGAAAATAAACCCCCAAGCAATCTATCGAATCAAGGAGGAAGGATGAGCGATTTATTTGAGCGTGTTACAGGCGATCAGGACATTATTCGGAAGATTCTCGGAAAAGTTCCGGGATTCAACGGATATATCGAGCGCCAAAATCGGCGGGCATCTGACAAGTTGCTGCGCGAGGCGATTGCTAATCGTTTCGACGAAATCTGGCAACGCGTCTCTGCTCTGCAACGTGACTTGATCGGCCAGGGCGCCATTGAATATATTGATGACTTGGAATCTGCAGCCATTAAGCTTCGCCAATTCATTGACCGCATCCGCACGGCTTCTTATGGTTATTCCAGCTTCTTTGAAGCCACCAAGGTGAACCAGGAAGAATTGGCTAAAGTGTATCAATATGACGAGGCGCTTCTGGGGATGGCGGATGAGATCAACCGAGCGGTGGATAACATCGAATCCTCATTGGGGACTGAGGGTTTGCCGGCAGCCATCCGCAACCTGACTGCCCTCTCTCAGCAGGCTGTGGAAGCTTTCAACCGCCGCTCTGAAGTTATGCGCGGTGGTCCGGCTGAAGCATCTCAATAATTCCTTTCGTTTTCTCATGCAATGATTATGGAAAAACTGGAGTGAAAAATGGCAAGAATTTTTGATGTTGTCGAATATCCAAGCGAGATGATGGATGAGATCGTCCATCGTTTTCCCGAGCAAGGCGTGGCCGATCTGCGCATTGGCTCGCAGGTGATCGTTCGCGAGTCACAACGTGCGGTCTTTTTCCGGGGCGGTCAGGCTCTGGATACATTTAGCCCTGGTACGCATACGATCGTGACTGCCAACATTCCCAAGGTCATCGATTTCATCGGGAAAGCCTTCAATGACCGCACACCCTTCGTGGCTGAAGTGTATTTCGTGTCGATGCGTGAATTTGCCGACCGCAAATGGGGCACTCCTCAGCCGATCATCGTTCGCAATCCAGGCATGGGGCTGGGAGTGGCTCTGCTGCAGGGTTTTGGGGCTTACAGCTTCCAAGTTCGCGATCCGCAGCAGTTTGTGACCCAGATTGTTGGCGCTCAAGGGATGTACCGAACAGCGGAGATTGAAAATCGTTTGCGTATGATGCTCCTCTCCAAGCTGCAAGATCTGCTGGGTGAGACAGCCACCAAGCATAGCGTGGTTGAACTGATCGGGCTGACCGAAGAACTGGGCGCAGGGGTGCGTGCCAAGGCACAGGATGATTTTGCCGCCATAGGTTTGACCTTGAAATCCTTCTACATCGGCAACCTGAAGCCTTCCGATAAATCAGCTCAGGAACTGCGTGATATGGGTGTTTTGGACATGCAGACCTACACCCAGCTTCAGGCAGCGGATGCGTTGCGCGAAGCAGCCCAGAACCCGAGCGGCGGTGCAGGTCTGACGGCTGGCATCGGCGCAGGTGTGGGGATTGGCAATGTCCTCAGCACCTCTCTTTCCAATATGCAGCAAAACCAACAAGCTGGCGCACCGGCAGGTGGTGCTGCGCCTGCATCCATGCCTTCGGTGATGACGCCTTCCGAAGCGGCGGCTTTCTTGAAGGTATCCGAGGAAGATGTTGTGGCAGCCATCAATGCGGGCGACCTGAAAGCTCGCAAGATTGGTAATGCATTTCGTATCAGTAAAGAAGCACTTGAAGAATTCCTCAAGGGTTCATAAGAACGACAGGAACACAGCCGGCAGCCCGGGTAACCCCCGGGTTGTCGGCTGTATGGTTTGGCAAGCGACATAATTTTTTTCAAATCCCCATTTTTTCTTTTATATTATTTCCATTGATTGCGTCGCCGCCGCGGAATTAGCCAGGCGCGGAATTTCTTGCGACATGGATGTGAGCGTAAATGAGACTACATGAATACCAGTCCAAGATGATTTTTGCGCGTTATGGTATCCCTGTACCCAAAGGAAAAATTGCATCCACTGCCACTGAAGCCAGACATGTCGCTGAAGAACTGGCCAGTCGCGTGGTGATCAAAGCTCAGGTGTTGGTGGGTGGGCGAGGCAGAGAGGGTGGTATCCGGCTGGCCAGGACGCCCAGAGAAGCAGAAGAAGTGGCGGGTCAGATATTGGCTATGGATATCAAAGGATATCCAGTGCGCAAGGTGCTGGTGGATGAGGCAGTCAATATTGCTCAGGAGTTGTACCTTGCTGTGGCCATCGAGCGCCAATCCAGTCAGCCGGTTTTGATTGCATCGGCTGCCGGTGGTATGGATATTGAAGAAGTAGCCCGCCAATCGCCGGAAAAAATCAACATCATTCGAATTGACCCTTTACTGGGGTTGCGAGAATATCAGGCGCGTGATATCGCGGTGGCGATTGACATTTCCAAAGCACATTGGAAGGCTTTTCTTGTCATCGCGTTAAATCTATGGCGAGTATTTGCAGAGAATGATGCCATCCTGGCAGAGATCAACCCATTGGTCATCAGCGCAGATCAGCGTTTATTAAGCCTGGATGGAAAAATGATCGTGGATGACGGCGCGTTGTTTCGGCATCCTGAAATTGTGGAAATGCGAGATCTGGATACAGAAACACCGGCCGAAAGCCTGGCGCGGAAATATGAGCTTTCGTTTATTCAACTGGATGGGCAAATTGGCTGCATGGTAAATGGGGCAGGGTTGGCCATGACCACCATGGATCTGATCAAGATGTGCGGCGGGGATGCGGCGAATTTTATGGATATTGGAGGTGGAGCCAGCGCGGAGAAAGTCGCAGCCGGTTTGCGAATTGTCTTGATGGATCCTCATTTGCGGGTGGTGTTGGTCAACATTTTTGGAGGCATCACTCGCTGTGACGAAGTCGCCAGAGGCTTGATGACTGCCATCCACGAAATACAACCTCAGGTGCCCATTGTGGTTCGTTTGGCGGGGACAAACGCCGCTGAGGGATTGAGGTTATTGCAAGGTGAACATATCATCACGGTTTCATCTTTGCTTGAAGCCGCCAACCAGGCTGCCATCTTAGCCAGAGGGGGGCAATGAAATGAGCATCCTGATCGATTCGAAAACTCTGTTACTGGTGCAGGGGATAACTGGACATGAGGGTTTGTTTCATACCCGGCATATGTTGGATTACGGGACAAATGTGGTCGCGGGTGTCACGCCGGGAAAGGGGGGCGAATGGGTATTGGAAGGAAAAATCCCGGTGTTTGATACCGCGCGCATTGCATGTGAGGTTACGGGTGCAAACACCAGCATCATCTTTGTCCCTCCGCGCAATGCCGCTGATGCCATCCTCGAAGCGGCTGATGCGGGCATACGGTTGATATTTTGCATTACCGAAGGGGTGCCAGTGGCTGATATGACCCGCGTCTTGGCGATCATCAAGCAGAAAAACGTAAGGCTGATCGGTCCCAACTGTCCGGGCGCCATCTCGCCTGGTGAGGCAAAGGTGGGGATTATTCCTGGCAGCATCGCCCTGCCCGGTAATATCGGGGTTGTCTCTCGGTCTGGGACATTGACTTACGAGGTTCTAAATGCTTTAAACCAGAACGATTTGGGGGTCAGCACCTGCGTGGGGATCGGAGGAGATGCGTTGATTGGCAGCACATACTCGGAAATATTGGAAATGTTCGAGGAAGACCCGCATACCGATCAAGTGGTATTAATCGGCGAAATCGGGGGCACGGGTGAAGAAGACGCTGCTGATCTGATTTTGAGAATGACCAAGCCAGTGGTGGCTTTCGTTGCCGGTCGGTCGGCTCCTGCAGGTCGTCGAATGGGGCATGCTGGCGCGATTATCGAAGGGGGTAAAGGTTCTGCAGAATCAAAAATTCAGGCACTCGAGGCCATCGGGGTGCGCGTTGCTCATCACCCCGAGCAAATCCCTGAATGCCTGATCCGGTGAATAAAAAAAGTAGGTTTCGACTCTGTAATCGATAAATCAAAAAAGAGTGGATTTGTGTTGGTTACTATTTGTTGATGAAGTCAACCACATCTTGGACCGTTTTAATCGATTGAGCATCCTTGTCGGAGATCGTCAGATTGAATTTGGTGGAGAAGCTCTCGATCAAGAAGAACTGCTCCATCGAGTCGGCTTTCAAATCCTCGATGATTCTGGTTTCTGGTTTGATGCCTTTCTTTTCCTCATCGCTAAGGTTTAATTCATTCGCGATGATATCGGCAACTTCTTCAAAAATATCTGACATTGGTTTCCTCCGGAATATGGTGATCAAAATTTTGCTGGTTTGAATTGTAACTTTCCTGACTAATCTGTCAAGGTTGGTGAAGTTTTCCAGAATGATAAAAAAAACCGTGAAGAGGAGAGTTCGTTTGGTATACTGGGGTTAACCCAGCAGAGAAGGTTTGGGTGCGGTTTAAAGGATAGAAAATGCCTGATCCATCTGGTCTTGTCTCACGTAAATCGGATCATATTCGCATTAACCTGGAAGAGGATGTCAACTCCTCCTTGACCTCGGGATTTGAACGCTATCACTATGTGCATCGCGCGCTGCCTGAGTTGAATCTGAGCGAGGTGGACACATCTCTGACATTATTCAACAAAAAACTGGCTGCGCCGTTGTTGATATCCTCCATGACCGGCGGCACATCTGAGGCTGCGTTGATCAATGAACGGCTCGCTTGGGCGGCTGAGAAGGCGGGTGTGGCGATGGGGGTCGGCTCTCAGCGGGTGGGGATTGAGCACCCTGAGCTGGCCGATACCTTCAAAGTGCGACAGGTTGCGCCCAAAATCCTGCTGTTTGCCAATCTTGGCGCTGTCCAGCTAAATTACCAATACACCCTGAAGCACTGCCAGCAGGCGGTGGATATGATCGAAGCCGACGGGTTGATACTGCATCTCAATCCGCTTCAAGAGGCTTTGCAGCTCGAAGGAGACACCAATTTCAGCGGGCTGGTTGGCAAAATTGAGAAAGTTTGCCGCGCGTTACCCGTCCCAGTGATTGTGAAGGAGGTCGGTTGGGGCATATCGGAGGAGGATGCACGCCTGTTGCGCTCCGCAGGGGTGAGCGCGATTGATGTTGCCGGAGCGGGAGGAACCTCTTGGTCGCAGGTGGAGATGTATCGCCTGCAAGAACCAAATTTCATCCGGGTGGCGGCTTCGTTTCGCAATTGGGGTATTCCCACATCGGAATCGATTCAAATGGCCCGGCGAGGCGCTGCAGATATCTCGATTTTTTCGACAGGCGGCATGAAAAATGGCCTGGATGTGGCCAAGGCGATCACGCTCGGGGCGGACCTGGGGGGAATGGCAGGACCGTTCCTCAAAGCTGCCGTTATTTCGCAGGAAGAAGTGCTCGCTTTAATCAGCGCATTGATCCAACAAATCCGTATCGTGATGTTTGTGGTTGCAGCAAGAAATCTTTCCGATTTACGCCGGGCAAATTTGCAAAAGGAATGACCAAATGACAAGCCTGCATCAATGGATGGCGGAGATGATGCCTGCGGTCGAAGAGCATTTGAAGCGGGAAGTGGCACAGGTGGAAGCTGATCTTTATCATGATTTGCGCTATATGCTGGAATACCACATGGGGTGGGAAGGCCCGGGAGCGGGGCCTGATGCACAGGGAAAACGAATCCGGCCTCTACTGGTTCTGCTGTGCTGCCAGGCAGCCGGTAGTGAGTGGCGCAAGGCGCTGCCGGTGGCTGCGGCAGTGGAGCTGCTGCACAACTTTTCGTTGATACATGATGACATTCAAGACCAAAGCCCGCAGCGCCGCGGTCGAAATGCACTTTGGGTAGACTGGGGCATCGCCCAGGCGATCAATGCGGGTGATCTGATGTTCTCGCTTGCCAACCAATCGGTTCTTTCGCTGGTAGAGCACTGCACACCATCAATGACAGTGAAAATTGCGAAAATATTTCAACGCGCCTGCATTGATCTGACACATGGACAATTTCTGGATATTTCTTATGAGCGTGAAACTGAGCTCCCGCTCGAAGCATACTGGCCAATGATCACCAATAAAACCGCCGTGTTGATAGGCACGTGTTGTGAGATGGGGTCGCTGCTGGGCGGCGCTGCGTCTGCCAAAGTGCGCGCCTACCGCAATTATGGTCTGGCGCTTGGCCTGGCATTTCAGACGGTGGATGACTGGTTGGGCATTTGGGGCGATGCACAGCGCACTGGAAAATCCATTGAAAGCGACCTGGTGAGTGGAAAAAAAACCTATCCGGTTCTACATGCTTTGAAAAAAAAAGGCGCTTTTACAGAGCGGTGGCGCTCAGGTCCAATTAATCCAGAAGAGGTTGTGCAGCTTGCTGAGTTATTGAAGGCGGAAGGCGCATACGAGGCGACACTACAGGAAGCGGACCGCCTCACCCACCTGGCCAAGGACCATCTCAGCCGCGCCTGCCCCGAGCCATTAATGCGCGAAGTGTTACTGGAATTAACTGACTTATTATTGCGCCGTGATAATTAAACGGCATGGCCTTTATGTTATAATCAGCCCAATTTTAATTAGAAACTCATAATTTACAGTTTTCCTGTCTTGCAACAAGCAAAGTTTTTATGAACCATTCCTTGAGGCGAAGAGGTTTCCATGGATATTTTCGAAAAATGCTACGGTTTCAACACGGCCAAAGATGCCATGAAAGCTGGTTTTTATCCGTATTTCATCCCATTGACGGAAACAGAGGGGACCGAAGTAATCTACAAGGGACATCGTTTAATCATGTGCGGCTCGAACAATTATCTTGGATTGACCACCCATCCCAAAGTCCGCCAGGCTGCCCAGGATGCCATTGCGCGTTTTGGAACGAGCTGCACAGGTTCACGTTTTCTGAACGGCACACTAGAAATGCACGAGCAATTGGAGCAGGAACTTGCTGAGTGGGTGGGTAAGGAAGCCGCGCTGGTTTTCTCCACCGGGATGCAGACCAACCTGGGCACCGTCAGCGCACTGGTCGGACGGGGAGACTTCGTGATCATGGATAAGGACGACCATGCCAGCATAGTGGATGGCGCCCGTCTATCCTATGGTCAGATCGAGCGCTACCGCCATAATGACATGGAGAATCTGGAGCGTATCTTGAAGAAACTCCCTGCTGATGCTGGCAAGTTAATTGTCGTCGACGGTTTATTCAGCATGGAGGGAGATATTGCGCCGTTGCCTGAACTGGTGCCGCTGGCGCAGAAGTATGGCGCCCGGTTGATGGTGGATGACGCACACGCCATGGGCGTTTTGGGTGGTGGTCGCGGCACTGCGGCCCACTTTGGCATGACCGAAAATGTTGATTTGATCATGTCCACCTTCAGCAAGTCGTTTGCATCCTTGGGCGGATTCATAGCTGGCGATGAACCCGTGGTGCATTACATAAAACATTTCGCACGGGCTTTGATCTTCAGCGCAAGTATTCCACCCGCCAACACTGCCGCAGCCTTGGCTGCGCTGCAGGTGATGCGTGAAGAACCGGAACGTGTGGATAGGGTTAATCAAATTGCAAACCGTATGCGCACGGCCTATCAGGAAATGGGATTCAATACCGGTCACTCAGTGACTCCCGTAATTCCCATTTTGATTGGCGACGATCAAAAGACATTCTTCACCTGGAAGGCGCTGTTTGAGGCTGGGGTGTTCGTCAACCCGGTCATCTCACCGGCTGTGGCTCCGGGTCGGCAACTGCTGCGCACCAGTTACATGGCCAGTCACACAGAAGAGCAAATGAACCGGGTTTTGGATATCTTCTACACGGTTGGCAAACAAATGGAATTGATCTGAGCCGAGCTCAATCAACACCAATATCCGGGTTTTTCTATTTAGTTAAATACATGATGCCAATCGTGTTGGGTCCGCAATGGCTGGACACCGTGCAACCTGCGGTGGTGATGATCACTTCCTGGATGGACGCCATATTGTTTAACTCCTTGGCCAGGAATTGAGCGTCGTCTTCACAGCCTGAATGGGTGACAAAAACCCGGTGAAGGTCAATTTCGGGCAAGCGGATTCTGAAATCATCCAGCAAGTTTATCATGGAGCGTAGGCGAGAGCCGCGGTTTTTTTCTTTTACACCCAGGGTGCCATCCGCTCTTACTTCGATGACCGGACGGATTTTCAGCAGGCTGCCCACCACACTCTCCATTGAAGTGCATCTGCCACCTTTATAAAGGTAATCCAGGGTATCGATCACAAAAGATGTTCGCACCCTTGGGATGAGTGTCTCAACACTTTTCACAATCTGGTCTGCGCTCTTCCCTTTTTCTCGCAAATCCGCTGCGTGTAGGACCAGCAGGCCGGTACCTGTGGATAGATTCTTTGAATCGATTATGTGAATTTCTCTTCCAGGGAGGCTTTCTGCAGCTAATTTCGCATTCTGCAATGTGGCTGATAAGCTCGAACTGATGCCAATGAAGATTAATTCACCCGGGGCCCTTTCAAAAAAACTGATGAACTCTGCCACCGAGGGTGCTGAAGTTTTAGGCAATTGTCCGCCCAAGTCAACCTGGCGGTAGAGCTCCGGCAGCGTGATATCCATACCGTCGCGATAGGTTTGGTTATTGATGAAGACCGTCAGGTGTATTCTAAAGACTTTAAATTTTGACAATAATTCCTGGCTGAGGTCTGCGCAACTGTCGGTCAGGATGCTGATCGCCAACTTAACCTCCTAAAACCATTTTCGTTTTTTAAAATACAATAACATTCCTGCCGGGATCGACAAGAAGATGATCCATACAAACAGATAACCTAATTTCCAGCGTATTTCTGGAAAGTATTGAAAATTCATGCCGTATACGCCGGCAATAAAGGACATGGGCAGGAAAATGGTCGAGACAATCGTCAAAGCCTTCATGATTTCGTTAAGCCGCAGGGAGGTTGAGTTCAGGTAGATATCTTGCGCGCCGCTGACGATGTCGCGGATGGACTCGCTCAGATCTTGAATGCGCACGAGGTGATCATAGATATCGCGGAAGTAAATTCGGCTCTGTTGGTCAATCATTTTAAACTCATCCCGTGATAGGCGGTTGACCACCTCACGCAGGGGTGAAATGATGCGCCGCAGGGACATGACACTGTGCTTGAGCAGTAATATGCGCTGCAGGGTCTCCGGGTCGGGTTGAGAGATCACGCGGTCCTCCAACCATTCTATCTCTTCATCCATCTGATCCAGATAGGGCATGTAATCATCCACCAGCACATCCAGCACAGCATGGCAAAGGAAATCTGATCCGTTCAACCGCAGTCGCTCGTCGCGCTCCAGTTTTCTCCAAACCATATCTACGGCGTGCAAAGATTTATCCCGACAACTGGTCACCAGATAATTCTGGCCGAGGAACAGGTTGAGCTCCACCGTTTGCAATTCATCCAGCGAGTGGTTTGGATGAATAGCCCCAGCGATGATAAAGATGTAGTCGCCAAAATCGTCCACCTTGGGGGGCTGTGGGCCGACCGATTGGCAATCCTCAATGGCGAGTGGGTGGAAATGGAAAATATTCCCGAGGATGTCCAATATTTCTTCATCACCTGGTTGTTCCAGGCTTACCCATAAGAGCCCATCTTGGTTTGCCAGGGCTGCCTGGATTTCCGATCGACTCAGGTTGGTGGTGGGCGGCTTGTTGACAGCAGGAAAATAAATTGAGCGCATAAAACATCCTGGATCACATATAAGATTTTCAAGCGAAACGATGGAAACTTGTGCCAATCATCTGCACTATATTTTATGCTAAAATCTAGCCAGCATCAAAAAATCATCCAAAAGGAGAGACCAATATGGCTGAATTTACCGTCGCCGAATTGATGGAACGCATGCCCAGTGTTTTTCAAGCCGAAAAATCTGCAGGGATTGACGCGACCATTTTATTCCAATTGACCGGCGAAAGTGGGGGCGAATGGGTTCTGACCATCAAGGACAAAACCTGTAAAATTGAAAAAGGCACAATTGCCAACCCGAAATTAAAGTTGATTGCGGATGGCAAGTTATTCCTGGACGTCATCACCGGGAAAACGGATCCCACCCGCGCCTTTATGCAGGGCAAACTCAAGCTGGTTGGCGATATGTCGCTAGCCATGCGATTGATGAATCTCTTTAAAGTCAGTTGAACAAAAAAAAAGGGGTGGGTCAGGAAGTCTGACCCACCCAATGATTTACCAGTTACCCTAGAACAACCCCCACTCTCCACCCAGTCCGTCTTCCATCATCGAAAAATCCCACGGCTCCAATCCCAGGTCGATGTGCACTTCGCGCCCCAGGATGTTTTCGGCTTTTTGCCGGGTGGCTTCCAACATTGAGGGTCCATAGGGGCAGAAGGGGGTGGTGAGAATCATTTTTACGATCGCCCTTTCAGGCTCGAGAATGACATTGCGCACCAGGCCGAGTTGAATGATGTTCAGGTGGATCTCGGGGTCGTTAATTTCGCGTAATCCATCGCGAAGGGTTTGGGCCAGATCAGGTTCTTGAGAATCCATATCCCAGACAAGCTGGCTTTTGGGGGTGTCCTCACTCATTTCACGCGCTCCATTTTGCTGGGACGACTCATCCCCGGAATGATATACGTGCAGCGGCTGTCACCGCGCAACACACATTGCACCTTTTCGGCCGGGATGGCCAGAATCGAAGAGATCACTGCCTGATCAACCCGGCAGACTTCAGGATGTTGCTGTCCGATGTGGAAATAAGGGCAAGTGATTTCATGAATCAAATACTGGTCGCCGCGTTTTTCCCATTGAATGGTAAAACCTTCCTCTTCGAGCAGCTTCTGGATCAGGTTGAGTTTTTCGGGCATGGTCAGGTTGGTCAATTTGCCGGATTGACTGGCAGCCATGTTGGCGCCAATTTGTTCGAACAGGCGGATGACCACGGCTTCCGAGAGGGTGGTGGTCATTTGGTCCAGCAGCAGATTGGTCAGTCGCAGATAATTTGTCGGGAATCGTTCCCGCCCTTTGTCGGTCAGCAGATACACCATGCGCGGGCGTCCAACCCCATGCCGCTCCTCTTCATTGGTGACCAACGCATCGGCTTGAAGGGTGGAAAGGTGGTGTCGCACCGAAATGCCATTAATGCCCACCGCTTGCGCCAATTGGTTGATGGTGGAGCGGGGATGAATCAGTAGCGTTTCCAGGATTCTATCGCGTGTGGTGGGCATGGCTGTATTTGCCGATCCTCTTCTCTTTAAGCAGTATAACATGCCGAAAAGAAATTTGTCAAATAAAATAGAATAATATATTAAAAATTCAATCACAGGGTAATTAACAAAAAATCAAATTTGCATCTTTATCTTGTTCATGTTAAACTTACCTGTTGCGATGAATGTGTTTTTAAGGTGTTGCCTGATTGTCTGGCTGGGGCTGGATGGGGTGGGGTGGATCTTTGAAAAACCGCAGATCACTTCACCCGGTCCGGGTGATGCACTCCAGGGTGTCGTGACCATCACGGGTACCAGTCGAGTGACAGATTTTGCATCCTGCGAAATATCCTTTCGCTTTGCAAATGACCCCACGGATACCTGGTATTTGATCCAACAAAGCCGTGATTCCGTCAAGGATGGTGCGCTGGCAGCCTGGGATACCACCACCATTGCAGATGGCGAATATCGTCTGCGAATTATGGTCATTTTAAGTGATGGGCAGGAAGTAGAGACCATTGTAGACGGCTTGCGGGTTCGTAATTACACGCCCATCGAGACCGTTGCTCCTGCAATGGATGGGCAGGCTGCGGTGTTGCCAGATGATCCTCCTACACAATCCAGTGAAGAGGCGATGGACAACCCAACGGCAACGCCCCTGCCTGTCAATCCAGCCAGCGTTACCAATGCCAGATTGATCCGGCATATATTCTTGGGGGGCATCAGCGCCCTGATCCTATTTTTATTGCTGCTTTTTTACCGTTGGCTCACTCAAATCCGCCGCAATCGATAAGCGGACAAACCCGTTATCAGGAATTCAGCCGTGCCACTCTTCCGATTCCGTACCCATGATGTCCGCGAGGATGAAACCTTATCCACCTATCTGATTGTAGGGTTGGGTAATCCTGGGCGCGAATACCGAAACAATCGTCACAATGCAGGATATATGGTGATTGATAAGTTGTCCGCCACTTTGGAAATCCGGTTAAGCCGCATCCAGTCCCGCGCGATGACCGGAAGCGGAAAATATCATGACAGCCGCATTATTCTGGCAAAGCCGCAGACTTTTATGAATCTTTCGGGGCAGGCAGTGTCCTCCTTGTTGAAATTTTACCGAGTGCCGCTGACCAATCTTTTGGCGATTCATGACGATTTGGATCTGCCGGTGGGTGTATTGCGTATCCGCCCGGGCGGTGGATCAGCCGGTCAAAAGGGGCTCGCCTCCATCATACAACAACTTGGCACACAGGAATTCCCCCGGATGCGGATCGGCATTGGTCGTCCCCCCGGTCAGATGAGCGGAGCAGATTATGTGTTGCAGGATTTCTCTCGAGATGAATTGGATTTGATTGCTCAGGCGCTTTCCAGAGCGGTGCAGTCGGTGCAGGTGTTTATCGTGGACGGGATCGAATCAGCGATGAACCAGTTTAATGGTCAGGCAGATCGAGGTGAGGTATGATTCTGGATTTTCTGCGCAGCTTGCCGGCATACCAGGATCTATTGCAAAAATTACGCAATCAACAGCATCTGCCGGGATTGGCATTATTAAGGGCGGCGCGGATTCCCGTCCTGGTTGCGCTCTACCAGGACTTGTGTTGTCCCATCCTTTTTCTAACCGATCGCTCAGACCATACGCTGACCATCATGGATGAACTGCGCTTTTGGGGCAATCAGATCAACCTGCGGCATTTTCGCGAGCCCAACCCGCTGTTCTATGAGCAGGCAACCTGGGGCAACTCAACCCGAAGAGAACGGGTACATGCGCTGACCAGTTTATCCCGTTATCACATGCCTTCAGTTGAAAAACCCATCCAACCGCCGTTGGTGGTTGCCACAGTCCGCGCAGTGATGGCGCGCACACTCCCACGCCGCGATTTCTTGAAAGTAACCCGAGTCTTACGGCCATCGATCACTGTATCGCTTGAATCATTGCAACGCTCGTGGGTTGAGATTGGTTATGAGGCGGTGGACACGGTTCTTGAACCGGGCCAATATTCCCGCAGGGGTGGTTTACTGGATATTTGGCCGCCGGCTGAGGATCATCCTCTTCGGCTCGATTTTTTTGGGGATGAGATCGAAACCATTCGCCGCTTTGATCCAGCCACTCAACGCACCTACCAGGGAGTGGACGACCTGCTGGTAACACCTGCCCGAGAAATTCTGCCCGGACGCGCAACTCACCTTGACATTAAATCTGAAGAATTGGATGAATTCTATCTGCCGCTGGTGCATCCTGCACCTGCATCGATCCTTGATTATTTGCCCCAACCTTCGCTGTTGGTGGTGGATGATCTGGATGTCATGCAGGGCACGGCGAATGAAATTGAAGAGCAGGGAGTTAAAATGCGCTCGGACAGCATCCGCGAGGGAATCCTGGCGGAGAGTTTCCCTGTTCCCTATCTGAGTTGGTCGGAGATTCAGGATTCCATCGAATCTCATTCCTGGATTGAGCTGGGCCGCGCAACTTCGCAGGATGTTTCGGAACTGGGCAGACAATTCTCGCCTGGCCCCCGCTTTGCAGGGCGCTTGAAACCGCTGGTTGAGCATATGGCCGAAAAATTACAGTCTGGCGGACGGGTGGTGGTCGTTTCCCGACAAGTGGGACGCCTGCAAGAAATCTGGTTGGAGCATGAGCGGGAAGCAGGAATTGGGCTGCAGCCGGTTTTCCAGGACGGCACGCTGGGTGAGGGGTGGGTGTTGGAATTGCCCCAAGAACATAAGCTGCATCTTTTGAGTGACGGTGAAATTTTCGGCTGGGAACGCCCGCGACCACGGCAGCCGCAGCGCGCACTGGCGGACGCGCCGGAGGCTTACTACGCCGATTTACGCAGCGGTGATTGGGTAGTGCATATTGATTATGGAATCGGACGGTTTGTGGGTCTGGTTCGGCGCACACTCGAGGGGACTGAGCGGGATTTTCTACAGGTGGAGTATGATCGGGGAGACACGTTGTACGTGCCAGTCCATCAAGCGGACCGCTTGAGCCGCTATATTGGCGCGGAGGGTGAGGAGCCCAATCCGACCCGCCTGGGCACTTCAGAATGGTCGCAGGCCAAAGAACGTGTGCGCGAGGCAGTGAAAGAGGTGGCGGCCGAACTTTTGGAATTGTATGCGCGCCGCCAGGCAGCCGTCGGTTACGCATTTGCTGCCGACTCAGCCTGGCAGCAAGAATTGGAAGCCAGCTTCCCCTATATCGAGACCACTGATCAGATGCATGCAATCACTGAAGTTAAAGCGGATATGGAAAAACCGCGCCCCATGGATCGGTTGTTATGCGGGGATGTGGGTTATGGGAAAACAGAGGTTGCTCTGCGTGCGGCATTCAAGGCGGTGATGAGCGGAAAACAGGTCGCCATGCTGGTGCCTACCACCGTTTTAGCCCAGCAGCACTTTGAAACCTTTCGCCAACGGTTGGCTGCTTTTCCAGTAGGCGTTGAAATGTTGTCCCGTTTTCGGCAACCACGCGAACAGGAGGCGATCATTAAGAAATTGGACAGCGGTGCGGTGGATATTGTGATTGGCACTCACCGCCTGATCCAGTCAGATGTCACCTTCAAGGATCTGGGGCTGGTGATCATCGATGAAGAACAGCGCTTCGGTGTCACCCATAAAGAGCATCTCAAGAAGCTGCGCACTGAGGTGGATATCCTCACCCTGACAGCCACGCCCATCCCGCGCACTCTGTATATGGCATTAACCGGAGTTCGGGATATCTCCACGATTAATACGCCACCTGAAGAACGATTGCCCATCATCACTCATATCGGTCCTTATTCCACCCGATTGGTTCGCCAGGCGATCATGCGCGAATTGGAACGCGGCGGGCAGGTGTTCTTTGTGCACAATCGCGTGCAGACCATCTCGGCGATGGAGCGGCATTTGAAAAATCTCGTACCTGAAGCGCGGATTGGCATTGCCCATGGACAGATGAATGAAATGGATTTGGCTTCAGTGATGCAACGATTTACCCGCGGTGATATTGATGTCCTGCTTTGCACCTCAATCATTGAGTCGGGCTTGGATATCCCCAATGCCAATACGTTGATTGTGGACCGGGGAGATACGTTTGGGTTGGCGCAGCTTTATCAACTGCGTGGCCGGGTGGGTCGCGGCGCCCAACG
>CAZCBJ010000014.1:0-36526 GCA_964496705.1 uncultured Anaerolineaceae bacterium | reverse complement strand
TCTTATATCTACTACCACTCCTATTTTCATACGCTGGAGGATGTGGTTGCGGCGGTTGAGCGGTTGGCTGCGCTGGAAAAAATCGATGGAGATGAATTGCTGCTGCTGTGCACGGCGGCTTATTTTCATGATGTGGGTTTTGTGGAGCAGATCAACGAGCATGAGCAGGTCAGCGCCCGGATTGCCAGGCAGGTGCTGCCGCAGTATGGATACACTGGCGGGCAAATCGAGCGCATCAGCCAGTTAATCCTCGCCACCCGCCTGCCCCAGAATCCGCGCAATCTGCTGGAGTGCATCATTGTGGACGCGGACATGGACTCGTTGGGGCGTGAAGACTTTATGCAGCGCAGCCTGGCGTTGCGGCGGGAATGGGAGGAAACAGCCGGTCGGGCTTTCAGCGATGAGGATTGGTTCAGCAGCCAGATCAATTTTTTACGCATTCATCGCTATTTCACCGAATCGGCGCGCCGCCTGCGCGATCCCGGGAAAGAAGAACATATCCGCGAAATGCAGGAATACCTGGAGCGCGTCAGGTTGGATCAGGCGTTGTTCTGCAAGTGATGAAATATTTGCCGTTGAGGTAGATGCCGTTCGCGGTCAGTGACTTGGCGAGCCGACGTGAAACACCATCACGGTTTCGCCCATCTCAAGCGCGTCTCCATCTCTGAGAGTGTGTGGCGCTTGGATGAGGATGCCGTTCACCCGCGTGCCGTTGGCGCTGTTCAGGTCGGTCAGGATGAAACAATCACCCTGCCTGATAATTTTCGCCTGTTTGCGCGATACAGCTCGGTCCAAAATGGCAATGTGAACCTCATCGGGTGACGATCCAGCACGGCCCAGGACGATCTCTTCGCTGGTCAGTTCGAAACGCAGACCTTTCTGCCAACCTTTGATCACCTCCAGACAGGTGGTGCGGATGGGCGCATCCGCCAACAGAGCCAAATCCCCACCTGGGATGATCTTAAAAGACATTTCCACCTGGCCGATGCGCAGCAGGTCGCCATGTTTTACAGCGCAGGGTGTATTCGACAACCTGGCGCCATTGATAAACACCCCGTTGGCGCTGTTGGTATCCCGCAGCAAATAATGGGTCCCGTCATATTCCAGGCGGGCGTGGTGGCGCGAAACTGACGTGTTCAACAGCACAATTCCGCAATTGGCGGCGCGTCCGATGGAGACGGGAGAACCTCTCAGCGTGAACGTCACTGGTTTGCCTTCGGAATTTTTCCATTTGAGCTGAGCGGTGAGGGCATCCTGTCGGGTGGAGGTCATCGCGCGATTCTCCCCGGGAGTCAATCCAGGCAGGGTGCTTCCAATGGCAAAGGCTGGAGTTGACAAATTGCGCAAAAAACCGCGTCCGCCACCGCCAACGCTATGGGCACATGCTTGCTGAGGCTGGGATAGACCGTGATGATATAATTCATGGACTGCATATGTTCCTGGCAAACCGCGCGGCCACAAAGCGACAGACCCCCTCAGCCAGTTTTTCGCAGCGGCATTGCTTCATGATCATCCCTCCCAACCCGACTGATTTAAGCAAAGTCATTATAGCACAGGGAGGGAACGGCTTTCAAACGATCATCCTGTAGATTGTGCTGTAAATTCGGCCAGCCTGGAGGACAACATGCCCAACCTTCTTCCGCACCTGCTGCCCCGACTGACCCAATTCCGCATCCCGGGCCTGGACCTTGGTGAAGCCAGTGTTCATCCGCACTATTTGGGCGGCTGCCTGTCCAACCTGCCGGCGAGCATCTGCGCCTGGTTTGGCATCCCGCGCTTGAGCGGCAGCCAGCCGTTGTGGGATGACCTGCTGGACGAATTCCCCGGCCCTTTCCAGAATATTGTTGTGTTGGTGGTGGATGGGTGGGGGTGGTTGCAGTTTGAAAAGGTGCTCTTCCCGGAAGAAGAACGCGCAGCCGGCCACGCGGCGTGGACGCGCCTGCTGCCGGATGGCGTACTGGCGGCATTGACCAGTGTGGTGCCCAGTACCACCTCTGCCGCGCTGACCAGCCTGTGGACCGGGGTCGGCCCGTCGCAGCACGGCATCCTCGGCTATGAGATGTGGATGAAGGAGTATGGGCTGATCGCCAATACCATTTTCCATTCCCCCGCCTCGTTCAATGCGGATACCGGCAGCCTAAAAAAAGCCGGTTTCCAGCCCGAGTCCTTCCTCCCGGTGCCCACACTCGGCCCTCACCTGGCCGCGCATCACATCAACCCGTTTTCGTTTCAGCCGAGCGGCATTGCGCGCTCGGGCCTTTCATTGATGCACATGCCGCAGGTCAACATCATCCCTTACCGCACGCAAAGCGACCTGTGGGTCAGTTTGCTCGCCCTTTTGGAATCACGCAAGAATGAGCGCAATTATGCCTACCTGTATTGGGGGGATCTCGACGAGTTGGCTCACCGCTACGGTCCGCAGGATGAGCGCGTGCTGCTGGAATTTGCCAGCTTCAGCATGGTGCTGGAACGCTTCCTGGTCAGCCTGAAACACCGCGGACGGGGGAAAACCCTGTTCCTGATGGTCTCAGACCACGGTCAAGTGTACACCCCGCGGCTGCCTTTATATGAGTTGAAAAATCACCCAGGCTTATATGAATGCCTGGTGATGCCGCCCAGCGGCGAGAGCCGTTTTTCCTACCTGTACGCGCGGCGCGGGCGGGAGGAGCAAATTCAGGAGTATATCGCCAGAAATTTCGCCGGGCAATTCCTCTTGTTGCCGTCCGATGAGGTGCTGCGCCTGGGGGTTCTCGGCGAAGGGATGCCCTATGCGCGCAGCGCAGAACGCATCGGCGATACCATCCTGGCGGCGCAGGGCGATGCATTTCTGTGGTGGGCGGACAAAGAAAATCCGTTGAGCGGACGGCACGGCGGATTGAGTGCGGAAGAAATGTTGGTGCCGCTGTTTGGGATGGTGCTGTAAAGCAGTGCCGGCATCCGATTTCGCCCCTCTCCCAGCCGAAGGAGAAGGGCGATAGATTTGCTTATGAATGCGATTGGACTTGGGTTCAGGCTGCCGCTGGAGCCGGGGCGCGGCGTGACTGGTAAGCCAGCCACATGGCTCCCAAGCCAATCAGGGTGACCGCGATGCCAATCAACCAGCCGAGGAAGGGGATTGAACGCAGGATGGCGTAGAATACCACACCAATCACCAAGGCCCAGATGTGCGGGCTGGAGGCCTGGGGCATCACCTTTTTGACAAACAGGTCGCCGATCAGATATGCCACCACCAACTTGCTGCCGTAGGCTACCAGGAAGGTGAAGGCGGCGGTGAGCAGCGCCAGCCCGGAGAAGCCAACCCCGAAGACCGTGCGGCTCAACCCGCCCAGGCTGACGACGGCGATCAGGATGCCCGCCAGGAGAAGAACCAACCCGGCGATGAAAGCGCCCGCATAACCGACCAACACACTCAACGCGCCATAACCCGCGGAAGGCAGCGGTTTGGACGCAGCGAAATCCACCACGCGCCGCAGGACAGCCGGCGCGAGCCACAGCACCAGCGCACCGAGAATCATCAGCGTGACCAGGTTGCGCAGCAGTTTGAAAAACCAGCCGAGGACGGGATACCGCACTTCGATGGCGGGCTGCTTTTTAGCTGTCTGGGCTTCATCTGGCACGGGTGTCTGGTAAACCACCCCGTCCGCTGGAGCAGACTGAATAGCGCTGGCCTGCTCGGTGGAGCTGGTGTAAGTCAATTTTCCGCCAATTTTAGCCTGCGGAGCAATGCGCAGTCCGGGCAGTTTCTCAGGCGGCATGGGCGGCAGGCCGGGCTGCTGCGGGGTGAACATCATCGGATGGAATGGGGTATTCAGACGGTCGGCCGGGCTGGCAATCTCGATCCACGCATTGCGCCCCACGCTGCCGCTCAGGTCCAGGGCAGCGCCGCCGAGATGCAGGTCGCGATCCATGCTTCCCGCCAGGTCAGCCTGGTAGGCGCCCAGATAGGCGTCTTTGCCTATCTGGCTCCCCGCCTCGGTTTGAATGGCAAATCCGCCCAGATATGCGTTGCGGATGACCGCGGCGCCCTCCTTGAGGTAGATTGCATTGGCGCCGGCGGCGATGCTGCCCTCCACCTGGCCGTGCACCTCCACCACCTGGGCGCCGGCGAACAGGTTACCGCCTATCCTGGCCTGTGAACCGACAACCACATAGGATGCCATGGCGATGACATCGCCATCCACCGTGCCGTTGATGGTCACGATATTTCCGGCAGCAAACAGCGAACCGCTTACGCTGCCGTCCATGTTAACGCTATCGGCATTCAAGAAAACATCATCATCGATCGTTGTTCCGGCGGGGATCTGACCGTCCGGCGGATTTTCGGCGGCCAGGACCGGGCCAGTGCTGATCAGCGCCAGTCCGGCAGCCAGGAATAAAACCAATCCAACCTTCAATACAGAAACTCTGGATAACATAAATTCTCCTTCTGTGGTCGCTGACACGCAAAACCACAACCCTATATACGCAGGTTTTTCCCCAAAGTTGCGTTGAGATCAAATTTGCGGCTTATGAGAAACTGGCGCCCTTTTCCCATTCTTCCACGGCGGCTTTCAGCAGCGCGCGCGCCTGTGGCTCGGTGACCGACTCGATGCCGTGAAATTTTTGCAGGTTGACCCACACGATGACCCCCTCGCGCGGGTCTTCTGATAGGCGGATGGTCAGCCCGGGGATCGGATTTTTTTCCAGGTGGGCTTGCAGAATGGCATCTATTTCGCCCACGATGCTGGTGGGTTTGGGCGGCAGAGGTGTCCTGGCTGGTTCAACCGGAAGGGATGGCAGAACTGGGGTCAGCGGTTGTGGGGTGTCGGGCGCAGCGGGGGGCGTGAGGGAAGGGGTGAGAGCGGCGGGTGTGGCTGATGCAGCCCGCTGCGGCGGCTCACCCGGCGGGCGAGCCTGGGCTTCCGGCGGGGTCATCCCCAGCCAGGCGTTCCATTCGCGGGCAGTGCGCATCAGGCCCAATTTTAGTTCTGCGGAGAGCGCGGCAACGTCGTTGATGTTGCGTCCCTGGATTTGCACCACCAGTTTACCAGACGAGTTGTCGCGCAACAGGCGCAGTACTTCGCGGTGAGGGGAGTCCCCATCATCGGCAATTTCAGCCGGTATTTGCGTTTCTTTCCTTCTACCCTGAAAAAGTGAGCCTGCCAAAATACCCAGCAGGATGCCGATCAACAGGCAGACTGCCATTAAAATGATCGCCATCTGTACTTCTGTCAAATTGCTCAGAAATGTCATGGGTGCCTCCGATCATTCGCCGGAACTTAAAATTAATTATACAATGGCTGGCAAATCGGGCAATAATGGCTGCTGCGTTGACCGATGACCATGCGCTTGATGTGTGCGCCGCAGGTCGGGCAGGCTTGACCATCGCGCTGATAAACGCGAAAACTGTTCTGAAAGCTCCCGCCGCGGTACACCCAGTCGATGCTGGCTCCGTTGCGGCGGATGCCTTCTTGCAGCACCTCGCGGATGGCCGCCAGCAGGCGGGCAGCCTGCTCCACGCCTAGCAAGTGAGACGGCTGCAGGGGATGCAGCCCGGCGAGATGCAAGGCTTCATCGGTGTAAATGTTTCCCAGACCAGCAATGAAACCCTGATCGAGCAGCAGCGGCTTGAGCTGGCGGTGCTTGCCCTGTAGGCGGGCATGGAAATCTGCAGCGGTCAGCGCGGGATCCAACGGTTCCGGGCCAAGCTCGCCCAGGATGTGCTCTGGTTGGGATACCAGCCAGACGCGCCCGAATTTGCGCGGGTCGTTGAACACCAGGCGCAGGCCATCTGTGAATATCAGCAGCAGACGGTCGTGCGCAGCCTCCGGCGCTGCGTCCTCCTCGACACGGATGTCGCCGGACATGCGCAGATGGATCAGCAGTGTGTGGTGCGAGAGGTGAAAAATGAGGAACTTGCCCCGCCGGGATATGGCGGCGATGCTTTGACCTGGCAGGCGCGCGCTGAATTCCTGTGGGGAGGGTTCGGCCAGGCTGCGCTGCCAGCGTAAATCCACCCTGGCAATGGTGCGCCCCGGCAGCGCAGGACCTTTGCGCCCGCCCTCGCGCAGCGCGCGCACGATGGTTTCCACTTCGGGCAATTCCGGCATAGGGTCCTTGGTTGTGTTGAGGGCGACAGGGGCGCCTGTCTTGAGACGCTCCTGTCCTGTGGTTTCACTCGTTGAACATCTCGCCCACGCTGCGACCTTCATGGGCGCGGCGGATGACCTCGCCCAACAAGGGAGCCACTGTCAGCACCTTGAGGCGGTCGCCGAAGAAGACGCGTTTTTCTTGCGAAATGGGTACCGTGTCGGTGGTGATGAACTCGGTAACCGGCAGCGCGGCCAACCGCTCAGAGCAGTTGGCCGACAGCACCGGATGGACAAAGACGACATAAATTTTCCGCGCCCCGTTAGCCTTGACCAGGTTGACCGCTTGAATCATCGAGCCGCCTGTGTCCACCTCGTCGTCAGCGATGATCACATCCCGGTCAGCCACATCGCCAATCAGCGCCAATGCCTGAGAGCGGGAATCGTTTGTCCCCCGGCGTTTTTCGATAAAAGCCATGGGCACATCCAGCCCGGCGGCATAATTGCGCGCCTTTTTGGCGAAGCCCAGGTCAGCAGTGACCACCACCGGATTAAGCATCTGATACAGGTTTGCCTTGAGATAATCCACCAGGATGTAGAACGCGGTGAGAACATCACCCGGGATGGAGAAGAAGCCCTGGATCTGTCCGGAATGCAGATCGAGGGTGATATAGCGGTCAGCGCCAGCGGTTTCGATCATATCAGCCACCAGCCGGGCGGTGATGGGCACGCGCGGCTGGTCTTTTTTGTCCGAACGGGCATAGCAGTAATAGGGGATCACCGCAGTGACCCGCCCGGCCGAGTCCAGGCGCAGCGTTTGCAGCATGATCAACATTTCCATCAGATTGCGATGCACCGGCGCAGAGGTGGTCTGAATGACATAGCAATCCTGCCCGCGAACACTGCTGTGCAGCTTCACGAAGAGGTTTTCATTGGGGAACACCACCACATCACGCCCACACAGCGATTGTCCGAGGTAATCTGCGATTTTCTTTGCCAGATCCGGGCAACCCGTTCCGGCGTATAGTTTAGTGTCGCCGTACATTTTGGTTGAGTAGTGGTGAATGACTGGAGACATGTTCCTCCTAACCTTTCTTTTGATCCCATTCAGAACGCAGGACACTCATCACCAGCCAATCGACATGCTGTCCATCGATCAGCTTGGTCTGGCGCAAGCGGCCCTCATGTACATAACCTGCTTTTTCATAACAGCGGATGCCGCGCAGGTTGTCTGCATCGACGTGCAAATAGATGCGGTTGAGGTTGAGCCGGCCAAAGCCATAGTGCAGCATCAGCCGCGTGGCTTCCAGGCCAATTCCGCGCCCCCAGTAGGATTTTTCGCCGATGAAGATGCCAAATTCGGCGTGGCGGTTGATCCAATCGTGATTGTTCAGTCCGGTATTGCCGACATGCACCCATTCTCCCTGGTCGAATGTTTCAATCGCCAGCACCTGCTCATGCGCGGGCAGCTCCTGCTGGCGCGCCACCCATTTTTCCTCCCCCGCCAACGACAGCGGAGCAATGATCATCAGGTGGCGAATCACCTCAGGGTCGTTCAGCCAGCGGACGAAGCGTGGGATATCCTCACGTTCGATGGCTCTCAAGCGCACATTGTTGCCAGGGATCATAACTCACCTCAAGGGATGAAGACCGTCGAGCCTAAGGATGCAGACGGTTGGGTCCGCGGAAGAGGAACACGGCTTCGCGGATGTTCTGCAGGCCGAGGATGACCATCATGGTGCGCGCCAGTCCCAGTCCGAAGCCTCCGTGGGGCGGGCAGCCGTACTTGAAAAAGTCCAGATAGAACTGGATGGGGCCTTCGGTCAGTCCCTTTTCCAGGGCTTGTTTCACCAGCACATCGTAGCGGTGCTCGCGCTGTGCGCCGGTGGTGATTTCCAGACCGCTGGCCAGCAGGTCGAAGCTGCGGGTGAGACCGGGGTTGTCGGGGTGGCGCATGTGGTAGAAGGGGCGCACACTGATCGGCCAGTCAGTCAGGAAGACGAACTCGTGCCCGAATTTTTCCATCACGTAATTGCCGAGCAAGCGCTCGCCCTGCGGGTCGATGTCGCCTTTCTTGTCTGGGGGAAGGGTATAGCCCATGCCCTTGAGAATCTGGATGGCTTCTGCCATGGGAATGCGCGGGAAGGGCACACTCGGCACCGGCAGGTCGCGTCCAAAGGTCTGTTGGATGGCATCGCCGTGTTTATCCTTGACCATCTGGTAGACATATTGCAGCCAGCGCTCCATAAAGGACATGACATCATCGTGGGTATCAATCCATGACATCTCCATGTCCACCCCGGTGAACTCGGTCATGTGGCGGGAGGTGAAAGAAGGGTCGGCGCGGAACACCGGTCCAATCTCAAACACGCGCTCAAAGCCGGCAGTCATGGCCATCTGCTTGTAGAATTGAGGCGACTGGGCCAGGTAGGCTTTGCGGTCGAAGTAGATGATCTCAAACAACTCGGCGCCGCTTTCCGACGGGCTGCCCATTATTTTGGGCGATTGCACTTCGATAAATCCGTGTTTCACCCAGTATTCGCGCATGGCGGCTTCGACGGTGGTTTCAACCTCGAAGATCAGTTTGTTCTCCGGGCGGCGCAAATCGAGGAAGCGCCAGTCCATGCGCAGGTCCACCGACGCCTGCGTTTCGGCGAAGGGATCGATCGGCATGACAGGTTGGGCCAGGTTCTCGATGGTCAGGCTCTCCATTTGGATTTCCAATCCGCCGAGCTTGACGATGGGGTTATCCACCACCTTGCCGGTGATGGTCAGCGCGCTCTCAGCGGTCAACTGTGAAATTTGCTGGGCGAGCTCCTCGTTGGCGGGGCGGAAATGCGCCACCTGCACCAGTCCGGTGCGGTCGCGGATGATCAAGAATTGCATTTTCTTTTGGTCGCGCAGCACCTGCAGCCAGCCCTGGATTTTGACTGTCTGACCGATTTGCTCGCGCAGCATTCCAATTTGCGTGCGTTCCATCTTCTTCTCTCCTGATGATCGTGATAATGACAAATGAACGGCAGCCTGAAATTGCGGGGTGGCTGCCAGAAGTCTTATTTTACCAGACCCTTGCCCAGCAATTCCAGCGCTGCCTGGGCGGGCGATATGCTGCGATTAAACAAGCGGTCGTAGACCGCTTGAAACACCTCCTGGGACAAGCTTTGTTGAAAGCGGGAATACAACTCCGCTTGCAGATACATGCCCAGCATCCTGGCCAGGCGGTTTTGCTCGCGGCTTTGCCAGAGGCCGCCTTGTTGCAGGTGTTGGCGGTGGCTGTCAATCGCCCCGGCCAGCCCGGCAATGCCGCTGCCGGTGGTGGCGACTGTTTGCAGCAGCGGAGGAGTCCATCCCCCCGTTTGCGCCTCAGCATATCCCAGCCGCAACGCGTCGCTGAGTGTGCGGACGGCATTTTCAGCGCCGGGCAGGTCAGCTTTGTTGACCACGAGGATATCGGCAATTTCCAGGATGCCGGCTTTATTGGCCTGGATATCATCGCCCAGACCGGGCGCTTCGACCACGATGGTGGTGTGGGCAAGCATGGCGATGTCCACCTCAGATTGGCCCGCCCCGATGGTTTCAATCAGAATGATCTCGAAACCGGCGGCATCCAGGACGGCGGCGACCTCGGCGGTGCTGCGCGACAAACCGCCCAGTGCGCCGCGCGAGGCCATCGAGCGGATGAACACCCCCGGGTCGCCAGCCAGATCGCGCATGCGAATGCGGTCGCCCAGCAGCGCACCGCCGCTGAACGGACTGGTGGGATCCACGCAGATCACGGCCACACTGCGCTGTGCATCGCCTTGGCTTGGGCGGCGAATTTCCCGCGCCAACTGGTTCACCAGCGAAGATTTTCCTGCGCCGCTCGGGCCGGTGATGCCCACCAGATGGGCTTTTCCGCTTTGGAGGAACAGCGCATCCGCGGCTGCCCGACCCTCGGGCAGACCGTTTTCCACCTGGCTGAGCAAACGCGCCAAAGCCAGGCGATCTCCTTGCAGAACCGCCTGATCCAAGCCCATTTTTTCCTGTTTATTGAGTGTTTTCCAGCACTGCCTGGCGGATATCCAATGCAATCTGGCTGGTGGGGGTTCCAGGTCCGTAAACCTGATATACGCCCATCTCTCTGAGCGCGCGGACGTCGGCTTCGGGGATGATGCCCCCCAGAAACACTTTGACGTTGTCCTGGCCGTTGGCGCGCACTAAATCAAGCACGCGCGGCACCAGAGCCATGTGAGCGCCGGATAGAATCGACAGGCCAATCACGTCTACATCTTCTTGCAGTGCGGCTTCGGCGATCATTTCAGGGGTCTGGCGCAGGCCGGTGTAGATCACTTCCATGCCAGCATCCCGCAGCGCACGCGCCACGACCTTGGCGCCGCGGTCGTGCCCGTCCAGTCCGGGTTTGGCTATCAGCACGCGAATCTTACGCTCGGACATACATGCTCCTTGCAGGTGTAATCAGCCCCATTATACCGCGTGAAGCGCGTTTCCACGCTTGCTGTTGCCATTCCGGCTTATCATCTGATATGCTAATGATGGTAGAATGGGCTTGCTTGTTCATCAACCTCAAGGTGTACCTGAACCTGTACCTGCACCTGAACTTGCGCCCGCCTTAATATCGTGAGCGTGTTTTCAAATTTGTACCACTTACAACGCTTCTCAGATTCAAAATTCTTTTACCCTCTGGTATTACTGGCTGTCGGCCTGATCAGCTATCTGCTTTTTCTACCCGAGCCGGGATTTTATTGGGACGACTGGCAGGCTGTTTACTTGTTTCAAACTGGCGATCCCGCCTTGATCGGGGAATACTTCCAATTTGACCGGCCTTTTTCGGCGTGGACATACCAGGTCACTTTTCCCATCTTCGGAATTTCTTCAAGGGTATGGCAATGGTTTACCCTTCTGACCCGCATGGCGGGCATATTACTCTTGGTAGCAGCACTGCAGCGGATCTGGCCCGGCCGGGTGAAACAACTGCGTTGGTTTGGGGGATTGTTGTTGGTGTATCCGGGTTTTCTGATGCAGCCGATTGCCTTGGCGTTCAGCCAGCATTTTTTAACACTCCTTTTTTTTACTGGCTCGCTGTACCTGATGGTACGCGGGGTGCAAGCACGGAAAAGATGGCTCGGCTGGATGACCGGGGCAAGCCTGGCGGCATTGGTTCACATCTTCACCATGGAATATTTTCTGGGGTTGGAATTGCTGCGGGCGGTGGTACTGTGGCTGGCCGTGCGCAGAGAATCATTTAATAGGATCAAGACAACCAAAAGAATGCTTGGATTTGCCTTGCCAATTCTGATAATCTTCAGCCTGTTCCTTTATTGGCGACTGGTATTGTATCCGCTTCAGTTCGAGACTTCCCCGCCGAATGAGCCGGAATTGCTCATGGAGCTGGTGCGCAATCCATTGCCGGGGATGTTGGATTTCACCAATCTGGCGCTGCAGGACTGCGTTTTTCTGCTTTTAGGAAGCTGGATGCGTTTGGTGGATCCGGACAGCATCAATTTATTTGCTCGCGCCACCCTGGCTTCCTGGGTGATTGGCCTGTTAACAGCTTATGGTTTCGGCCGTGCAATTCATACTGCCCCGAATGAAATGACCCAATCTGAACCTGCCGACCACTTCTACCTACAAGGGTTGGTGGTCGGGATGGTCGGCATCCTGGGCGGGTTGCCAGTGTGGATGTTGGGCAGACAGATTCTAGAGGGTAGATGGTCCGATCGGTTTGCACTGGCGCCGATGGTTGGTGCAACACTGATGACGGTGTTGGCCGTGGATTGGCTGCTGCGCACACGGGCGCAAAAAAACGGCTTGTTTATTTTGTTAATGGGATTGTCAATTGCGCTGCAAATGCGCACTGCGAATAAATACAACCTGGAGTGGGCCGAACAACGCGAATTTTTCTGGCAACTGTACTGGCGAGCTCCAGTAGTTGCGTCCAACACGGCATTTTTCTCGGCCAATATTCCCGGCACAACTTTATCGGGTTACAGCACGGCTTTCGCGCTCAATGTGTTGTATTCAACATCTGACATGCAAAATCAGTCGCCATATTGGTTTTTCACACCTGGCGACTTGGGGGGAGCTTTTAAGAAATTGGAGCCTGAATACGAGATTCACAATCTGTTTCGCAATATCCGTTTTGACGGAAACACCTCGCAGGCTTTGGCGTTGATGTATAAACCCGCTTCGGGCTGCTTGAAAGTGTTGGATGAAGCTTATCGAGGCGATCCTGCAGCGAGGAGCGCAGATGCGGGGTTGATCAAACTGACCAACCAGGCAGTGATCCGGGAAATTGAGCAGCTTCCAGGGCCGGCACAGACCATTTTTGGCCGCGAGCCGCAACATGAATGGTGTTATTACTTTCAAAAAACCGATCTGGCGCGAGCAGCCGGAGATTGGGATGCAGTACTGGCCGGGATGGCCGAGGCAGAGGCGGCGGGTGTTTCACCACGTACAGGGGTGGAATATGCTCCCTTGCTTGAAGCTCAATTCTATCTGCAGGATTGGCAAGGATTTGAAGAGACCAGCCAGAAAGCATTGGTTGTTACCGCGGACGCGGGAGAATTTATTTGCCGCCAAATACAAAGGTTAGAAAAGCAAACCTCACGAGAGCTCCCTCAACCTTATCGAACAACCATCAGCGCTGCGGCCGATTGCCGTTAATCTGTGACGCGCTTTTTAATGTTAAGCCAATCATTTCACTGCGCTGGTATAGACGTTGAATTGGGGCGGATTTTCCAGGTGCTTTTTCACCGCGCACTGCGACGCGGAGCGCACCAGGGCGTCGCGGTATTTTTCGGGAAAATCAGCCGGCACCTGGATTTCCAGGTCGATCCTGGCGATCATGCCGTTGAGCGGATTGGGATGAACGCGCTGCAGGATGCGGATGCCGTCGGTGGGGATGCCGCGTTGGCGGCAGAAACCGAGCACATAGATTCCGGCGCAGGTGCCGATGGATGCCAGAAAGACAGAGAAGGGGGTGGGGGCTGAGCCCTCACCGCCGCCGTGCGGGGGTTGGTCAGTCTGGACGGTGAAGCCGCCAAAATGCGCGTCCACGCGAGCGCCACCGGTAAAGTCAATCATCATTTCCATATAATCAGTCTCCTTGTTAGATGGACAGTTTCAATTTCATCATTTGGATGATTGAAACCGTAAATAGTTGCATCCTCCGCAGGCATTCATTTGCTGGAGAGGATTCAGCCAGCATGTGGTTTTCGAGCAGCGCGCAATTGTTTACCCAAAGCGAGCAGTTTGAAGAGCTGAGCTTTCAACCACTTCCCACGACGGCTGGAGCTTTTTTCATCCTGCGGCGCATATTGTGGATCGCCCAGGATCAGATACAACGCGCGTTCCACCCCATGCGGGATGATGTCGCCGGCCATGCCGTAGCCGATGCAGTCATAACCCACCAGATATAGGTTTTCGATTGGCGACCTGGGATCCAGCCGCTGGTCTCCCGATTGCCCCAGGCGGTGCGCCATTTCCGCCGTCCACATTCCGGTGAAGAACATGGGGAATTGCATGTCCACCGCCTGGTCAAAATTGGGAAAGATCTGGCGCAATTGTCCAAGTACAATTTCCATTTCGCGCCTGCGGTCGTAGGGCGGTTTCATCACCCAGAACACGTCCAGCGCATGTCTGCCAGTCGGCGCCAGATCGGAGTCAAAGAAAGTCGGGGCGTAGCAATTCAGGGTGCGCTCCCATCCCATGGCGTGCAGTAGGGAATGATCTTTGCCAAGCAGCGGCTCGGTGGTGCCCAGGATCAGCGCGGCCACGTCGGCGGGAACCGCGCCGCGTAATCGCTTCAGGTAATCGGGCGGCAGGTTGGCTTCGCCCACCAGTTGGATCAGACGGTTGAGACCAGCGTTGTGGATCACGATCCTGGCTCCGATGCGGCGCCCGTCCGACAATCGCACGCCCACCGCTTTGCCGTCCTGCAGCTCAATTTCAGCCACGCGGGTGCGCAGGGCAATCTCGCCGCCGTGGTCGCGCACCACCTTCTCCACCGCCGAGACCAGGGCGGCGGTGCCGCCATAGGCGGTGCCCCAATCGGCCATCTGCTCGATGGAATCGACGATGGCGCGCTTGGTTTCCATGGCCGAGAAGTTGTCCACCGTCTGTGAGGCAAAGCAATGCGTGATGATGGTTTCGACATATTGTTCATACTCAGGAAGGTTTTGGAAAAAGGCGCGGATGTATTGGCGAGTGGTCATGTCATCTGGATAGGACTTGCCGGGGTCGTACATATCTGCGATCCAGCGGTATACCCGGGCCATGCCGGCATCCCCGCCCACCAAAGTCTCCTGGGTCTGATCCAGCGAGTTGAATTTTCTTCCATCGGGGGTGACCACCCAGTGGTCGCCGCGGCTGCCCACATCGTGGACGGTAATCCAGCGCACCTCGCCGCCCAGTTTGCGAATTAGCTTGCCGATGCGGCTGTTGGGGCCGGGGCAGGTCCAGGCGGCGGTGCTGATGGCGTATCCGCGGTGCATCAGATGAGTGTACTTGCCGCCGATGAAGCCCAACTTTTCCAGCACCAGCACCTTTTTTCCGGCGCGAGCCAGACCGGCAGCGGTCATCAAACCGCCGATACCCGCGCCGATGATCAGCGCGTCGTACTGTTCGTTGAGCGCAACGGGCGCGCTTTCAAGCTCGGGGGCGGAGAAAACATTGTTGGGACAGATGTATAGACAATCACCGCAGCGAATGCACTTTGGGTCATCGATCAGCGGTCTGATTTCAGCTTGAATATCCAGTGAAATGGCTGCAGTCGGACAAATTGTCACACAGTACCCGCATCCCGTGCAGGACGGGGCTTGAATCTGAATGGTCATGGCCTCGCTCCTAAAGATAAGATTTATTTATTGGTTTCAACCTCTACCCAGTTGCTGGTGAGCAAATTGGACAAACCCCGGGTGAGTAAATTGACATTGGTTAGCACGATGGCGATGAAAGGGCCCATCGCCAATAAACCGATCAGGGCGACCTCAGGGCGGCGCAGAATGGTCAGGGTGACGCCGAAGGAGGTGAGGAAAAGCGAGGAATAGAGCATCAGCGGTGCATACAGCGAAAGGTTCATCGAGCGGCGCGGGCGGGGCGGCGCAGCGGCGATGAAGCGATAGATGAGGTTGATGGTGAAAGAAACACCCAGCCAGCCGAGGAAATTCTGCACCGGCACGCCGTTGGCGACATACGGCAAGTAAGCCCCGCCACCAATCCACACCCACCATCCCTGGCTGACCGCAATTGGATCAATCATCATGTCCCAGGCGGTGGTGGCCAGCGCGCCCACCACGGCCATCCAGATGTAAGCGGGCAAGCGGCGCCAGAAATTACCGGATTGCGGCAAGACCGCCGGGGCGAGGATATCGGTCAATGAGAAAGCGGCGTAAAGGATTGGCTCCCAGGCAAGGGCGGCCAGAAAAGGCACCCCAAACAGGCTGAGTCCGAGCGCATCGGTGTAATAATAGCGGCCGAAAATCCAGCCGAAGTTGACCCCCAGCGCTTCAGCGCTGAAGGCGAGGATAAAAGAGACCGCCAGCATGCTCAGGCTGCGCGCCCAACCTTTGGTCAACACCGAATGCCAGACGACAAAGATCATCAACGCGCCCAAATAACCGATCAGGAATTCAACCCGAAACGGAATGCGCATCCCCAGGAGATGATTGAGGATGATCAGAGCCACCGAGATCATCGTGACCAGACTCAAATACAGATAAGGTTTCCAATCACCGTTCTCTTTTTTAATCACCGGCTGCCTCCATTCCATGCTTGTACCAGTATGCGCGGCAGCTGCTGAAGTAACAGGGTATTGAGCTGCCTGAAGGTGTAATCTCCCCGAATCGCGCCGAAGACAATTTGCTGCATCAACGGGCTGTTGCTCAACAAATCGGTGCCGATACGCGGGAAACGGTAGACCCAAGCTGCAAAGGTGCGCGCGTGACTGAGCTGGCGCACAATTTGAGCGTTGATCCGTTCGGTATAACGGCTGAGGTCTTTGATCCCGCCGCGGAAAAAGCGGAAAATTTCATCGGCAGCAATCAATGCGCTCAGGATGGCGTAATAGATTCCCTCGCCCAGCCAGGGATCGGCAAGGTTGGCTGCATCTCCGAGCAGCAGAATGCGCCCGGCGTGCAATGTGCTTTCCTGTCCGCCCAGCGGGATGCGGTGGCCGTGCAGTTGGATGGGCTGGCTGTCCTGTAAAACAGGCTGGATTTTTATGAAGCGGTCAAGAGCTGAGCGCAGATGCACGGTCTTGCCGGGGTGGGCGGCATACAGACCCACCGAGAGGTGTGTGCGTTTGGGGAACACCCAACCGTACCCGCCTGGCATCGGGCTGAAATCAAAAGTTGCATATGACCCCTGGGCCTCGATCGAACGTTGGGGGACGGCCAGTTCCACCTCCACCGCGGTGCCCACCTGGCGATGCCCCATCAGCCCGGCATGGCGAGCGGTGAGGCTGTTGACACCGTCGGCGCCGGCCAGGATTTGTGCGGTGTAGGTGTCTGTTCCGGTTTTTAATAGCACTCGTTGACCTTGCTGGTCAATGGACTGGATGGGAGCGCCTTCCACCAGGTGAACGCCTGCCTTCACAGCCTGTTGCACCAGGAAATGATCGAAACGGTCGCGCATCACCAACCAGGCAAAAGGTTGCTGCACCTCGGCTTTTAGGCACTGACGCCCGGCGAAGGTGACGATCCCGCCGCTGGCTTCCAATTCCACTGAGTCGCGCACATCAAACGGCAGCACCTGGATGGCTTTATAGGTCAGCCCGCCGCCGCAAGTTTTATAACGCGGCAGCCGTGACTTTTCCACGATTAAAACATGCAGCCCTTGGGTGGCAAGCAGATAGGCCAGGATTGCTCCCGCAGGTCCTGCTCCAACGACAATGACATCATAGACCACGCAAAAACCTTTAAGAGGCGCTTGAAATTAACTTATATTTTATTCCAACCTGTCAGAATTGTTCATGTTTTTTGCACTTTTTTTGTTACTTTATTAGGATGGATTGCACCAACCCATTCAGGATATTTGGTACTAGGAAGCCGGTAGCGAAGCGATTAATATGATCCTAATGTATGGACAAGAACTACCCCAGTTGCCCTTATTTGAGGGTTTGTCCCCAGCGCAGATGGCGTTGGTTGCGCCGTTGCTCAAGCTGCGCGATTTTCATGCCGGGCAGTTGATCTTTCGCCAGGGGCAAGTTGCGCTGCATTTTTTCATCTTGATTCAGGGTCAGGTTATAATACGATATAAGCCCTACGACGCCCCTCCGATCGATGTGGCGCATATTGAACCGGGCGGGGTGTTTGGGTGGTCTGCGGCATTGCGGCGCGCGCATTACACGTCTAGCGCCACCGCATTGGCAGCAGGCCGGGCGTTGATGATGCAAGGCGCAGACCTGGAAAAACTGTGCGAAAAAAGCCCTGATACCGGAAAGCTGGTTTTAAATAGGATGGCGGATGTGATTGCCGAGGGGCTGCGCACTCTTCATTCCCAAGTGATACTTCTGTTGACCGAGGGTATGTCCACCACAAGAAAATGTGAGAAAGAACGATGAACACAACCGAAAGCCAACCGAATGGAACCCCCAATTTCAGCCAGCAGGAACAAATGCGCGGCCTGATTGAGCAACTGGATGCCTATATTAATAATTTCCACGGCGGGTCAGTGGAGTTGATCTCCTTTGACGGCAAGAAACTGGTGGTGCATTTGGGCGGGGCCTGTCTGGGCTGCCCGTTGTCACCCACCACCCTCCACGGATGGGTGGAAGGCACGGTGCGCCAGTTCTTCCCGGAGATTGAGATGATCGAGGCGGTCTAGACCGGGCCGGCAAGCACCGGGTCATTCCAAAAAGACCTCGACGTGCTCGCCATTTTCTTCGTTGATGATGTCCACGATGCGGCCGATTTCGCCAGAGCGGGCCATCTCCATCAATTGATTCATGTCCAGGCCTTCGACATCAGTTGAAAAACGCGCGCCCATTTTTATCCCGGCGGTCAGCACGTTGACCGGCAAGCGCACGTTGACGCGCAATTTCCCATTGCGCATGTCCGTCACGGTCACCCGGAACCAGCGCGGATGGCGGGCTGGCAATGCCGGCGGTTGGGGCGGCACAGCTGATTCCGGCGGGTTGGCACTTTTCAGCGCTTCGAGCAATTGAATCCCCTGTTCAGCGGTCAATTTACCATCCCGCACCATTTCCAGTATTTTCAGGCGTTCATCCTGGCTGACCATGAGTTTGGTCTTATTTTACCCGATCTTTCTTGCGCATCGACCAGACTGCGCCGAAGGTTCCTCCCACAACGATCAACACAATCAATGTGGCGCTCAAGATGAGCGCTGTGGTCAACGCGTCCTGCTGGGCATAGGTCATATCTGATACCCCGCGCGAGGTGGCTTGGTCAACCACGGTCGCCGCGGCGGTGGCGGTTGCTGCAGAAGGGTTGGCTGAAACCTGCTTTGCGCCGGGTTCCAGCCAGGCCAGGTTGGCCAGTCCGTAGAGAACCACCAGGGCAATCGCCCAAGCCTGCCAATGGCGCTGCAAAAAGGCGGATGGGTGAAGAGAGGGAGGGAGGGGCATTGGAATTCTCAACTCATTTATTGGACGAAGATATGGTTAATCTCTCCGCGGCTGATTGGGCTGCGGTGAGTGGGTCGCTTTGGCGTTTGATTACCTGCAGAGATCCATCCGAAAGAATGGGCCCCAGGCTGGTCAAAACATCATTGGCAGGTTTTGGCCGGGCAACGGTGATGATCGGGCTGAGCAGGGTGCGGACGCTCTGGTTGGGCCAGGCTTCCAGGCTGGACGGGCGCACGGGGAGCGCGCCGGCGCTGACCGTCCAGCGTGCGAGAAAATCACCGCTGGTGAGGAATTCAGCCAGTTGAATCGCAGCCGGGCGGCGCTCGGGGATGAGATCTGAAAGAGCCCAAACCCAACCGGTGGATAGATTGACAGGCTGGTCGCCCAACGCAGGCAAAGGAAGAGCGGCGGAGTCGGCGGGCATTTCGCGCAGGTAGCGCGACGACCAGGTGATCAACCAATCTGCGGATTGTTGGCGATAGGCTTCCCAGGCGGCGTCGTCGGTTGAATAGGATGCCAACCAGCCTGGAATGACCCCCTGCAAGGCGCCGTCCGCGTACAATTGGTACACTTTTGCGAGCAGTTCCGGCTGCAGTATGGGGCGGCCCTGGGGGTCGGTGATCTGACCGCCCAGAGAGAGATAGAGGTTGAGGGTCAGCATGGCCTGCGGATCGCCCGCAGGAAAAGCCATCGGACGGCCCTGGCGTAGAATTCCAGGCCAGCCGTCGCCGGGCGGATTGACTTTACCCGGGCGGTATACCAACAACAGCACATCTCCCGCGAAAGGCAATCCAAAGGAGCTGCCCTGGATCAGCGATAGCTGGCGCGCATAGTTGAACCAATCCGCTTCATCGATGGCCGCCTGCTGTTGATCCATCGGGAAAATCAAGCCTTTGACCGCAGCGGCTTCCAGGTCGCTGCGGGTTAAGAGAATCAACGAAGGCACAGCCAGCGGCGCAGCGGCGCTGGCTGCCGATAGCGAATTCAACAGACTGGCCGGGCCTGAGGCGGCTTTGATGCGGACTTTCACCGTATATGCCGGGTATTGGCGTGAGAATTCTGCCAGACGCGATTGCAGCAGTTGGGCTGCGGCATCGCTGCCCGAGGGATCGAACTGAGGCGGCACCCATAAAGTGATGGTCTGGAGGGCCGGGGTGGGCGTGGGCGAAGGCGCGGTGGTGTCCGGGAGTGTGGTGACCTGCTGAGCTGATTCAATGGGCAGGATGATTGGTGCGGTTGGGCTGGGACGGGGGAGGAAATCCACCAAAGCCGTGCAACCGCTGGACAGGCAGAGCGTTAAGATGCCGATCAGGCAGGCCGTCACCAGGATGATCTGTTTGCGTGTAGGCGAGGCCTTGACCGATTTTGACTGGTCAGTTTGAACGCTCATGACGAATTTCTTGGTTTGATATGAGGCGAATTATTTTAGTTCCACCGGCTG
The DNA here is from genome assembly GCA_964496705.1 of uncultured Anaerolineaceae bacterium. Lineage (GTDB taxonomy): Bacteria > Chloroflexota > Anaerolineae > Anaerolineales > Anaerolineaceae > CAZCBJ01. Next base: position 16,434 of record CAZCBJ010000014.1, on the reverse strand, counting down.
ACTGACAGCGGCGACGATCAATCTGACCGCATTTTCGACGTCGCGGGCATCGACCATTTCAGATGGCGTGTGTATATAGCGGGTGGGGATGGAAATACAGCCGGACGGCACGCCTGCGCGGGTTAGCTGGATGGCGCGCGCATCGGTGGTGCCGGCTTCCAACACCTCAAGCTGATAAGGCAGGCCGGCTTTTTCTGCTGTGTCAGACAGCCAGCGCACCACGCGCGGGTCAGACAGCATGCCGCTGTCGCGAACCTTGACAGCCGGGCCTTTGCCCAGTGCGACGGCCATGCGATCCTTGGGCGTGTCGCCCACGCGGGTCACGTCCACCGAGAGGCCAATGTCCGGATCCACACCGTAAGCGGCGGTTTGCGCGCCGCGCAGTCCAACCTCCTCCTGGGTGGTGAACACAAAATACAGCTCATGCGGCGTGGACGGAAGTTGGCGCAATGCTTCGACCATCACGGCAGCGCTGATGCGGTCGTCCATCGATTTTGCCACCAGGCGGTTGCCCAGGTCGAGGAAGGGCCGGTCAAACGCAGCCACATCCCCCACGCTCACCGGGCAATCGTCGCGGCTGGTCGCGCCGACATCGACGTAGAATTTGTCCAGCGAAGGCACGCGGTCGTACGGCTCAACCGGTTCCACGGAGATCACCCCGTGCGCGCCGTTGGTGAACACGACACGCCCACCCAGCAGCGCCATGGCGCGCACGCCGCCGATATTGGTGAAGCGCACGAATCCGTTTTCGTCAATGAAGGAGGCGATAATGCCAATTTCATCTATATGGGCGGCCAGCATGATGCGCTTTCCGCCAGCCTGCCGGACGCCTTTGCGGGCGATCAGGTTGCCCAGCGCGTCCACCCTCACCTCATCGGCGTACGCCTGTACCTCCTCGCGCACCAGTTCGCGGACGGAGTCTTCATAACCGGAGGGCCCCACCGCTTCGACCAATTTTTTGATTAAAGATTTCATGTTTGCTCCTTGCTACCTTGCGAGAAGATTGCGATCCATGCCGGAAAGCGCTGCATAGACCAGTTTCTGGGTGTTTTCCCAATCTGAACGCCGCGCCAGCATGACGGAGGTGTGAGCGTAGCGTCCGGGCACAGAGATGGAGATGCTGGGGATTCCGGCGCGCTGGCGGTGGATGGTGCCTGCGTCGGTGCCGCCGCCGCCCGGCTGACGAATCTGGTATGGAATGTTCAGCGCCTCTGCGGTCTGCATGAAATGGCGCACCAGGCGCGGATTGGAGAGGGTGCTGGAGTCGGCGATATAAATGGCCGGGCCGCTGCCCAGACGCGTGTTGTACTGACTGTTTTCAGTCTCGTCCCAGGTGGGCAGGTCGTAGGCGGGGGTGCTATCAAGGGCGATTGCCAGGTCTGGATTGAAGCGGTAAGCCGCGGCGCGCGCTCCGCGGGCGCCCACCTCTTCCTGGGTGGTGAAAGCGGCCAACAGCTCGATGTTCTCGGGTGCGTGCTTCACCAGCTCGATCAGTATGGCCACCCCCAGGCGGTCATCCAGGGCTTTGGCGCGCAGGCTTGGGCCGATCACCTCAAAGCGCGTGGCAAAGGCTGCCCGGTCGCCGACTTTAATTTTGCCGCTTGCCCCCGGGCCGGCATCCATGCGCAGCGATTCCAACGGGATGGTGCGTTCCATTTCGCCTTCTTCGGTCAGATGGATGGGCTTGGCGCCGATCACAGCCGGGATGTGCTCTTTGCCCACCAGCACGGTCTTCCCGACCAGGCTGCGTTTGTCAATACCGCCCACAGTGGCAAAGTGGAAGATGCCCCCACCGTCATCGTCGGTGATCATGAACCCGACTTCATCCATGTGCGCAGCCAGCATCACCCGCAGTGGATCATCCACCCTGGCTTTGCGCGTGATCAGCAGATTGCCCAGCGCGTCGGTGAGCATCTCATCGGCAATTGTTTTCAACTGCTCGGTGACAACAGCGCGCACTTCGCCTTCATCTCCCGATACCGCGCATGCGTTGCACAGCTTTTCCAGCAGCTCAATCTGTTCCTCGCCGATGGATAATATTGTGTTCAATTCTTCTTGAGAGGTGGTCATAGGTCTCCTGGTTAACTGCCCCGAACAGTTTTTCCCTCATCAGGTTGGAGGCTGCTCATGAAATCAAGCGGTAGGTTGGCGATGAATTCAGCCAATAAATGTCCAGTGCGGGTGATGTCTTTCAAGCACACCATTTCAACCGGTGTGTGCATATAGCGCAGGGGGATGCTGACCACAGCGGTGGCGATACCTTCGGCGACGATCTGCATACCGATGGCGTCGGTGCCGGAATGAGTGGGCAGCGCATCCAGGTTGTGAGGGATATCCAATCGCTCGGCCAGGTCTTTGAGCGCTCTGAACAGGCCGGGGTGGATGTTGGGTCCCAGGCCGATGGCCGGACCGCTGTTGAGGGCATAGGCAAACGATTCATTGGTCAGCGGCCCTTTGGCAAAGGTGACATCCATGGCGATAGCCAGGTCAGGGCGAATTTCAAACGGTGAGGTCAGCGCTCCGCCGAGAGTCTCTTCTTCCTGGGTGGAAGCCACTGCCCAGACATCCCAGGTGTGGCGTATGTGCTGCAATTCGTGCAGCATCCAGGTCAGCGCAGCCACCGAGGCGCGATTGTCCTGGCTGTGACCCGCCAGCGTGCCGCCGCTCAGCTCAACCGGAGGCTGGGCAAAGGATATCAGGTCGCCGGGGCGAACCAGCGCAGCGGTCTCTTCGGGCAGCAGACCGGTGTCCACGACCAGATGTTTCATCGCCACCGGGTTGTGCGCCTGGCCAGGCGGCAGCAGGCGGTCGGGGGGTTGGACGACCACACCGGGCAGCTCGCGCCGACCGTGAACGGTGACCAGTTGGCCCGGCAGGATGCGTGGATCCACGCCGCCAATATCCATGAAATGCAGAAATCCATCCACCAGGCTGGTGACCATCAGGCCGATGGCGTCCATGTGGGCCGATAAAAGGATGCGCGGGCGGGAATCAGGACCCTCGCCGCGCCGCAGGCCGTGCAGGCTGCCCAGCTTGCTGACGGACATTTCGTCTACCAGCGGTTTCCAGGCTTCTTCAATGACCATCCGCACGGGCTCTTCATAGGCAGAAAGACCGGGCAGGGAAAGTAATTGTTTAATAAATGGGGTCAGTTCCATTATTTCAATTCCGTTTGGTTGGATTTAAGGCGAGGTGGTTGGAGTATTCGAGGGGATGCCGGTGGCGGTGGGCGGTTCAGGCGTCAGGCTGGGGGTGTCGCTGGGCACAGGGGTGTTCGAGGGCACAGGCGTCGAAGTCGGTTCGGGCGTGTCGCTGGGGGTGCGGGTTATGGTGCGGGTGGGGGTCATAAAGCGCGTGCTGGTGAGGGTGGGCGTTTCAGACAGGGTGGGGGTAAGCGTGATGGTGGGGGTGCGGCTGGGTCTGATTGTGTTGGTGGCCAGGATGGTGCCGGTCAGTCTGGCTTCAATGGTCAGCGCGTAGGCGGCAGTCGGTGAGGCAGTGCTGGTCGGACGCACCATCAACCGATCTGCGCCGCGTAAGATGAGATAACCCAGGCAATAGCACGGGATGGTGGCCAAAATGATGGATATCAAAATCGTGCGAATTCTACGGTTTGACGGTTTAACGGCCACGCACTGCTCCTTTGCCAAAGTGCATAATAACACTGCCGGGAGGGGATGGCAAGGTGTTCTGGCTCATGCTGTGCTGCTGGCCTGGCGTATTTCCTGCTTGACGGTCAGGTAAAGATTTTCGGCTTTCAGTTCGGTGATGGTGTAGCAAGGCGCATCCAGATGGTCGGCGAGGGCTTGAGCGAGACCCTGATCAAAAGCGGCGTGTTCCATGTTAATCACCACCGAGTGAACATGTTCTTCTGCGATTTCGCGGGCAATCGAATGCGCTTCTTCCTGGGGAGGCATGAAGCCCATCGAGACATTCCCCGCGCCGTCCGTCAGCACGATCAACAGGGGCATGACATCCGGGTGGAGCAGTTTTTCTTTTTTTAGGATATCGTGCGCCATGCGCAAACCGGCAGACAGCGGCGTTTTACCACCCACGGGGATGTCGGCCAGCGCGCGCTGAGCGAGGTAGATGGAGCTGGTGGGCTGCATGACCAGGGTGGCGCGGTCTTTTTGAAAGACGATCAAACCCACCCGGTCGCGGCGCTGGTAGGCGTCGGTCAGCAGGGAAAGGATGGCGCCCTTGGTGGCAGCCATGCGCTCGGCTACGGCCATGGACCAGGAGGCATCCACCAGGAAAAGCACCAGGTTGGCGGCGCGGCGCACGCGCACCTTGCGCATGTAATCGCCCGGCGCAACGGCAAAGGCCACCGTTCGGCGCTGTTCAGAGCGCTGGCGCTGGAAAGGCGCCGCGGCGCGCAGCGTGGCATCAAAAGCCAGGTCATCGGCCTGGCCGGGGGTGGGGCGGGCCTGGATGTAGCGACCGCGCTTGCGGTCGGTGCGGGTGCGCGAGCGGCGGCCCGACACCTTGCGCATCATCTGGTCCAACGGGGTATCCAGACGGCGCGGTTCAAACCGCTCGCCGACCTTGACCTTTTGACCACCATTCCACCAGTTGGCGTTGCGGTCGCCGAATACTTCCTGCTGTTGTGAGACTTCGGTCTGCCCATGTTCAGGCGGCTCGCCGTCCATTTCTTCAGTTATTTTTTTTTTGCGCCGAGCTTTCGCCTTCGCTGGTTTCTTCGAGCATTTCAGTTTGTTCGCCGGATTTGGTCTGGCCCTGGAGCTGCTGGATGCGCTCCTGCAACTCTTCCATGCCCATCTCGGACTGTTGGAAGGGACCGCGCTTGATGCGGTGGGGCAGCGCCAGCTCGGCTGCCAGGGCGATATCGCGCTCACTGATCGCCAGACGCCCTTCAAAGGCGGCCTGGGCGCGGGCGGCTTTGAGAATCACCAAATCGGCGCGGTGGCCGTCGACGTTGAGCGAGGCGGTCAAAGCGGCGATGGAGAGCAGATCGCGGCGGGTGAAGGTCACCTTGTCCACAATCTCGCGGCCGCGTTCAATCTGGCGGGAGAGATCTTCTTCCTTGGGTAACCAGGAGGTGCGGAAGGTGTCCGCATCCACCTCGAAGGCCAGGTTGCGCTCCATGATCATCACCCGTTCGCGCGCATCGCGGATGCCGAAAATGTCCACCGAGAGGGCAAAGCGGTCCAGCAATTGCGGGCGCAGGTCGCCCTCTTCCGGGTTCATCGTGCCGACGAGGATGAAGCGCGAAGGATGGGAAAAGGAGATGCCCTCGCGTTCGACGTTATTCATGCCCATGGCGGCTGAGTCGAGCAGCACATCCACCACGTGATCATCGAGCAGGTTGACCTCATCGATGTAAAGCAGACCGCGGTTGGCAGCGGCCAATACGCCGGCTTCAAAGTGGCGTTCACCCTTCTGAATGGCTTTTTCGATATCCAACGTCCCCACCACCCGGTCTTCGGTGGCTGAGACTGGCAGGTTGATGAAAGAAATTTGCTTGGTCATGACCGGTAAATTTTCGCCGCGCGCCACCCGCTCGCGGCATTCCGTACACCAGAAGGTTGGCGTCTCTGGATCGCAGGAAAAGCGGCAGTCGCTGACCACCTTGACCTGCGGGAGCAGGGCCGCCAGGGCGCGGGCAGCGGTAGACTTGGCCGTGCCGCGCTCACCGCGAATCAAAACGCCCCCGATGCGGGCATCCACCGCATTCAAGACCAGGGCGCGGCGCATGCGCTCCTGTCCGACGATGGCTGTAAACGGGTAAATCACAGGCATAAAAAAATCCCTTTGTTAACGGTATCGAATGAATAGTTTACCACCACCACAGGAATAAAGCAAAGCAGAAGAAGGTATAATCTGGGCATGCTGCAAAAGATCACTTTAACCTTCATGATTGGATGTATGTTGATATTGGCCTGGTTGCCTGCCCAGGCGGCTTCAGGCGTGAGCGCTCCTTCGGCCTGGGATTTACTGGCTGCGGTGAACAGTCTGCGGGCGGCCAACGGGCTGCCAGCCTACCAGGCGGATGGGGCGCTCATGGCGGCTGCCCAGGGACATTCAGAATATCAAGCATCGATCGGCACCTGGTCGCACCAGGGAGCTGGCGGGAGCTATGAATGGGATCGGGCAGCCGCAGCAGGTTACGGCGGGGGCGCGAGCATTCATTGCGATGAGGCAGTGGCGATTGCCGGGACAGCGATGGGCGTGGACTACGTGGTCAACACCCTTTGGGCGGATTACGATCACCGCGTGTTGGTGCTGCTCAACGCCAGTTACCTGCATGCGGGCGCTGGAGCGGTGGAGAAAGACGGCATGGTGTATTACACCCTGGATGCCTGTTACACCGGTGCCGGGGCGGGCAACAATAACACCACGGCTTCCAAAGCGCCGGCCAACACTGTCCAGCAGCCCACCGCCACCCGCGAGGTCATTGAATCGGTGGTCACCTCCACCCCCATGCCGGATGGCAGCGTCATCCACGAAGTGCAGCCGGGGCAGGCGTTGTGGTCAATCGCCATTGCTTATGGGATCAAGATTGCCGATATCGCCGCCTTGAACAAGCTGGACGCGAACAATCCGGTGGTGTTCATCGGGGACAAACTGGTGGTGCGCGGTACCTCCACCGTCACCCTGACCCCCACCGAGACATCCACGTTGGTGCCGGTGACGCGCACGCCCACCCGCACGCGCACACCCCGGCTCACCCTGCCCACCCGCACGGTCACCCCGCTGCCCAGTGAAACCCCCAAGCCGCTCATCCCCACCCTGCCGCCGCTTCCGGAGCGCACCGAGCAGATGCTGGGATACGGCTTGATCGCTGTGTGCGGGCTGGGACTGCTGCTGGTGATCTTGACGGGTTTCCGCAAGAAGTAGCCGAGTTTTTACCTTTGGGTGAACGTTCTTACAGCAGAGTTTTATGATGGATGAATACAATTTGCCAAACAGGCGTCTGCGATCATCCTGGATGGCTATCCTCATTCTGCTGACATCCCTGTTTACGCTGCCCGGGATCACTCACGCCCAGACGCCCGCCCCGGTGCCCACAGCGATGGAGTTAATCAACGCGGTCAACGCCTACCGGGCGTCGGTGGGTTTATTCCCGCTGCAAGCCAATACATTGCTGCTCGGCGTCTCCCAGGCGCAAGCGGACTACATGGCTGTATCGGGCAGCTGCACGCACAGCGGGCCGGACGGCTCGCGGCCGATTGACCGTGTTTATGCCTCCGGGTACAGCGTGGGGCAGATCATTTTTGTATCGGAGAATATCTTATGTGTGCCGGTCGGCTTCACCGCAAAGCAGGCGGTGGACGCCTGGGCGACGATGGATGAGCTGCACCTTAACACGCTGACCAAGCAGCAGTACCGCAATATCGGCGCAGGGGTGACCGAGCTGGACGGCACGGTCTATCTCGTGTTGGATGTGGCGGTGGTGGCAGGCGGCAAGATGCCAACCTTCACCCCGCCGGTGCCTGCCGGGACGGCGGCGGCAGACGCGACAATATCGCCAGAGGTGGTTTCACAGTGGCTCATCCCGGTGCGCACCGTGACCCCCAGGGCGGATGGCTCGCAGGTGCACACGGTTCAATCCGGGCAAACGCTGTGGGCCATTGCGATTGCTTATGGGGTCAAGATTGCCCAGATCGTCCAGCTTAACCTGCTCGCGACGGACAATCCCACCATTTATATCGGTCAAAAGCTGCTGGTGCGCGCAGCGGCGCTCACGCCTTCGGTTTTTCCAACCTTGTCGGTGGGCATGGTTGATGCCAGCCAGACGCCGACTGCCGCCGCAGCGCGCCAAACGCTGCCCACTTTGGCCATCCCCAGCGTTGCGCCAACATTAACCGAACCGGCGCAGACGCCCTCTCCGGCGGCTTATTTCACCGACAGCCGTAAGGGCGTGGGCATTGCGCTGGTCATTGTGTGCGCGCTGGGACTGCTGTTGGTGGTGTTGTTCCAGCGCCGCAATACGTGATCAGATCATAAAATCTTCGCCACGCCACATACCCTGTTCTGGCGCGTGCGAGTGTTCATGGGTATGATGACCGTTGCCGTTGTGACCGTTGCCGTTCACCGCGAACTCACCCAGCTTTGGCAGGTGGTCGCCGGTGTGAATATGCAGGCGGTTTTCAATCTCCTCCAGTCGTTCTATCACCGCCGCCAGGGATGTGCCGATGGTGTCGGGCAGCCTGTCGTGGTTCAGATCGGGCATTTCGGGATCGCGCGGCTTGCTGCGCCTCACCACCTGACCGGGCACCCCCACCACCACCGAGTTGGGCGGGACGGGCTTGACCACGACGGCATTGGCGCCAATGCGGCTGCTGGCGCCGATGGTGATGGCGCCGAGAATCTTGGCGCCCGCCCCGACCACCACATTGTCCTCCAACGTGGGGTGGCGTTTGCCTTTTTCCAGGCTGACACCCCCCAAGGTGACACCGTGGTACAACGTCACGCAGCGTCCAACCTCCGCGGTTTCGCCGATCACCACACCCATGCCGTGGTCGATGAAGAACCCTGGTCCTATTTTTGCGCCGGGGTGGATTTCGATTCCGGTCAGAAAGCGCACGGCGTGGGAGAGCAAGCGACCGAGGAACTTCAATTGGTGTGTCCACAGCCAGTGAGCGATGCGGTAGCCCCAAACCGCGTGCAGCCCCGAATAGGTCGCCAGGATTTCCAGGGTATCGCGTGCCGCTGGATCGCGCTGGTAAATGGACTGGATATCACTTTTTATGAGTGAGAACAGGTTCATTGGATTCCCTCCTGGGTGCTTCCTTCTTATTCCGCCAGATCGGCGTAGAGTGCGGTGCTTAAGTAGCGCTCGCCGAAGGACGCGATGATCACCACGATCAATTTGCCTTCATTTTCAGGCCGTCCGGCAACCTGCAGCGCTGCCCAGGTGGCGGCGCCAGAAGAAATGCCCACCAGCAGTCCTTCCTGGCGGGCCATAGCCCGCGAGGTGGCGAAAGCGTCTTCAGCTGTGACGCGCAGGATCTCGTCGTAAATCTGCGTGTTGAGCACATCCGGGATGAAACCCGGGCCGATGCCCTGGATGGGATGCGGGGATTTCTGCCCGCCGGACAGCACCGGCGAGGCATCCGGTTCCACCGCGACGATGTGCAGGGACGGCTTGTGGGCTTTCAGCGCTTCGCCCGCGCCGGTGATCGTGCCACCAGTTCCCACCCCGGCGACCAAAATATCAATCCTGCCATCCGTGTCGCGCCAGATTTCCTCGCCGGTTGTCTTGCGGTGAATTTCTGGGTTGGCGGGATTTTTAAATTGCATAGGCACCAAGTAACGCGGATCGCCGGCGGCCAGCTCTTCAACCTTGCGGATGCAGCCAGCCATTCCCTCCGCGCCGGGGGTGAGGATCAGGTCGGCACCGTAGGCGCGCGGCAGCATGCGCCGCTCGCGGCTCATCGTGTCGGGCATCACCAGCGTGCAGGGGATGCCACGCGCGGCGCAGACCATAGCCAGCGCAATGCCGGTGTTGCCGCTGGTGGGTTCCAAAATAATGGTGTCGGGCTTGATTTGACCGGCTTTTTCGGCTGCATCAATCATGGCGGCGCCGATGCGGTCTTTAACGCTGTGCGCGGGGTTATAGAATTCGAGCTTGGCAACGATCTGGGCGGCTGTGCCTTGTGCGATGCGGTTGAGGCGAACCAGCGGGGTGTTGCCGATCAATTGAGTGACGTCGTTTGCGATTTTCATGGTGAGATCCTTTCAGAGGATGGTCTTTAAAACAAAAGGCAACTGGATGTGCAATCAGCGGAATTTTGCAACGCTTCCGCTAAAATTTTCATCAGCGGGGAAGCCGTTTGCCGCCTGGTCCAGTTGTCTTTGAGTCTGGTGCTGCGATTTGCTCAGGCGGTTAGCAAGCTCCCCGCCGTGAACACATGCAAGTGATAAAAATGACCTTCTTTAGCATGATAATAATGCCTCTCATTATGGAGGATTATAGTCCGATTCGGCGTAATGTCAAGTTTTGTATCGGGTTTGTAAATATTTTATCCTGCTACAACCCTTCGGTCCGTTGTGATGAGGAGTTTTCTTTGCAACGTTTTGGGGCGTGATGCGTAGATGTATAATGATGGTTAATCTTGTTTTTCGGAGGGAATGGCATGGATCATAGAATGCGCAGCCGAATTGGTCTGGGGGTGTTGTTGGTGCTGTTGGGTGCGGGCTTCCTGGCAGTGCAGTTCTTCCCGGGTTTGGCAAATTGGTTGCAATTGACCATGAGCTGGCCGCTGATCATCGTGGCGGTGGGGGCGTTCATCCTGGTGGTCGGGCTGCTGTCGGGCAATCCGGATGCTGCCATCGGCGCCTGCGTGGTGGCGGGCATCGGCGGGATTTTGTACTATCAAAATCAGAGCAACGATTGGGGCAGCTGGGCGTACGCCTGGGCGCTCATCCCTGGATTCAACGGCATTGGCATGTTGTTTTCGGGCCTACTGGGCGGTGGGAAACATCGGTTGGGTGAAGGATTGTGGCAGATCCTGATCAGCGCCATCCTGTTTGCCATCTTCTCGTCCTTCCTGGGCGGGCAGCGCTGGCTGGGTCCCTACTGGCCGCTGCTGCTGGTTTTGGCCGGGCTGATCATCATCGTCCGCTCGTTTTTGCGGAAACACTAGAGGAGGCCAAAATGCGCAGAGGCAGCTTTTTCTGGGGGTTGGTGGTCATTCTGGCGGGTATCCTGCTGTTGATGGAACAATTCGGATGGTTGCGGGCGAATTTCTGGGCGCTGTTCTGGCCGCTGGTGTTGGTGATGGCGGGGTTATGGTTCCTGCTGGGACCGGTGTTGTTCAAGCCGGACACCACTGAGAGAGCTGTTGAGGTGGAGTTGGAAGGCGCCAGCGAGGCGAAGATCAAATTCCGCCACGGCGCCGGACGACTGCACGTGCACGCGCTGCCATCCGGCAGTGCAAACCTGCTCTCCGGCACCACCGTTGGACGGCCGGATGTGAGTGTGGAGCGGGGAGACCGCCGCGCCAAAGTGCGCATCAGCGCTGAGCATGCAGGTTGGGGTTTCCCGCAGGCAACGACCGGGATCAACTGGAATCTTGGCTTGAATCCAGATATCCCATTGAAACTGGATGTGAAATCCGGCGCCAGTGAAATTGATCTCGACCTGGAAAATCTGAAGGTGGTGGAGCTTTCGGTGGATACCGGCGCTTCATCCACCACCGTCACTGTACCGGCTGCAGCAGGCTTCTCCACGGTTTCCATCAAAGGCGGTATGGCCGCACTAAAGGTGGTCGTCCCGCAGGGGGTTGCCGTCCGCATTCAACTGCAAACTGGCATGATGGGAGTCCAGGTCGATGAATCCCGCTTTCCCAAATCTGGCGATGTGTATGAGAGCCTCGATTATCTCAACGCGACCAACAAGGTGGAGTTGCGCTTCGAGGGCGGGATGGGCTCCGTTGATATCCGATAAAACTTTTTAAAGAGGGAAACCATGAAATCAATCAACTGGCGTGTCGTATTGGGGGGTCTGCTGCTCTTTTTTGGGGTGATTGGCGTGCTGCAGGCGTTCAATGTGCTCTCTTTTGAAGGGCTCTGGTGGGGGTTGTTCTTTGGAGTGGTCTTTGCCGTGGCGGGCGGGGCATTTCTGTATGTCACGATCAAAGACCGTTCCAATTGGTGGGCGGTGATTCCAGGCTTCACTTTGCTGGGCATCGGTCTGACCATTCTTTCCAGTACGCTCTTGCCGGATGCATGGGGTGGTCGGCTGGGCGGAATGTTTGTGCTGGGTTTCATCGGCCTCAGTTTCTGGATCATCTATTTCATGTCCCGCGAACGCTGGTGGGCAATTATTCCTGGTGGGGTGATGGTGACCCTGGCGGTGATCACCGTGATTGAGGACAGTGCAGGCATGGTGGTTCCGGCGCTGCTCTTCCTCGGTATTGGGGCCACTTTTGCTCTGTTGGCGCTGCTGCCCACTGGTGAGGGCCGGAAAGTGTGGCCGTGGTACCCGGCTGGCGCCTGCCTGTTGTTGGGGACCGTTTTTGCGCTCACCGAAGGAAGCTGGCTGAACTACGTCTGGCCGGCGGTGCTGATGGTGGTGGGCGTTTACCTGATCATCCGCACCATGCTAAAGAGGTAATCATGAGCAGCAATCGTTTAACTCGCAGCCGCACCAACCGCGTGTTGGGCGGTGTTTGCGCCGGGCTGGGGACTTATCTCAATATTGACCCCCCCTGGGTGCGCCTGTTCTTTGTCCTGTTGGCTGTCACCGGCAGCCTGGGTTTCTGGATTTATGTCCTGTTGTGGATCATCGTGCCGAACGAGGACGACTCTGATCAGCGCATGGGATTCGACAATTTTGAGTCCCGCGCCAAGGGTATGGGAGAGGACATCCGCCATGCTGCGCGCCAGCCCGATATGAATGCGGCGCGCATCGTTGGGATTGGGCTGCTGCTGGTGGGCGGTTACATGCTTTTGCGCAATCTGAATATCCCTGCCCTGGCTTTTCTGAATCGCGACTTCCTCTTCCCGCTGCTGTTGATTGTGGCCGGGGTGGTGCTGCTGGTCAGGGTTTTCAGGAAAGACTCGTGATCTGACCCATTTGGGAACTTTCTCGAGATTTTTTCGTCAATACGGTAACATCAAATACGGAGGTTATCGATGAAAAATAAAACGTTGTGGATCTTTGCAAGTCTGATCATTGTATTGGTGCTGAGCGCGTGTTCGGGCGGCGTAGCTACCCCGGTCACGCCGAGTCAGCGGTTGATTAATGTTACCGGAACTGGGACTGTCTATCTGACCCCGGATGTGGCCTATATCAACATCGGCGTGCGCAGCCAGGCTGAGCAGGTGACCGAGGCGTTGACTCAGAACACCAATCAGGCGCAGGCGGTTGCCAGCGCTTTGAAGGAACTGGGTGTGGATGCACTGGATATTCAGACCAGCGCGTTCAATGTGTATCCCCAGCAGGAATATGGCCCGATGGGCGAGGTGGTGCGCACGGTGTATGTGGTCGAAAACACCGTATATGTGACCGTGCGTGACCTGAATAAACTGGGGCAGATGCTGGATGTGGTGGTTCGCTCCGGTGCCAATACGATCAATGGCATTCAGTTCGACATCCTCGACAAATCAGCGGCTGAGTCCCAGGCGCGCAAGCTGGCGGTCGAAAACGCCAAAAAGCAGGCTCAGGAACTGGCGGATGCAGCCGGCGTCAAACTGGGGCCGTTGGTGGCGGTGAATGTGTACATGACCAGCCCTCCCTCCCCATTTTTCACCGGCAAGGGTGGTGTGCGGATGGACATGGCGCAGAGTGTGCCCGTCTCAGCCGGCCAGTTGGTGATGAGCATGGACGCCAGTCTGTCCTACGAAATCAAGTAAGTTAACTTAACCCTAAAAAAGTGCTCCGCTCAAATCGGGGCACTTTTTGTTTTGGTTCAGGCTGCGATGAACAGGCGGGTGAGGAAATAGCCAATCACCCCGGCCCACAGCAGCGAATCCAGCCGGTCCAGAAAGCCGCCGTGCTCAGAGAGCAGACGGCTGGAATCCTTGACCCCGAACTGGCGTTTGAGCATGCTTTCGCCCAGGTCGCCAAATGGGGCTAGTGTGCTGAGCACCGCGCCGTAAATCAATCCAGCCTGCCAGGTGATCTGGGGAGCGTACCGGTGAAAGAGGGCACCGAACAAAGAGGTGGTGATCATGCTGAATGCCACCCCTCCGGCGTAACCCTCCCAGGATTTGCCCGGACTGACGCGTGGCGCCATCTTGTGCCGGCCAAACGCGCGACCGACGAAGAAGGCGCATGAATCCGCTGCAATCACCGCCAGGATAACCAGCATCATCCACCATTGTCCATCCTCCAGGCTGCGCAGTGATATCAGATAAGCGCCGATGAAGCCCAGATATACAACACCGCCCAAATCGATGGCGAAATCGGAAGCTGAACGTTGGGCGCCGCGCTGGTAGGCGAGTGTGTGCCAGGTCATAGATAGAATAAACAGGATGGCCAGCAGCAAGTCGTTGAATTCGAAACCTGTGAATGAGCGGGACAGCGCCAGTGCGCCGACCCCGCCGATGATCAACGGCTCAAGCGGCGCATATCCACCGCTGCGAAATAACCGGCCGTATTCCCAGGCGGCCATGACCAGCAGGAAGGTTACCAATAGATAAAAATACCACCCGCCGATATATATGGCGCTCATGGCGAGCGGTAGGAGGATGGCAACGACGATGAGGCGCTTGATGAGCATGGGGTGGGTGTTGGGTTAGAGGGATTTTACTGGCATTCACCTGTCGAGAGACGTCCGTAACGACGATCGCGCTGCTCGTAAACTTGCAAGGCGCGCATCAGGTGTTCTCGGTTGAAATCTGGCCAGAGGGTGTCGGTGACATACCATTCAGAATAGGCGGACTGCCAGATCAAGAAATTGCTGATGCGCATTTCACCAGAAGTGCGGATAATCAGATCGGGATCGGGCACACCCGAGGTAAAGAGATATTGGCTGATCAAATCTTCGGTGATTTGGCCCGCATCCACTTGATCGTTGAACATCGCGCGCACCGCGCAGACGATTTCATCCCGTCCTCCGTAATTGAAAGCGATATTCAGGATCAGGCGCTGGTTGTTGTGGGTGTGCTCGATGGCCTGCTTGACTTTGGCTTGCAGCACCGGACTGAGGCGCTCCAACCGTCCAATGTGGCGGAGCTGCACGCCCTCGCGCGATAACTCTTCCAATTCCCGATCAATCACGTCCTCCACGATGTGCATCAGACCTTCCACCTCTTCCTTCGGTCGTCCCCAGTTCTCGGTGGAGAAGGCGTAGATGTCAGCACTTGGATGCCAAATTCGACGCAGGCACGGATCACGCGGCGCAGATTTTCGGTGCCGGCGCGGTGCCCAGCCAGACGGGGCAGCCCGCGAGCAGCAGCCCAGCGGCCGTTTCCATCCATGATGATGGCGATGTGCCTGGGGATCTTGCTGGGAAGCGCACCGGTAGGTGCGGCAGGATCAGGACTCATATGCTCATCCCGAAGTTTAGACTTCCATGATTTCTTTCTGTTTTCGCTCGCCGATGATTTCGATATGCTCGATATATCGGTCGGTCATTTTCTGAAGTTCTTCCTCTCCAAATTTACGATCATCTTCGGAGATCATCTTTTCTTTTTCAAAATCGCGCAGGTCTTTGACCAGGTCCCGCCGGACATTGCGCACGGCAACCCGCGCATCTTCCAGGCGATTATTGACCACTTTGACCAGGTCGCGGCGGCGCTCTTCGGTCAGCGCGGGTATGTTCAAACGGATCACCCGTCCATCGTTGTTGGGGGTCAGACCGAGGTCCGAGGCAAGGATGGCGCGCTCGATATTTTTCAGGGTGGTGGCGTCGAAGGGACGGATGAGCAACTGTCGCGGCTCAGGCACGCTGATGGTGGCGAGCTGTAGTAACGGGGTGGGAGCGCCGTAATATTCCACCTGAAGGCGCTCAACCAGCGCTGGAGATGCGCGCCCGGTTCGAATGGTGGACAGATCATCCTCCAGATTCTGGAGGGCGCCTTTCATCCTGACTTCAGCTTCTTTGGTGATGTCACGGATCACTTCGTTGTCTTTTTCCATGTCAAGATTCTCCCAGAAAACTCATTGCCTGAAGATGGCAAACAAAGATCACTTATGTTGATTAAGGATACCTTAAAACAGGGAAAAAAGGAATGTTCTGGCTCAGACGAGGCGGCGGATCACCCACATTGCCGCGCCGAACCAGACCAAAAGCCAGGAGAGCCAGCGCCCGCTGCCCGGATGTGATGGCAGGCTGCCCTCAGGCGGTAGAGCGGCCTGGGCGGTTTCAGTGGCGGACTGCGAAGTCTGCTGCGCCGATAGAGTTCCAACCTGAGCGGTTTCGATGGCACTCGCCGTTTCACTGGCAGAGATGGCGGCTGCGTTGGTTTTTTGCTGCGCGATTGCGGTCTCCTGTTGGGATTGCTGTGTTTTTTGCTGCGCCTGCTGGGTCTGCTCAGCAGATTGGGCGGTCAGCCAGGCACGTGTGGCGGCGAGGTCACGGGTGGCAGACGGTTGGCGGGTATGGGTGGGTTCTGGCGGTTGTGTGGCTGTGCGGGTGGGGGTTTTGCTGGGCTTATAAGGCACATAAAGCACCTGACCGGCATAAATCAAATCGGTGCCCAGCAGACAATTGGCCACTTGCAGGGTGTAAACCGAGGTGTCGAATTCACGCGCCAGCCTGGAGAGCGTATCGCCGGAGCGGACGGTGTAAGGCACCCAGTTGGGAGGGACGCCGCACGGCACCTGGGTGGGCGGCACGGGGGTGGCGGTGTCCGCTTCTTCGGGCTCGGGCTTTTCGGGCGGTTTGGTGGGTTTGGGTTCTTTGGTGGGCGGAATATACAGGATGGAACCTTCCATGATGATCGGGCCGGGCAGGCAGTTGGCCTCGACCAGTTTTTGCACCGTGGTATCTCGCGCGGCAGCAATTTCTTCATACGAGT
>CAZCBJ010000013.1:5441-36879 GCA_964496705.1 uncultured Anaerolineaceae bacterium | reverse complement strand
CGCGTTTTTTGTTTTTAAGCAGACCTTACCCGATACAGGAACACCATGGTGGCCGGTGATCGCCATGGCGTTAATCACTTTTCTTTCACGATTGGCCTTGTTTAATGGTCTTAAACATATAGGAGAGATGCAGACGGCACTCTTAGGACTTGGAGAAATATTAGTTACAGTATTCTTAGCGATATGGTGGCTAAACGAACATCTCAGCCCAGCGCAATGGCTTGGCGCAGGACTCTTGTTTTGCAGTATGTTATTAGTTGGATTCGATCGTCTCCCACCCAACAAAAAGGTACGCGCAGGTCTTCTCGGATGGCTCAATCCTCCAGAAATCCATCCTACTGATCTACCTTGGCAAAAGTAATCAACTTAATCTATCGTGATTGGAGATGAGAACTTCGAATCTGGCCCCATTAGCATGCTCATTTTTTCCAAGCAGCAATTGTCCGCCATGTGCTTCAACGATACTGAAACTAATCGCCAATCCTAATCCGGTCCCTTTTTCTTTGGTCGAAACAAATGGCTCAAAGATATGATTTTCCATCCCCTCGGCAATTCCGGGACCATTATCTTCAACACTGATTACCACCCAATCGCCCCTTTTTTGAATGGTCAGCCAAATCATCTTTGAGCCTGTGTTTCCTTCGACCGCATCTGATGCATTTAATATTAAGTTAAAAATCACCTGTTGGAGTTGATCAGGCATTCCCTTTAAAATGATCCCTGGAGCCTGATCTTCGAGAATTAATTTAATTTGCTTGGTTTTCAATTGAGGGGAAACTAAGTGTAGAACTGCGTGAACCATTTTATGAACTTCGATGTCTACCCTCTCGCTTTTTCCCGGTTTATAGAATTCCAACATTCTCTTTAAGGTGCCGGACAAACGATTAATCTCATCTTGTGCAATCCCCAGATATTCCTTCTTTTCATCCTCGGTGACCTCATTCCGCGAAGCAAGCGCCAGGCAATTTTGTATTGATTGCAGTGGATTGTTCACTTCATGTGCCACAGATGCCATCAGGCGTCCAACTGCAGCCATTTTTTCGGCTTGGACTAATGCACGTTGTGAATCTTCGATTTTTTTCAAAGAAATCCGCAAATTATTGTACAATTGCGCATTCTCCAAAGCTACAGCGCATTGGCGGGTCAATATTATGAACAATTCAAGATCCGCCTGAGTAAATGGCGTACTGGATGCCGCTCTGGATGCAACAACAAAGTAATTCACCGACTTAAACCTCAGAGGAACTACAAGTAGGCTTCCAATAGAAAATTGTTCGTGAAGTTTTTTCAGGTTCGTAGGTACATCATCGCCAGGATTGACAATTAGTGCTTGTGAGCTCTTGAAATACTCGATAATAAAATTGCTGTTTGGATTCTGACCATTCCACGGCAGAGGCTTTGTTGTGGTCATGATCATGGACCAAGGCTCATCAGCTTTTTGCTGGTAAACCCCCACGTGCTGCACCTGGAAAAGGCTTTGCATGGATCCGAAAATTAATTGCATCAATTTTTCTGTGTCGGTTTCTGATATGAGTTGTTCGCTTATCTCAAAAAGTGGATTCAAAGCTTGTAGCCGGGCTGCATCGCGCTTTCTTGCTTTTTCCAACAAAGCTTGATTCGCAGCGTCCAGCAGGTCGGATCCAGATGAAAAAGGCTTTAGGATTAAGCCATCTGCTCCAAACCGTAATGCCTGGATGGCAATTTCAACCGTTCCAAATGCGGTCATGAAGACCACCGCCATATCAGGCTGATATTTTTGAGCTATTTTTAGCAATTCGAAACCGTCCATACCAGGCATGCGGATATCGGTGATTAATAAATCAAATGGTTGCTGTTTAATAAATTCAACCGCCTCCTGAGGATTAATGGTTGTTGCAACTTGATAGGATGCACTCTCAAGAAAAAATTGGCATAACCGGGCAATTCCTTGCTCATCATCAACAACCAATGCTTTAATAGGGGGCATGTCCTTCACCTCATAAATAAGATAACCCGCCAGTATCTTGGTATTCTAACCCAGATTCTAGACAAGAACAATAAAAGAAGATCCCTTCTATTTAGAAAGGATCTTTTGCGCCCAAACAGCTTTTTATTGAGCTATTCCAGAAACTAGACGAGGTCTACCCTTCCCGCCCTCCAATTTACGGACAGATCGATGATAAATCTGTTTATTATGATCGCGAACCTTCCTAAAATGATAACCATAAATACTCAACGTAATTGCCAGGGGAAATTTTTTCGGATCTTTCAGAAGGGTCCTAAAGAAAAGATTCCAGTATTCGCCCCGCTCCTCTCCTCTTACACCCAAAAGCCAGACAGATCGTAGAAATGCCAGGATCTCTTCAGGTGCCAAAGTGACTGGATGTTGATGAGGTTGATATTCATTGAGAAATGTTTTCACCCTCGCATAGAAATATTGTGGTGCATAAATAGTATCCAATATTTCAAAATATCCTTTCCTCAGCAATTCCGCATCCATCACTGGAATAATGTTAGTGCTGCCGTCAGCATTATCACCGGACATCTCCCTGAGCAATCTGCCTTCGATTTCTAGTCTACGGTATAAATCTGTCCCAAACGGCGCCTGCAGCAGCCCCACCATTGCGGTGACAATACCCGATTGCTGGATAAAATCGATCTGCCTGCTAAAAATCGAAGGCGAATCACTATCAAACCCGACGATGAAACCACCCATCACTTGTAGTCCAGCCCTTTGCAGCTTCTTCACGTTTTGGACCAAATCACGGCCTCTATTCTGTTTCTTGTTGCATAAAGCTAAGCTTTCCTCATCTGGAGTTTCGATGCCCACAAATACACTAATAAATCCAGCATCAGCCATAAGACCCATCAGCTCATCATCATCTGCCAGATTTATCGACACCTCGGTGATAAACAGATTTCCAGTCTTCCCTTTCCGCCATTCAATTAGTGCTGGCAAAATTTCTTGTTTCAGAATTTTTCGATTTCCAATGAAATTATCGTCAACAAAGAAAATATTTCTGCGCCAACCGAGCGCATACATGCGGTCTAGTTCAGCAAGCACTTGCTCCTTGGTTTTGGTTCGCGGACGATGACCCAACAGCGCGGTTACATTACAAAAATCACAATTAAAGGGACAACCGCGCGAGAATTGAAGGCTCAAAGAGTCATACTGATCCAACATCAGCAATTCATACAATGGAACGGGCGTCGAAGTAATTTCCGGATATTCATCCGATGTATAAACACGTTTGACTTCGCCTTTTGCCAAATCTGCAAGAAATAGAGGTAAAGTAACCTCAGCTTCATTCAGAACGAAGACATCCACACCATCGAACATATCGGGTTGTTCGGTGAAGATCGGTCCGCCCGCGACAACTTTGACTCCGATAGAATTACACAGTTTGATCACTTTTAATAACGATTCGCGCTGTATATCCATTCCACTGAGAAATACATAATCAGCCCATCTAAGGTCAGCCAATTTGAGAGATGACACATTCATATCAACCAATCGTTTTTTCCAATCGGCTGGCAACATTGCCGCAACGGTGATCAAACCCAATGGTGGATTGGCTGCTTTCTTTCCAACAAATTTCACTGCGTGTTTAAAAGCCCAAAATGTATCGGGGAATTCAGGATAGACCAGTAAAATATTCATTTATACCTCCACTTTTTCTAATGTCAGTTTACTGATTACCCCGCGTTTTGAGATGTGTCTGGAGTCACATATCAGTACACATTTCTTTGTATGCCCACAATCCATCGCCAATCAATCGCAGATTTCCTTTTATGCAGGATGCTATAATTGGCTGGATGGTACCTCCACGATCTCCTCATCTATCCAGCACTCGCTCAGGCGGCGATTTGGCTTTTGCTGTCATCGTCTTGGCAGCCTATTTTTCAACTTTCAGTGCCTTGCAGTTTGCCTCTGCACCGCAAATTTTTTCCATGATTTTGCTGGGAATCGCCTATCTTTCCATCGGCGTTTATGGGTTTCGGTTTGTTGTTCCGATTGACACATTGTGGCCGAAAATCATCTATTTTTTAGTACAAATCATTTTGGGGAGTTGTATCATCTACTTGGGCATGGGTTTGGGATACAATGCCTTGTTGCTGCTTCCCCTTGCAGGTCATAGTGTCATGCTCTTACCAGGCAAGTGGGTATACGTAACAAACACTGCAGTCATGGTTGCTTATGGCTTGGTAACCCGTTTGCTTTCAAACTCATGGTCTGCGGTTTGGACGGGTTTACCGATTTTTTTTGCGGGTCTGGTTTTTATCGTTGTTTTCACTCAAATGGCTGTTGATGAGGAAAAAGCTCGCAGAGAACAAGAAAAATTGTCGCGACTGGTTGAAGATGCAAATCGTAAACTGATCGATTATGCCCTGCAAGTAGAAGAATTGACGGTCACTGCAGAACGAAACCGCCTCGCTCGCGAAATTCATGACGGCCTCGGGCATTACCTGACGGTAATACATATGCAAATACAGGCTGTGCTAGCCTTGCTCCCCAACAACACAGACCAGGCCGTACAAACATTGGAGTCTGCATGCCGAGTATCTCAGGAAGCACTGCAGGATGTACGACGCTCGGTTGCCGCTTTACGGTCATCAGTCGACGAAGAAAAACCTCTGCCAGACCGGATCACCCTTCTGTTGGATAGTTGTTCTCCGTTAAACATTCACCATCAATTTACCATTTCCGGAAGTCACCGATCACTTAACCCGCAAATTGAAATGACATTGTTTCGAGCAGCCCAGGAAGGCGTGAACAATGCTTGTAAGCATTCCTGCGCTTCTCAGATTTGGATAACGCTCGACTATTCCATAACTGGTCAGGTGAAATTGACTGTTCAGGATGATGGTATCGGCACAGAAGAATTGGAAGGTGGATTTGGTCTGATTGGTCTTCAAGAGCGTATCCAAAAGTTGAAAGGGGATCTCCGCATCGTGTCCAGCAAAGGTCAGGGATTTTATCTGGAGATTACAATTCCAGTATGAGCATACCTCCGATCCGTATCCTGCTCGTTGATGATCAAGCCCTTTTTCGCGAAGCGTTAGGGATACTTTTTTCGGTTCATGCTGAATTTGAGGTCGTAGCCGAAGCCGCTAATGGTGAAGAAGCTATTAGGATGGCAGCGTTTCACCGGCCTGACATCATCCTCATGGATTTACGAATGCCACTCATGGATGGAGTCACCGCAACGCAGCGTATTACCGCCTCATTACCCGACTGCCGAGTTATTATTCTTACTACCTTTGACGATGATGAATATATATATGACGGCCTACGCGCTGGCGCCGTTGGTTACCTTATGAAAGACGTCTCTTCAGATAAACTATTTGAGGCAATTCGAAGTGCGATTAAGGGTGAATATTTTCTTCATCCCTCCATTACTGCCAAGGTGGTCGCTAAATTTTCACGATTATCACCCCCCTCTCCAGGCTCAATGGATCCTCTCTTGGAGGCACTAACACCACGCGAAATCGAAATTCTGCGTGCCGTAGCGACTGGCGCAAGCAATCGAGAGATTGCAAAAATTTTCATCATCACCGAAGGAACGGTGAAAAACCATATTTCAAATATATTAAGCAAAATGAACGTAAAAGATCGAATGAAAGCCGTGATCAAAGCGCGTAATTTGGGTATTTTATGAAATTCCTTATGAAAAAAAACAACCCAAAAAACTTAGACCATCTTTCACAACCATCCGCCAACACCAACCTCATAGTTGTTGGTGCCATCCTGTTGGTTATCGGCTCCCTTCTTCTAATCGGAAAGATATTGGAAACAGAGTGGCTCTATTGGATGACTATACCATTGGTTATAACCAGCACAATTACAATGACGATAATTCGAAGAAATAAAAGCTGGAGCATTTCAGGATCTCTGGTGACTGCTTGTTTATCAGGTTACTTTTGCCTTTATGCTCCCTTTCTGGAATTCTCGAATTATCAGAGGATGGGCCTGGCGCTTTTCAGCATCGGCATGGGTTGGTTATTGATGATTGTTCTTGCTGCATGGCTGGTTAAGGTTCGGTGGGGATGGCCTTTGTTGCCTGCCGGGGTCTTTATCGGAACAGGTTTGGCTTTTCTTTCACCACTCAGGATGTTAGATTTCGTCTTATTTCCTAGCCTGGGCCTGGGCATAAGTTTGGTTGTGTGGGGCTTGATGCGACGGATGATTGGGCTGATCATTCCCGGTTGCCTTCTGATCACCGGAGGATTCGGCGTATTCTCTGCATGGGCAAATTTGGATGGCTCCAATGCACTTGCACAAACAGGCATCATGTTGGTCTGGTTTGCATCAGGCTGGGCAATGATCTCAATCTTTTCAAAAGTCGTTGTTGCACATTTCATCTGGTGGCCATTCATACCCGGTGGAATCTTGATGATGGTAGGATTTGGCCTCTTTATCGCCGGAAAACCAAATCAAGCGCTAGGGTTTATTGGCAACACAGGTGCTCTCTCCTTAATTTTCCTTGGAATTTATTTATTACTATTGCGCCGTAGTATTCAGAAATAATAAAAAGCCCAAAAATACACCTTCCCGCCCCAATGGCAATTGCTTCCGTTGAAAGTCGTATAATAATATAAGAAATCACCTTCTTAATAAAATCAGGATTAGGCCATGAAAGAAAGAAGACGAATAGCCAGGAAGTATCTGATGTATTACTCGAGAGTCTTCAACCAAAAGACTGGAGAAGTATTGGGACACTTGGTGGATATTTCAGCGGGAGGGGCGCTTTTGCTCAGTGAAAAGCCTCTCCCGGTTGGTGAAATCTTCAGCCTGCGCATGGAGTTGCCGGATGAATTAGGGCAGAAGCAATTCCTATCATTTGAAGCACGGTCAGCATGGTCAAGCCAGGATATCATCCCCGAATTCTATGATACAGGTTTGGAGTTGATCAATCCCAACCATTCCACCTTGACCACCATTGAGCATCTAATCGAGGCCTTCGGTTTTAAAGAGCGGTAAAACTCCAGGAAATGAACGGATTTCAACTCAGGCAATCATTGCACGAAGGGCGTCATGTTTACGGTACACTGATCACCTCTCCTTCACCCAGATGGCCTGCCGTGGTAGCAACTCTGGGTCTGGATTTCGTATTCCTGGATACCGAACACACAGCCGTTGACCGTCACCAACTCTCCTGGATGTGTCAAACCTACGCTGCAATGGATTTAGCGCCGGTTGTGCGCGTCCCCTCGGCTGACTTGTTTCATGTATCCACTGCGCTGGATGGCGGCGCTCATGGAATAATTATCCCTTATGTCGAAAACCCGGAAGATGTCCGCCGCTTGGTCGGTGCTGTAAAATATCGACCGCTGAAGGGTATGCTTCTGGAAGCCTATCTGTCCGGTGAAAAACCACTTAACGATGAAACCCGGTCGTATTTGTCCCAGTACAATAAAAACAACCTTTTGATCGTTAATATCGAAAGCATTCCTGCTTTGGAAAATCTGGATGCAATCCTGACAGTGAATGGGCTGGATGCTATTTTGATAGGACCGCATGACCTCACCACAAGTCTGGGGGTGCCTGAGCAGTTCAACCATCCAACCTACCTACAGGCGGTTGACGGGGCAATTCTTAAAGCGCGTTCATTCGGTTTAGGCGCAGGAGTTCATGTGATGTACCGGGATGCGGTATCACAATGGGAGCATTGGACAAACCTGGGAGCGAATCTAATCATCCATTGGTCTGATGTGAACGCCTTTCGCAATGCGCTGCAAGATGAACTCGTTAAAATTAAGCACGCGGTCGGCGATTGGAAAATCGAAACTCTCGACGAAAAAGAAAATTTCATATAGAGGAATCAACGCGAGCCAGGGATTATGCCCTGGCTCGCGTTTTCTAAGGAGGAGAAAATTGTCTCGTGCGCCGCTGACAATATAATACAGGATCTATTCTTTATTTGCTTGACGCATTTCGACCTTTAACCCTACGCAATACCGATGATTTTCCTATCTGAGAAAAGGCTCACGCATGGGCGAAGTGGGTAGAAATTTCCCCTGACCTGGCGCAGCATAAATTTCGCCATTTTCGAGAATTGTTTTACCTCTCTGAAAACTCATCTCTGGCCATCCAAGAACTTTTTTTCCTTCATACAAGGTGTAACCAACGTGACTGTGCTGCATGTCATTGGTGATCGTTACTTCTTTTGAAGGATCCATGATGACAATATCTGCATCCGAACCGACCTCCAAAGTACCTTTCAATGGATAAAGGCCAAAAATGCGCGCCGGATTCTCGCACATTACCTGGACCAATCTGAC
The DNA here is from genome assembly GCA_964496705.1 of uncultured Anaerolineaceae bacterium. Taxonomy (GTDB): domain Bacteria; phylum Chloroflexota; class Anaerolineae; order Anaerolineales; family Anaerolineaceae; genus CAZCBJ01. Next base: position 28,617 of record CAZCBJ010000013.1, on the reverse strand, counting down.
CAGACCGAGTTTTCCGTCGTTTACGCCATGCTGATAAACAATAGGTAGTAATGTTTCGATTTGTGGTGATCCAAATCCCTGTTCCAAAAAATCACCTTGTTCATCTTTGGCTTTCGGCGCATGGTCAGAGGCAACTACCTGCAAAGTCCCATCGCGCAATGCGTTCCACAAAGCATTTTGATCGGCAAGCGACCGGATGGGAGGGCCAATCTTCGCCAATGCGCCTCTTTGCTGGATAATATCTTCGGTCAATGAAAGGTATTGTGGGCATGTCTCAGAAAACACCGGAAGTCCTTCTGCATGGGCATGACGGATTGGGCGCAAGGCTCGTGCAGAGGTCACATGCGGTATATACAAAGGGCAATGCATTACCTCAGCCAATCGTATTGAACGAAATATCGCCTCTTCTTCAAACGCTGCTGGCCTGGATTGGTTAAAATATTTGGCAGATGCGTTTGGCCCTTTCAGATATTTATCTTCAAGATAATCTATCCCCCCACCGTTTTCGGCATGCACCATGGCCATACCGCCCTGTTCAGCCAACAAATCCATCGCCTTGCACAGCTGATAATCATCGGTGTACCATCCTTGCTTAAGATAAGTCAGGAAAAATTTAAAAGTTCGAACACCCAGTTGCATAATTTGCGGAATCTCCAGAACCTGTATTGATGCATCAAACATTCCGCCATGCAAACCAAAATCCAATAAGGATCGCCTATCCGCCTCTTCCTGCATTTTGCAAACCTGAGTGTACAGTGATTCACCTCTTCTCCCATATGCAAAATGCAGCAATGTAGTCGTACCACCGTATGCTGCGCATCTTGAGCAGGCTTCCACATCATCCAGATAAACCGGGTGAACATGAACATCTATGATTCCCGGCAAAACATACTTGCCAGATGCATTGACCATCTTTCGAGCGATTGCCCCCTCCAGACTCGGATGGATTGCGGTGATTTTTCCGTCTTCCACCGCAATATCTGCCTTTTGGATCCCCTTCCCAGTTACAAGTAAACCGCCATGTATGATAAGCTCATATTCGGGTGTCATTCCAAAGATCCTCCTTTAGATCCGGATAAAGCCATGATAATTTTTTCAGGTGTTATGGGCAGACTGAAAAATCTCACATCCAAGGCATCCGCAATTGCGCTGGCCAACGCTGGTGCGGCCGGGGTTAACGCCGGTTCCCCGATGCCTTTCGCCCCGTAAGGTCCTTTTCCGCTTCCAGATTCTAGAATAATCACCTGCGTCGTCGGAACATCAACCGAGGTTGGAATGAGGTATTCTGTCAAGGAAGGCGTCAGAATTTTTCCTTCATGGACCAACAAATCCTCCATCAAGCCATATCCCAACCCCTGCACACCACCGCCCTCGATCTGCCCAATGACTGCAGCAGGATTGATCGCCCTGCCAACATCATGACACGCGGCGATTTTCAAGATGACCACCTCACCAGTTTGGGTGTCCACCGCCACCTCAACCGCAAAAGCCCCGAACGTGAAATCTGGCCAGATCTGCCCCTGTCCTGTTTCAGGATCAATCGGCCCAGTGAAAGGTGCTCTAAATAAAGTCAGGTTTGCCAGATGAAGTCCCTCGGATGCACAAATTGTGGCAAGATTTTGAAGGCTAATTTTTTGATCGCTGAAATTCTTTACAAAAACACTGCCATCAGCGATATCCAAGGCATCCACAGGTTCTTCGAAAAATTTCGAGGCCCGGTCCAGTAATGTTGCTCGCACAATACTCGCAGCTTGAAATACCGCATTACCCGACATATATAATTGCCGGGTGGCCGTCGAGGTGCCAGACAAGGGCGTGAGAGCAGAGTCGGTATGGTAAATGGTCACCTGGTCTAGGTCTACACCCAGAACCTCAGCAGCAATCTGGCATAAAGATGATATCTGCCCTGCGCCCAGATCGGGTACGCCTGCCCTGACCACAACCGAGCCGTCCATTTCCAGCCCTACCCAGGCCTGGGATGTGTCGTGCAACCAGGTGATCCTCCCATATGATTGCATATAAGAACCAAATCCCTGACCCACCTTTATACTCCCGTGATTGGGCGTTTTCGCACCGAGCGCATTGAGTGCGCGTGTTGCAGTTTCTTCCAACCAGACTGCACTATCCAACACCTGTCCACTCGCTGTTCGATCCCCTGTGTGTAGGTAATTTTTTTGCCGGAATTCATACGGGTCAAGGTGTAATTTTTCGGCGATAATATCCATCTGTTGTTCGTGAGCAAAACAGGCTTGAGGGGCGCCAAAGCCACGAAATGCGCTCGTAAAGGGGTTGTTTGTAGCAACTGCAAAACTGTCTATTTTCACATTGTCAATCCGATAAGGGCCGGTAGCCACTCCGGTGGCATACAAAAGAACATACGGACTGAGATAAACATACGCGCCAGAATTGGCCACCATGCGAATCTCGGCTGCAGTGATGCGCCCATCGCTGGTCACTCCAGTCCTATGGGTGATGATAAAAGGGTGTCGTTTGGAATGGGCCTGGATGGACTCCTCCCGGCTATATTCCATCCTGACTGGTCTGCGTGTTTTCAAAGCCAATAATCCGATAAATATTTCTACCGTGATATCTTCTTTGCCGCCAAAACCGCCCCCCACCATGGTTCCTTGAATTCTCAATTTATTTTGTGGGACATCCAATGCCAGAGCAATCGATCGGAAATGTTCAATCACCTGTGTGCAAACTCGAATGTTCACTGTGCCTTTATCATCCACCCATGCAACGCCTGCTTCCGGCTCCAGGTAGGCGTGCTCAACAAAGGGGACTTTGAAGGTATTTTCGATGATCAAATCTGCCGCTGCGAATCCTGCCTCCACATTACCTTTTCTCACCTTCCAATGACCCACAACATTATCAGGAGGGGTAACAATTGGCGCTCCAGGTTTCATCGCCTCAAAAGGGTCAAAAACAGCCGGCAAGACATCATACTCCACCTCAATCAACGCCAATGCGTTTTCGGCAATTTGTTGTTCCTCTGCAGCGACCAATGCAATCGGGTCGCCGATGAAACGGACAACATCTCTGGCGAGAATATGAGCATCGGACCCGGATCGCCTTTTTTGCCCTGTCTGCCCAGGGATATCTGTCACCAGAACAGAGTTAGGTAAATCCTCAGCCGTGAGGACGCACACCACGCCGGGAAGGTCTTTGGCTTTTTGAACATCCAAGCGTTTGATCCGCGCAGAAGCCACGCTAGAGCGAAATACTTTGGCGTGTAACATGTTTTGAAAATACACATCGCCTGCATACTGAGTTGCGCCTGTGCACTTACCCAGCGCATCAACCCTGCGCACAGGCTTTCCCACTTGCCTCAGTTCAGGCAAATCAACTTTGGGTAATGGCTTGATGGCAGGTTTCACATCTCACCTCCGCGGTTAATTCTATCGGCAGCATCCATCACTGCTTGCACAATGAGGCCGTAACCTGTGCAGCGGCACAGATTTCCAGAAATTGCCTCTCGGATTTCAGATTCTGTCGGACTGGAATTGCGATCAAGTAAAGCCTTGGTGACCAGAAGGAGACCTGGGGTGCAGTAACCGCATTGCACAGCTCCGGCATCCGCAAACGCCTCCTGAATAGGGTGTGGATGGTTTACACTTCCCAAGCCGGATACTGTTGTGACTTCAGCACCGTCTGCCTGATACGCCAGGATCAAGCATGAGTTTACCGGAACATCATTGAGCAAAACTGTACAGGCACCGCAATCGCCCTTTTCACAGCCGTTTTTGACCTCAACATAACCAAGGTGTTCTCTTAAAACCCTTAGTAAAGTCCAGTTGGGCTTCACTGCCAGTTGGTGTTTCCGGCCATTTATCACGAGGGTAATTAATTTTGGCTCCATATCTCAATCCTCCTGATCAGGGGTGCGGAGATTGTTCAGCAACTTCTCAGTCAAGACAGAAACCATCTTGCGCCTGTAATCCTCAGATCCGCGTAGATCACTGATCGGATTCGCTGCCTCAGCGGCCAGGCATCCTGCATCATGGACAACACTGCTGGTGATCTTTTTTCCCAGCATAAAGTTTTCTGCCGCGAAAGCACGAAATGGTGTTGGAGCAACTGAGCCAAAAGCCAACCGTGTCGACTCGATTAATCCAGTACCAGATAGCTGAATGGAAACTGCAGCGCTGACCACAGCAATGGCATCCGCCCGTCGTAAACCAATTTTATAGAATCCTGAACGCCTGGATGATTCCATGATTGGAATCCACAACGCATAGAGAAGCTCGTGTTCCTGAATTGCCGTCCTTCTCAAACCCTGATAAAAATCAACCATGGATATTTTACGCATGCCATGATCACTCACGATCCCAACCATTGCATCCAACGCCAACAAGGGCGGCGCCATATCCGCGGCCGGTGATGAATCGGCAAGGTTGCCCCCTATAGTGGCTCGGTTTCGGATCAAAGGATTGGCAAAGACAGCCGCAGCCTGTTGTATCAATGGACATTTTTCACCCAGCAACCGGCTTTCGAGTATTTGGCTGATTGTAACTGCCGCCCCGATTCGCACAGATCCATTCTCAATAAAAATTCCTGTCAACTCAGCAAGTCTTCCAATATCTACCACAACCGGAGGTGTTTTCCGCCTGGAGCGCATATCAACCACCAAGTTGGTCCCTCCAGCGATTGGCACAGCAGCAGGATTTTCTTTGACATAAAATAGGGCTTCCGATAATGTGGTTGGTATTTTCAGGTCGAATTCAGGAAGCATTCAATCCCTCCTTGTCTTCTTGATTTTTCACCAGGGATTCGACTGCGCGTACAACGCTGATATATCCAGTACATCGGCAGCGGTTGCCTTTTAAATAATCCCGGATTTCTTCTTCGGTAGGATGGGCAATGTCATCGAAAAGCCCCTTAAGGGTCATGATCATCCCCGGTGTGCAATAACCGCATTGGTAGGCTGCATTCTCAATAAACGCCTCTTGTAATGGGTCCAGATTTCCTGTAATGGATTCAAGACCCTCGATTGTGGTTACAGTACAGCCGTCCAGTGAAGCGGCCAGGATTAAGCAAGCCAAAGCCGGTTGGCCATCAACTAAAACGGTGCAAGCACTACATTCACCCAGCCCGCATCCATATTTTGTGCCGGTTAGTTGAAGCGTATCTCGCAACAGGTTAATTAATAATTGGTTTGGTGTGACATACTCTTCAACATCTCTCCCATTGACGTTGATGTGAATAAGCTTGCGTTGTTTTTTTTCGATCAGGATTGTGTTGGTAGCTGTTGAGTGGTGTATTTTCGATTGGCTGGCTTCCAGGCTAATTGCCTTATCGTTCGAGTTTACCTTGGCGATCACTAATAAATCATGCAGCATAACTCGGGCAACCTGGCGGCGATACCATGCAGTAGATCGTATGTCATCAATCGGTTGGATGGTCTCGGCGGCCTTTTCGGCGACTTTTTCAATTAAGTGTTCGTCAATGTGTTTTCCGATGAGCTCTTCCTCGGCAGACACACATCTCATCACAACTGGACCAACTGCACCCATTGCTATCCTGCATTCCACAACCACCCCTTCGTGAAAACATATCCACACCGCAAGGTTTACCTTTGCCAGATCTGCTGCCACCCTGGACACTTTCATAAACCCGCTGAAACAGTCCGACCTCGGTTTGGGCAAGAGGATTCCCCGAAGAATCTCGCCGCGATGCAGATTCACCTTATTAGGACCGAGGAGAAAATCCTCCAGGGGTAATATTCTCTCACCGCTTTGCCCGGTGACCACCACACGAGCGTCATGGACCATTAATGCAGGCACGCTGTCCGAAGCAGGAGATCCATTGCATACATTTCCACCAATGGTGCCCATCTTCTCTATTTGAACACTGCCAAAAGAAGCGCAGGCTTCCGCTAACGCGGGGTAATTAACCTGGATAAATGGATTTCTCCGGATCGAAAAAATCGTTTCGCAGGCTCCAATGAAAAGACTCCCATCATTTTCTTGTTGAAATCCAGCTAATTCTGGCAAATTTTTTATATTAACCAGTACATCTGGAGCTGCGCGATCCATCTTGAGCATCGTGAGTAAATGCGTACCGCCAGACAGGACTGCCGCTACATTACCGGCATCAGACATTATTTGAATTGCCTCTCGCAGCGAGCCGGGGGCAATGTAAGTAAACGGACGCGATAATATGTGCGTATTGGTCATTTTTCACTTTCCTTTCGCTGCCATAAAGCCGAAAGGATATTTTCCGGGGTGATAGGCAGTTCATAGAAGCGAATTCCAATGGCATTGTAGATAGCATTGGCATACGCTGCGGCAACCGGATTCGATGAAGCCTCTCCCAAACCTTTTGCACCAAAAGGTCCGCTCGGCTCAAATGTGTGCGCGAAGAAATGCTCGAATTGTTCCAAATGCGGTGATTCAATCACTCCGGGTGTTTTGGCGTCAATCCAGAAACCTTTTGAGGTCAATTGCCCTTGGTCATCCCAATCATTTTGTTCAAGCAACCCAAACCCCATTCCGCGGGACAGTCCTCCTTCCAATTGTCCCCGCGCCAAATCAGGATTCACCACTGTACCGCAATCTCCACCCATCACTGCTTTGACAGTCCACACCCTACCGGTCCACGTATCCACCTCGATCTCCAAAAATACTGCAACGTAAGCGGGTGGGCAATTTGTGGGACGATATGAATCTACCTTTGCGATGGTCTTCCAGCTATCCGTCCAACAACGGGTCGCCAATTCTTGTAATGTCATGCGTTTTGCGGGAATTGATGGCACAACGAACACAGCTTGCCCAACCTTTGAATCAAGAAAAACCTAAAGCGCCTCAGGTTGAACGTTTAAATATTTTGCCGCAGTCTCAATCGCTTCTCGTTTGACTTGTTTGGCTACGCGCACCGCCGCGCCACATCCTGCATATATCCCCCGGGTCGCATGCGTGGTCACATCATATACCGTGGAACATGTCTCTGCTGGAGCTACGTTAACCTTCTCAAGCGGTACACACAATTCTTCAGCCACCATTTTGGCCATCGCCTCCAGCGTCCCACCCCCATGATCCATTACTGCTGAAACTACATCTACTGAACCATCTTGATTCACTTTAACCATCGCTCCGGAGAAATCAATTACGTCCCCTGGCTGGGGGGCTCCAGCCGAAGACGTGTGAAATCCCCTCGACATCCCAATTCCGCGTCTGTAACGCCCCTTTTGGTTTCTGGGATCTGGACGGGTTGACCATCCGATTAGCTTCGCTCCGCGCTCCAACAATTCCGGCACTCCGTCCGAACGAACAATCGAGCGAACCATCGGACCCTGCCCCCAAAATGTGTCTCCCTCGCCGACATAATTCTGCAGGCGCAAAGCCATTGAATCCATGCCAAGTTTTTCAGCTAGCTCATCCATCAAGGATTCTGCTGCAAAAGTAACCTGAGGATTGCCATATCCCTGCATCGCACAGGAAGGAGCTTTGTTTGTGTAGACGGCGGTACCGTGATAACGAATAGCAGGAAGGCGATATAAAGATACCAACCAGCCACAACACACGCCCAGATAAGAATACCCCTGAATGATGTGCGCTCCGATGTCAACCAGCACATCCTCTTTCGCCCCTAAAAGTGTTCCATCTTTTCTCGCTGCAATCTCAAGGTTGATCTCCAGCGGATAGCGAGTGTGATCATGCATGTCTTCTTCACGCGTGTACACCAGCTTCACAGGTCGACGCGCTTTCAATGCCAATGCAGCGCAGATGGGAATGACAGTATTCATTTGGATGCTTGACCCAAACGTCCCGCCGCAGGGCACCCGTTTCACATTAATCTTGCTCAAAGGGATGCCGAATATTTGTCCCAGGCTAATTCTCACGTTATGAATCGACTGAGCAGTCGCCCACACCGTCAGGCCGCCGTCTGGTTCAGGATTGCAGACGACACTTTTCGGTTCTAATTGCGCGTGGTAAATCTTTGTCGTGGAAAATTTCCCTGAAACGATGACATCTGCTTCCGCAAAGGCTTTTTCAACATCCCCTTCCTCAATATCTCGCCGGCAGGCAATGTTGCGTTCAACCGGAATTTCTTTGTCTCCATACATAACCGTTTCGTATAATTGCACTGCACCGGGCTGCAGGGCTTGGTGTGGATCCACCACGACCGGCAAGACTTCATAATCTACTTGAACCATTCTGGCTGCCTCTTCTGCCAGCTCTTCCGTTTCACAAGCGACCGCAGCAACTGCTTCTCCCATCCGCCGTACTTTATCTGCCAGCACATAATGGTCTTTGTGCAAAGCCCACGGCACCGTGATGACTCTCTCATTGTATCGAATAGGCGGAATATCTTGAAATGTTAAGCAAACCGCTCCCATTGCTTCTGCTTGCGATGTGTCAACCTGCAAAATATTTGCATGAGCATATGGACTGGCGACGATCCGCGCAATCATCATCCTGGGTAGACTGATGTCAGTCGTATAACGCTCCTTGCCTGTGACCCGCGCAATTCCATCTTTTCGACGCGTGATTTGATTGACAATCTTTAAATGGTTGTTATCCACTATCCCTCCTCAGTTCAAAGTTTTCCCGCCACCAAGGCTAACAATGCCATACGGACATACACGCCATTTTTCGCTTGTCTGAAATATGCTGCTCCCTGCATGTCATCCACATTGGTTTCGATTTCGTTCACTCTGGGTAATGGATGCATGATAACCAGGCGAGGATTGTGATCTTCCACTATTTGTCGGGTGAGAATATAGGAGCTTTTCAGTTTTTCATACTCCGCCGCATCTGAAAAGCGTTCTTTTTGGATTCGGGTCATATATAACACATCCGCTTCTTCTATTGCGCCCCTCAGATCATCCATGACTTCAACCGAAATACCCGCTGCTTGAAGCCGATTGGTGATATCCTCGGGCATTTGTAAAGGTGGTGGTGCAACCAGTACCAGCTTGCAACCGTAGTGCCGGTAAATTTCAACCCCGGAATGAACGGTGCGCCCATTTTTTAAATCTCCACATAAAACAATCGTAGCGCCATCAACCCTGCCCAGTTCTTTCCGGATCGTATATAAATCCAGGAGTGCCTGGGTCGGATGTTGCCCTGCGCCATCCCCACCGTTAAATACAGGATGAGTTGCAATCGTGGCAGCCTGTTCAGCCGATCCAATCGCGGGATGACGCATAGTGATCATATCGGCGTATTGGTCGACAGTGCGTATGGTGTCAGCTAACGACTCGCCCTTGGACACCGATGATGATTCGGCTGACGAAAACCCCACCACACTCCCACCCAGCCGATACATGGCGGTCTCAAAGGATAATCTCGTGCGTGTGCTGGGCTCAAAAAACAGCGTGGCGAGAATCCATCCTTTCAAAATATCCAGCCCCGGCACCTTCGTGGTCTCTTTGCAAAAATAATCAGCCGTGTCCATGATCATTTCCAATTCATTTCGGCAAAATTGTCCGCCGTGGATGATGTCTTTTCCAGCCAATGGATTCTTCATCATATCTCCTTATCTGTATTCCTCGTGATTAAATTAACTTTCGTATCAACCTGCTGAGACGTGAAATCCCTTCTGTAATTTCGCCCTCAGTTAAAGCACAAAATGGCAATCGGATGAAAGAGTCTCCTGCCCCGCTGGCAAAAAAACCGCGGCCATCACTGAGCCATACTCCTGCATCAGATGCCTTTTCAATCAGAGAGTCAGTATGAACGGCTTTCTTCAAAACAATAGACACAAAGAAACCGCCCTCCGGCCTGGTCCACTCTGCCAATCCATTCATCGATTCGTCCAAAGCATCCAGCATCGTATTTAAGCGAGGCGCGTAAAGCTTCTTTAATTCTGCAATGTTACTTTCCAACCATCCGCGCCGAATGAATTCAGCCACAATACCCTGGTTAAAATAGCTGGGGTTAATGTAAGTATCCTCGGCGTGCTTGATGATATTCTCTGCCAATCCTTCTGGGGCAACTACATATCCAACCCGAAGTCCTGGTGAGATCAATTTGCTAAAAGATGACATGTGTAATACTTTTTCTGGATTAAGATCAAAAAGTGTATCAAGTGGTTGTCCAGAATATCTTAACTCCCGATAAGGAGAATCTTCAATGATCCAGAAATCATACTGATGAGCCAATTCAGACAGCCTTTTCCGCTTCTCAAGACATAAAACCTTCCCGCTCGGATTTTGGAAATCTGGAATAACATAGAACAAAATTGGCCTTTCCCCTGCTTGCAAAGCACATTCCACTGCGTCCAAATCAATTCCATCCCATTGAAGAGGCCAACCCCTTACAATCGCACCAGCTCGCCGCATGATGGTGATCGTTCGATCATAGGAAGGTTCTTCTACGTATACCAGATCCCCCGGTCTTACTATCACCCTAGCTATCGTGTCCTGAATCTGTAGCGACCCCTGTCCAATTAATATTTGCTCTTTTTTAACGCCATGCGAATGAGCCAACCAATCTCTTAACGGTGGATATCCCCCAGCTGGACCATATTGCAGTACTTTTTCACTTTGTGTTTCTAGAATGCTGTTAGCGCATTCGGAAATTTTCTGAACTGGAAAACTTTCCGGAGGTGGCACCCCGCGAGTAAACCGAATAATGGTTTGTTGATTCATTTTTCCTCCTTTACTTCTTGATTTCGGTTGGGTGCACCCAACCGGCGCGACAATTCCACACTGGCTTCTCTGACTTTCTGGGCGTAAACCTCTACACGATCAGTCGTCACTCTAGCCGCCGGCGCAACCATACCTAAACCTGCCACCAGACAATTCAAATGGTCATAAACTGGAGCGGCGATACCCATCGCGCCTGGGTCAGTTTCTTCATATGAAACTGCATAACCGAGCTCACGAATCTTCTTCAACTCGGTCCTCATCTTTTCTGATTCGATGATGCTGTTCGCGAAGAGTGGTGCCAAATGTATCACACCAAACATGGCTTCCATTTCTTCTTGCGGCAAGAAAGCCCAAAGGATTTTTGATGATGCTCCTGCATGCAGGCTCAATGGTTTACCGGTCCTCAACGCTATCCGCACCGGTTGTTCACTCTCCACCACCTCAACCCAAATAGCTGAGTTGCCGTAACGCATGGATAACACAACCGTTTCGTTGATGGTGTTGACCAGCGCCTTCATCACCGGTAAAGCGATGTTGCGAATATCCAGCGATGATCTTGCCAATGTCCCCCATTGAAGCAATTGAAAACCTAGCTGATATCCTCGATCGTATGGATCTCTGATGAGCAACCCTCGCAAAAGCATGGCTGCCAACATACGGTGAGCCGTGCTTTTGGGAAGCTGGAGGCGTCGGCTGATATTGCTCAATGTCAGCACATGATCTTCTTCGGTGAACAAATTCAAGATATCACAAACCCGGTCAAGCGTATTGATTCCGCATCCGATGGTTTCAACCATGCTCGGCTCCTTTCTCAAGAATTACCCGGGCATCACCGATACATATATCATCATCAAGGATGAATAACGGATTGAGATCTATTTCGACAATCTGTGTATATTGAAAGGGTAGATAAGAAAATTGTGACATGAGCCGGGATAATTTTTCAAGATCGCATTTATGCTGTCCGCGCACACCCACAAGTATGGAAAAACTTTGCAGTTCTTTCAACATTTGTTGTGCTTCAACAGGTGAGATGGGCGCCACACGCATGCTTATGTCGCGCAGAACTTCTGTATAGATGCCGCCCAAACCTGCGATGACAACCGGTCCAAATTGGGCATCCCGGTAGAGACCCAGTATCATTTCATGAGCTTTTTGAATTTGAGGATAAATCACCACCCCCAGGAAAGTTTTTCCCGCCGCCAATTCGATCATTTGTGAAAATGCTTTTTCTGCCTCCGCAGTTGAAGAAATCTGTAAAACCACACCACCTACATCGGATTTGTGTAATATGTTCGGAGAGACAACCTTCATGACCACCGGGAAGCCGATCTCACGGCAGGCTCCGGCAATCTCATCTTTGTTTTGAACAAATCTAAACTTTGGAATCGGGAATCCGTTCTCAGCCAGCCAGCGCATCGCTTCGGGTTCGTTCATGCGATCGCTGTTAACTCGACTCTTTTTTTCTTCGATCTCACTTTCATCAACAGGATTAATCACTTCACGCGAGGCATACTCAGCCATCCGCGCCAAGACATCTGCCCCGCGCTCGCCGGTGAAAAAATTGGGAACCTCATGTTTTTGCAGGTAATCTATGCTCTCATGGACCAGACGTCCTGCCATAAAGCTGGCAGCTACTGGCTTTCCACTCATCCGGGCCGCCTCGCTAATCCCGCGCGCCAGACTGATTGAATCGAGATACGGTGTTGCCACATTGAGCGCAATGGCGCAATCATATTCCAGAAGCGCCTCACGAATCGCTAGTTGAAATCCTGCTTCATTCCCCTGCACTGTCAGATCAATCGGATTCCCCACACCGCAATTCTTCCCTAAATGTTGATAGATGATTCTTTTCAAATGCTCCGAAGGCTCACTCACCTCCAAGCCTGCTCTTTCGGCTCGATCAGCCGTCAGAATACCCGGTCCCCCGGAGTTCGTTACCACGATCACCCGTTTTCCTTGGGGTGGGCGCATCATCGTAAAACCCTTACACAGGTCAAACATTTCCTCAATCGTTTCGACTCTGAGCGCCCCACATTGCTTTAAAGCGCAATCATATACCTCATCCGAACCTGCCATCGATCCAGTATGTGACAGCGCAGCCCGTAATCCCGCTTGCGATCGGCCAGATTTAATCACCACAAGAGGCTTGGTTTTGCAGAATTCCCGAACAACCTGCATGAACCGCCGCCCATCTGGCACACTTTCAACATACAGCGCAACAACCTTGGTGTCGGCATCATTGGCCAGATAAGGCAGTATATCCAGTTCATCTAAATCCACACGATTCCCATATGAAATGAATTTGGAAATGCCAACTCCCTGCTCTTCCGCCCAGGACAATACCGCTCCTCCCAATGCCCCACTCTGAGAGATCAATGCCATTTGCCCCGAGGGTGGGCGAGTTTCCAATGTCGCGAAAAGACTGGAGCTGCTGCTGGTGATTCCAGCACAATTCGGACCCACAATACGGATACCGTATTCTTTTGATAATGAGCGTATGGTTTGTTCTCCAGCAAAATTACCTATCTCCGAAAAGCCAGAACTGATCACCACTGCAGCACATACCCGTGCGCGATGACAGTCCGATAAAACCTCTGGGACGCTATCGGCAGGAGAGGCGATAACTGCGAGATCAATGATGTGGGGGATATTTTGAATGGCAGAATAGCCGGGAGTGTTCAAAGCACCCTGAGCTTTTGGGTTTACCGCCCAAACATTATGATACCCGCCATCCACAATTTGCCTGAAAAGTTCAAACCCCAGTTTCCCCTGACTCATCGAGCCCACAACTGCTACACCGCGAGGGTTGAACAAGGTATCCAGCATCATACAGCCACCTCGCAAATTTCAGATTCAAGGCCAGCGCGAAAAGAATTCAAATTACGCTGTGAGCTACTGGGCCACCTGTTCTGTATCGCGTGTTGGAAAACCTTGCGGTCCAGCATTTTCCCAAGGGCAGTGTGGACAACAGCTGCCCCTAAAACGTAGATATTACTTTTTGAGCGGTCCTCATGATATTCGGGCAATGCATCTTCTGCGAGGTAAACTAACCGCCCGCCAGCCTGTTGGACCTGTCCAGCAACCTGCTGCAGCGATGGATATCCTGCTTTCCCCAGCATCACAGCCGTAGGCGCCCACACATGCCCCCACAATAAACATTCACCGCCAGGATTAAGGAAACGGATGGCTTTCAATGTTTCGGAAATTTCCAATGAAATCACAATGTCTGCGCCACACTCTGGAATATTGGGCCCAATCACTGTTCTCCCCAGCCGTACTTGAGCCTTCACAAATCCCCCGCGTTGCGCCATTCCTTCGGTTGGGAAATAATTAATCGGTAAATTGGCGAGAAACGCAGCCTCGACGATCAATTCAGCGATGGTCAAAACACCCTGCCCGCCCACACCAACCAGGTATATATCCAATGTCATCGCTGTCCCTCCATGTGAATTGCATCCAGGTTACAAATCTCCAGACATAGCCCGCATCCATTGCATAAATCAATATCTATAACCAACTGCCCTTCATCAATCGAAATCGCGGGGCACCCCGTTTGTGTGATGCACAACTTGCACATCACACATTTATCCATGTCAACCACTGCCCATCGCTGTCGGTCTCCACGCCGGTTTGACTGAATGGCGCATTCACGCCGTGAAAGAACAACCTTTACGCCCGGTTTCTGTATAGCATCCACAAGCGTATTAACAGAAGCTTTGAGATCAAAGGGGTCCATGATAAAAAAATGCTCCACTCCCAAGGCAGGTACCAACCTGGCAATATCCACCCTCTGAGTTTGCCCTGGATGGAATTCGGCAAGTGTACCTGGATTGGCTTGCATTCCGGTCATCGCAGTCCACCCATTATCCAGGATGATCAGCGTCAAAGGAGTTTGATGATGAATCGCATTGATGAGGCCGGGGATGCCCCCATGGAAAAAAGTCGAATCACCTATGGTGGCGATCACAGGGGTTTGAACTCCTGACCAGACAAATCCCTGCGCTAGAGAAATACTCGCGCCCATGGATATCTCGTTCCAAACCGTGTCAAATGGCGGGTTCATTCCAAGAATTGTGCAGCCGATATCGCCGGTGACCATAACTTCATGCTTTTTATACCGCAGCTTCCTCAGAGCCGAATTTATTGCCATGAACGTACCTCGATGAGGGCAGCCTGCGCAAACTGTGATAGGCCTGGAAGCAGCCAGGTTCTCAGGCACCTGCTCCTCACCATTTCGAATATCATAAACAGGCCTTCTAAGAAAGGCGTTCAGTCCTTTTTTCAATTGTCTGGCGGAATACTCCCCCACCCGCGAAAATGTCCCATCCATTTTTCCAATCACCCGTTTATGAAGGCCGTCACGTTGTAGTTGAGTTAATATTCTCTGCTCAATGTACGGCTCCAATTCTTCAAGAACCAGTATTTCGTCACAATGTCTGCAGATTTGTCTCACTTCTTTTTCAGGAAATGGATTGGTTGCCCCAATCTTGAGAAGGGAGATTTGCGATAATTTCATACCCAACCGGATAGCCTGTTCCAATCCCTCTTCGATATATGCCGAAGTGATGCCGCTTGAAATGATTCCCAGCCCGCCCGGTTTTTCTGCCAGGTCAAGCCGATTCAAACCCATTTTTTCAATGACCGGAATCGATCTTTCCAATCTGGCGATTAAATCCAAATGTTGAGCAGTACAAATCGCAGAACCAGCTTTTGTATATTTCTGAATATTCCACTCCAGAAGTGGTGGTTTTTCAGCAGGAGGGCGGGGCTCATCCACTTCTATCGAGGCACGAGAATTGGAAATGGCTGTAACCAGACGGATAAAAACAGGCGAGCCGATTTGTTCAGATAAATCAAAAGCCAATTGAGTGAAGTCATATACCTCTTTAACTGTGGCTGGCTCCAACATTGGCAAATCTGACATATACGCAAAACCTCGCGAATCTTGCTCTGCCATTCCGGCAGAAACGCCAGGGTCGTCCGCCACATAGATCACCATGCCACCTTGAATACCTGAATAAGCAATTGAAATCAGTGAATCATAAGCAACATTCAAACCAGACATTTTCATCGTGCATAAAGAGCGAAATCCTGACCATGCCGCACCTGTCGCCACTTCAAGAGCTACTTTTTCGTTAACCGACCATTCGATATGCCGATCTTTTAGCTCAAGGGCCAGCAAGAATGCTATCGCTCTGGAGGTTGGTGTGCCAGGGTAACCGGCAACAAGCTTGACACCAGCGCGCAAAGCACCGTGCGCCAGGGCTTCATTTCCGCTTAATATTTTTAAACCCATGCCCGCCTCCTCAGCATAGTATTTATCAATCGTCAAATCCAGGGAAAATCGTTCCGCATATTGGAACAGTGGTCCAAATTTGCACCATCAGTATAACACAGGTATACTTAAAATTTTCTCGCTCAAAGATTTGCCCATTCCTTCATTTTCGAGTAAGATAAACCCATACGCTTACGAAATCGAAAAGTTTCATGCAGAGTTCCAACCGCAGAAACCGCCGTCTTGTTCTTGTGATTTTGGGAACCACCCTCACAGGCATTATTTTGGCCAGTTATCTCAATCTGTCTGCATGGATTATGACTTTGATTTTTCTCCTGGGTATCTCAGCAGCATTTGCTACCCTTTACTTCTACCCTAAGAAATAAAAATGGAGTGACGATGAGCCCCGCGACCTCACTTTTGAAACCATCTGTTGAACAAAAGATCAACGAATTATTATCCCAAATGACGCTTGATGAAAAAGTCGGTCAGATGAACCAGATGTCTCGACTGGAAGAATCGGACATTTCGGCCGTTCGTTCAGGCAATGTGGGATCGTCAATTTTTGCCAGTTCAGCCTGGGCAGGAAAAGAGGTCTCAGTCTCGGCAAAAGCTGAGTTTGCCAATCATTTTCAACAGACTGCAGTGATGGAATCGCGGTTAAAAATTCCGATTCTTTTTGCCCGCGATGTCATTCACGGGCATCGTACCGTTTTTCCAATCCCGCTGGCGCAAGCCGCATCGTGGAATCCAGACCTGGTTGAGAAGGCTTATGGAATCGCCGCCAAAGAAGCAACTGCAGATGGGATCAAATGGGCTTTTTCGCCAATGCTGGATATAGCACGCGACCCGCGCTGGGGACGTGTTGCCGAGGGCTATGGCGAGGACCCTGTTCTTTGCTCTGCAATGGCTCGAGCAACGGTACGCGGATTTCAAGGCACGAATTTTTCTGACTCTGATCATGTCGCTGCCTGCGCAAAGCATTATGTGGGCTACGGCGCGGCTGAAGGCGGGCGAGATTATGACAAGGTTGAGATGTCCACTCGAACGCTAAGGGATGTTTACCTGCCCTCTTTCCATGCTGCTGTGGATGAAGGCGTGGCCACCATCATGTCAGCTTTCCAAGATTTTAATGGTATTCCAGTATCCGCCAACCGTTTCCTGTTGACCGAAATCTTACGGCAGGAATGGGGCTTTCAAGGATTGGTTGTTTCCGATTGGGGCGCTGTGGCCGAATTGACCGTCCACGGAATCGCTGCTGACCGATCGGAGGCTGCTATCCTATCCGTATCAGCCGGTGTTGACATGGATATGGCGTCACTTGCCTATCTTGAGCATCTTTCAAAGGCAGTCCAGCAGTGTCGCGTGAATATAACGGATATCGATGAAGCAGTCCGTCGCATTTTGCGGGTGAAGATACTCTGCGGGTTGTTTGAAAATCCTTATGTGAATACAGAGAAGGCGGCACGTGTGATGGTCGCACCCGAACACCGAGCGGTAGCTCGAGAATTGGCTCGGCAAAGCATCGTCCTAATGAAAAATTCGAGGGGCGTGTTGCCGCTCAACGGACAATTCAAAAAGATTGCGGTCATGGGTCCTTTGGCGGATGCTCGCAGTGAGTTGTTTGGATGTTGGACCTTGGACGGTAAAGCGGAAGATGTTAACTCTATCGCCAGCGCACTCGAGAGTTCTGCCCCAAATGGTATAGAAATCTACCCACTGACAGGCATGTTTGACGACGCACTCGCTTTAGCTCGCGGGGCGGATGCAGTTGTGTTTATAGCTGGCGAGCACCCCCATCGCAGTGGAGAAGCATCCAGTATCAGCACCTTGGATCTCCCTGCTGGACAACGAGAGATATTGCAGGTATTGCATGACAACCGCATTCCGGTGATCCTTGTCGTTATTGCTGGGAGGCCGCTGGCGATCGGAAAAGAAGTTGCATTAGCCGAAGCCGTGTTGTATGCCTGGCATCCTGGAATCGAGGGCGGTAATGCCATCGCCGACCTGATTTATGGCCGCGCTGTCCCTTGCGCCAAGCTGCCGATCAGTATACCCCGAACCGTGGGACAGGTACCGATATATTACAACCACAAAAACACAGGCCGACCGCCGCAGGTGGGTAAGTTTTTCAATGGGTATATTGATCTACCTTCAGAACCGCTTTTTTCTTTCGGATATGGTTTGAGTTACACAAATTTCGCCTATGCGAACATTGCGGTTTCCAAGCCCAGCACAGATCAGGTCGAAATCAGCGCTGATATTACCAATATTGGACCCACCGCAGGTACCGAAATAGCCCAGCTTTATATTCGCGACCTGGTCGGTTCAGTCACTCGACCTGTAAAAGAGCTGAAAGGCTTTCGACGGATTACTTTGTCGCCGGGACAAACCCAGCGAGTTAATTTCATCCTGACCCCTGAAATACTGTCCTTCGCTGGTCCGAATGACACTTCGATCTTTGAAAAAGGCTCGTTCCATGCCTGGATCGGGCCAGATAGCACTCAGGGATTGCGCACTGATTTTAGTTTTTAAAACAAAATCCTGGATAACACCCTCTCTTGGTTTATCAAGGGAGGGTGTGGCATCATGAACACATTACTGCCCGTAGATATTTGTATACCGATGATGCAGTTTCGCGACAAGCTCAGCCGGTATCTCATCCGGCTGCCCCAGTTGCAATGCATAGAAAATGGTCTTCGCAATATCTTCCGTCATCACCGCCGCCTTGACAGCGGCTTCCCCCGTCGGACCAATCGTGAATACACCGTGATTCTTGAGTAAAATCGCCGGCGAGGTGCCAATCGATTCAACCACCACTTTTCCAATTTCCTCTCCACCGATCAGCGCAAAACCACCGCAAGGAATTGGCCCGCCAATTTCATCACCCTGGGCAGTCAGATAAACAGGAAGCGGCTTGTTGACTGCAGCAAAAGCTGTCGCATATGGAGAATGGGTGTGAACTACCCCACCCACATCCGGTCGGTGTCTGTATATGTACAGATGGCTGGCTGTATCCGAAGAAGGCTTCAATTCGCCCTCAACAATTTTCCCATCCATATTTAAAACCACCATATGTTCAGGACGTAGATCCTCGTACCGAACACCAGAGGGCTTAATTAACACCAACCCGCTTTGAGGGTCTCGGATGCTTACATTTCCACCCGTCCAGACCACCAAATGATACTTGGGTAATTCCATATGCAGTGCATGGAGTTCTTTTTTTAATACCTCTAACATTCTTCACCTCTTGTCAAGACAGGTTTTATCTCAGACCCAACACTTCGCTTTTGATCGCCTTTAGGCGTTTCATCACATCATTTTCACCACGGCCAAAATGGTCATGCAACATCTGATATTCAGCGAATAACCGATTGTATATTCTTGCATTCTCCGGATTGGGGATGTATTTTTCTTCTCGTTGGTGTGCCATAGCCTGCGCCGCCTCAATAATTGTATCGTAACCGCCCTGCGCTGCACCGGCAGCAACAGCCCCAAACATGGCAGAGCCTAGCGCTGATGCCTGCCTGGATTGTGCAATTTTTACCTCTTTGCCGCTAACATCCGCATAAATTTGCATCAACAGCTTGTTGCGGTCTGGTAATCCACCAGTGGCCACGATTTCATTCACAATCACACCATTCTCAATAAATGTTTCGATGATCATTCGGGTGCCAAAAGCTGTCGATTCTATCAAGGCTCTGTAAATATCTTCCGGTTTGGTCGCCAGAGTTTGACCAATTAACAGGCCGGTCAACTCTGCATCTACCAGGACACTACGATTTCCGTTCCACCAGTCCAGCGCAATCAAACCGCTTTCACCTGGTCTGATCTTACCAGCTCTCTCTTCCAACAAGGTGTGGATATCAATATCGCGTGACATTGCTTCTTCCTGATAGGCAGCCGGCACGCAATTCTCCATGAACCAGGCAAAATGGTCGCCCACACAGGATTGTCCACCTTCGTAACCAAAGTACCCGGGAACAATCCCATCCTCGCAAAATCCGCAGATACCTGGCACCGGAACTTCGTCAGTCCCCATAACAAGATGGCAATTGGATGTACCCATGATGATAACCATACTGCCCGGATAGACAATTCCTGCTGCCGGCACTGAGACATGCGCATCCACATTCGCGACCGCCACAGCAGTTCCAGGTCTCAACCCAATCCACGCTGCAGCCTGTTGCGTCAATCCACCTGCCTTTCGCCCTTGAGAAAGAATGGTTCGACTCATTTTCTCGTCTATGGCATGCTCCAACCGTGAGTCAAGCACTGCCAGAAATTGATCAGACGGATATCCTTCCCGCTTGGACCAAAGAGCTTTATATCCAGCGGCACAGCTATTTCGGGTCTCAACACCTGTCAACATCCAAACCACCCAATCACCTGCTTCCAGAAGGCGATCCGCTGCGGCATAAATTTCCGGCGCTTCATCAAGAATTTGCCATACCTTGGGAAAGAACCACTCCGAACTGATCTTTCCTCCGTACCGATTCAGAAAAGATTGTCCCTGTTCTCGAGCAATTTGATTGAGCCGGTTGGCTTCCGGTTGGGCTGCATGGTGTTTCCAGAGTTTCACCCAAGCATGCGGGTGATGACGCCATTCTGAAAGAAAACATAAAGGTGTGCCGTCTTTTTTGGTAGGCATCATCGTGCAAGCCGTAAAATCAATACCCAAACCAATGACCGTTTCGGGTGCTGTTCCACTAGCTTTCAAAACAGCTGGGATTACTGTTCGAAGAGTCTCAAGATAATCACCCGGATCTTGAAGCGCCCAATCTGGCTCCAGTTTGATGTCTGAATCAGGTAGTGTTTCATCAATGACACCGTTTGAATATCGATGCACTGCCGACGCTATTTCCTGACCGTCTTTCACATTGACGAGAAGTGCTCGTCCAGATTCGGTGCCAAAATCAACACCGATGACAAATTTCTCTACTGCCATCGTTTTCTCCCGGAACCATCACTCCGGATTATTTGTGGTAATAGACGCTCCAGCCTAAATACCGGGTGAATGCTTCATAAACCGAATCAGCAACCAAAGCCGGATTGACTGCCACGTGGTGCTCAAAACCGTTCTGGCAGATATAGGTTAACAGTTGCTGGAAGTGGTTAATTTTCACCACCCCATAACCCCCGAAGGTTTTTAAGGGGTCATTGGTCAATTCGCCCTCGCCGAGATATGCAGTTACGGCGCCTTTGAAATCATCGGTTGCCACTCGGCAGTAGGTGAAAGGAACAGCTCGCAAGCGCCCAACCACCGTACCGAAGGTATTCTCTTTGCCTACAGTTCCGGCAATAATTGCCTGATAATCCATCTTGGGCGCGTCTTCCACTGAGACGCTCTCCGTAACAAATAAATCCTTGGGTAGGTTTGAACAATGGAAAATGACGCCCTTGTCGGGATCATCTGCATAATTGTTATTCCAGTCAACAATCGCACTTGCTTTGCCGGAGGCTAGCAGCATGGCATACATGCCAATCACTCCGGTGATGTCGGTTTCGCACGCACTGGGAATGAGACGATTGCTCATCATGCTCATCAAAGTGCAAGGTACCACACCATAGAACTCCTCCAAAGCGGTCCAGCATTGTATGGCACTCGCAACCAGGGCGTTGTCTGCCATCCAGCCATCGATAACCACACCCAGCTTTGCCATGCGAATCATCGCCTCATTGGGTACACCCTTCGAATTGACATAGACACCCATTTCTTCTAACTTTGTTTTCAGCTTGGGGTCATCCGCCTTCAGTCGAGCCGCTCGACCCAGCACCTCGGATAAATCCAAAGTTTCCACGGAGATGCCGGCCCGTTCAAGTAACTTTTCACTAAAACGCACGGTATTGAATGCTGCTGGCCGCGCACCGATGACGCCCACTCTGGCTGAGCGTAAGCCGCGCACCACCCGGCAGGTTGCAGCAAACTTGCGCAAATCACTTAAAAAGCTTTCACTCTCTGGATCAACCGTGTGCAAAGTTGTCAGAGAATACTTAATCCCATATTGCATCAAATTATTACAGGTGGACATCTTTCCGCAAAACGAATCGCGGCGGTCTGAAATCGTCATCTTCCCCATTTGATCTGGAAACGCGTGGATCAACACCGGCACATCCAACTCAGACCAGCGCAGGGCATTGGCGATCGCTCGTTCTTCGCCAAAATTGGGTAAAGTGACCAAGATGCCATCAATTTCATCACGATGTTGTTTGAACAATTCTGCACATTGGCGCGAATCATCAAGGCTGACAATGCTTCCGTATTTCGAAACACTTTCATCCAAGATGATCGCCCGAATCCCCTCTTGCTCCAACACCCTTAAAATAGTTTTTCGTCCGGTCGCGCAAAGGTGATCCGGAAAGAAACCGCGGTTGCCAATGATGACACCAAATGTAACGGGGTTCATGTTTTTACTCCTGCAAAAATTGGGATCGTATTTCTGATTTTGTGGGAAAAGCTGGCTGGATTATGCTTTGAGAAAATGGTAGCATGAAACTTTTCGGATGTCAATTTTCAAATTCTAGAGCATCTGGAGGGCATGGTTGCAAACTACCCGGTTACCTTTACCGATCTGATGACCATCAAAAAGCATGAAAGGATCATCCATACTACTCAGCCTGGATGAGTCCAACGTTTGATTTACTTTAGTTTTGCCTCAATTAGGGGAAGGACCCTCTCCAGTGCATCCTTAAGCTTGCTGGCATCTTTTCCGCCAGCCTGAGCCAGTGTGGGTCGTCCGCCGCCGCTGCCGCCCAAAACCTGAGCGACTTCTCTGACCAATTCACCAGCATGTAGTCCTCGATTTATCAAATCCTCAGTGACCGCCGCGATGACTAGGGGTTTTCCTTCGATTTCACTTCCCAAAACCAGAACGCTGCTGGGAAATTTCTGCCGGTATCGGTCAGCCATCTGACGCATCGTATCCGCGTCAGTTTGTGGTAAGACAGCCACAAGAACGGGTATCCCACTCACCAAAGGTACATTTTCCATCTTTCCCTTAAACTCTACGGCTATTATTTCCTCGTGCATCCTCTGGTTCTGTTTTCGCATCGATTCAATTTCATTTGACAATACCTCGACACGATCCGGCACCTCCTCCGGGCTTGAATTTAACAGAGTCCCCGCCCGCTTGAGAGCAGACATTCGCTTATGAATCACTTCGTATGCTGCCCTGCCGGTTACCGCTTCGATCCTGCGCACCCCCGCCGCAGCGCTTCCTTCACTGACAATAACAAACAATCCAATATCGGCCGTCTCCTCGACATGCGTGCCACCGCATAACTCGAAAGAAATGCGCTCC
>CAZCBJ010000013.1:0-5431 GCA_964496705.1 uncultured Anaerolineaceae bacterium | reverse complement strand
CCACCGATAGTTACGGTACGCACCTGCTCGCTATACTTTTCACCGAATAAAGCCATCGCGCCTTCTGCCATAGCTTCGGATAATGTTCGGGTGCGAATGCTTAAAGCGAAATCAGCCAGGATCTCCTGGTTGACGCCTGCTTCCACGTTTTCCAGTTCTTGTCCGGTCATCGCCTGCTGATGGGTGAAATCAAACCGCAAACGATCAGGCGCCACCAGCGAGCCTGCTTGCCGCGCATGCTCGCCCAAAACTTTCTGTAGCTGCGCGTGCAGCAGGTGTGTGGCAGTATGGTTGCGCATGATGTCGCGCCGTCGCTGCGCATCAACTCTGGCAACCGCCTCATCTCCAACCTTGGGAGTACCGCATACCACCTTACCGATATGAACGATCATCCCTGCGGCAGGTCTGCGCATGTCAGTAATGGAAATCTTCCATGCAGATTCCGCACTTGCATAGATCAATCCCTGGTCAGAGACCTGCCCCCCAGCTTCAATATAAAAACAGGTTTCTGGCAGAATTACTTCGACATAATCCCCTTCGTTGACCTGGTTGACTGCGACTCCATCTTTCAGTAGGGCCAATACCTCACCTTTAACCTCCAGGTGATCATATGGATCGTAACCGATTTCATTCGCGTTTAATTTCCCGGTTTGGAGAATTGTGGATAGGATTTCGCGGTAAATTTCGACATCCTCTCCACCCAGCGGACCAAAGGCTTTGCCAGCGCCAGAGACCATACGGTGTTCTTCCATGGCCAGGCGAAAGCCGGCTTCCTCCACGTCCAGACCTTGTTCGCGCGCGATGTCTTTGGTTATTTCCAATGGAAGGCCATGCGTGGCATATAATTCAAAAGCCTCGTTACCGTTTAAAACATTTTGGCCGGACGCCTTGACCTCCATCAACAATTCATCTAATCGGCTCACCCCTTCTTCCAGAGTGCGCCGAAAACGTTCTTCTTCGCGGGTCAAGTTGGCCAGGATAGCAGTACGGTTGCGGCGTAATTCGGGATAGAAATCTCCATAGTTAGTGATCACCGTGTCTGCAACGCGAGCCAGGAAAGGTTGCTCCAGACCAATCAGGCTGCCAAAACGCGCCGCTCGCCGGATGATCATCCGGCAAACATAATTACGACCTGTATTGCCCGGCACCACCCCATCTGCAATCAGGAACGCCGCTGCCCGGCCATGATCTGCGATCACCCGGTAGGGAGTGATATCCGCGTCACGCTCTTCGTGGGTGTGCCCTGTCATCTCGCGCACAGTCTCCATGAGCGGCATGAGTAAATCAGTTCGGTAATTGGAGTAAACCCCTTGAATCACCGAAACGACCCTTTCCAATCCCATTCCTGTGTCCACGTGCGTGGCAGGCAAAGGCTCTAGATTCTCTGGTCCGCTGCGATTATATTGGATAAAAACCAGATTCCATAATTCAACAAATCGGCGGCAATCGCCATTCACCTGGCAAACATGGCCAGGCTCCCCTTTCTTATTACAGAATTCCACTCCAAGATCCATGTGAATCTCACTGCAAGGACCACAAGGGCCGGTTTCGGCCATTTCCCAGAAATTTTCTTTGCGCCCAAAATATAGCACACGTTCTGGTTGCATGCCTGGCTGTTGCCGCCAACAAGCTGCGGCTTCTTCATCTGTGGGTATCGCATTATTTTCATCCCTGAAACAGGTTGCCCATAAATGCTTTCCATCCAAACCCCATACTTGAGTGAGCAACTCCCAGGCCCACGAAATTGCTTCTTTTTTATAATAATCACCGAACGACCAGTTCCCAAGCATTTCAAAGAGAGTGTGGTGCGTGTCATCTCGACCAACATCGTCCAAATCGTTGTGCTTTCCGGCCACACGCATGCATTTTTGTGAATTGGCTGCTCGCTTATAACCACGTTGATCGGTCCCAAGAAAAACATCCTTAAATTGCACCATCCCTGCATTTGTGAACAGCAAGGTTTGGTCCCCTCCGGGAACCAGTGAAGAGGAATGCACAAATGTGTGCCCCCGTTCCAAGAAAAATTCGATGTAACTTTGCCGTATCTCAGCCCCGGTTATCGGTTTGCCCATCTATTCACCTCATCTTCAAATTTTCCGATGGCGAATTATACGCGATACACAAGACCTTGACAAATATAGAACATTTATTCTATAATCAGAATGAACCTGCCACGAAACCTAGAAAGGAGTCATAATGCACCGGATAATTCCTCCTAACTATTCTACTCGTATGCGCCGTTTGAATGTTAATCCGTTCACCGTGTTCGCTCTCATCATTCTGATCGCCCTGTTGGCCTTCGAGGCTTTCAATTATTCAACGACAAGCTTTGCTCTGGAAGATCTATTGGGCGAACTACGTTTCATGGGTATAAAGTGGGCAACCATTTTATCCATTGCTTTTTGTGGTATTGATTTTGCTGGTATCGCTCGTATGTTCACCTCACAGACCGGTACCGAAGAGCCAAAAGAGGTCTGGTACCTATTCGGAGCCTGGATTTTGGCTGCCAGTATGAACGCCATCCTGACTTGGTGGGGAGTTTCCATGGCCATCGCAACCCATAACCTGAAATCGACTGCAATTATCCCCGACACAACTCTTCTTCACGTGATTCCGGTTTTTGTGGCTTTGATGGTATGGGTGATACGAGTATTGATCATCGGTGCAGTCATCACAGCTGGCGAGCATTTCTTGTGGGGAAATCGTCCACAGCGCTCAAATCATCTTCAGGGTCGTTCCATCGCCCCTGCAGCCAATCCCTACAGACCCAATCTGAGACCTTTATCTACACGGCCAAACCTCTCGGTGCGCCCAGACATACAACAAGACGACATGGACGAAGAGATAGACTCAGGCAGGGTCGAAGCGACGTACCACCGCCTGGGTGTGACAGCCAGGCCGAGGAACTCTAGTGATAATAATCAGCAAATCCGCAGGTTCTGATCATCGAGAAAGTGCCATCTTGACTGCCTTGCCTTCGGCATTCAATGTCACCCGCACATAATGCTTATGGGTATGTTGGGCAAACTGAATGGTTTTGCAGATTGTGACAACCACCCGCCCATTCGCATTGGCTGGTTTGGCTTCAGATGGATTGACTGTTTTGGCAGGTTTTTGATTTTCGCGAGCCTTAGGATCGTTGATTGGTTGCTGCCGGGTGATGGAGACTTGAACATCATTCATCCCAGGCAGATATGGTTCCACCATCTGCTTGACCTCCCGCAGCACTTCACTGGAAATCTTTCCTTTGGCATTTGGGGTTTCCTCTTGGTCGCAAACCAAAGTGGGCGTCAATCGTTCTTTGGCTCGAGGGCGAGCCTTGGAACGAACCTGTATCAGATTACCGCTGACCAGCGGATCACCATACAATACAAACGAGATCAACGTCTTTTGATCCTCGCCATCCAGGTAGCCTTGCCTTTTATTCATTTCTCGCGCCAACGCAACCTTGGCCAGCACAAGCGCTTCTCCTGCCGGATATCCGTCTCGCAAACAACGCCAGAAGACAAACGCGACAAAATCAGCCCCGATTAATGGTGTGTTGATTGAGCCATAGGAGATACAGGTCGATCCAACATAAATCAGGCTTCCCATTCCCAGGAATTTCAACGCTAGTGATTGGTCCTCAGTCTTTCCTTCGACATGCGCTCCGTAACACGCCTCACT
This sequence comes from uncultured Anaerolineaceae bacterium, assembly GCA_964496705.1. Classification (GTDB taxonomy): domain Bacteria; phylum Chloroflexota; class Anaerolineae; order Anaerolineales; family Anaerolineaceae; genus CAZCBJ01. Next base: position 1,765 of record CAZCBJ010000013.1, on the reverse strand, counting down.
GAAGACAACCTGAGCGGTGCGGTTATTACGGCCCACATCCCCCGGTGTCAAAGCAACCGGATAATCCACCCCAGCTGTTGGTTCGCTCAGATCGCGTTGGCCATACCAATTTTCACTGTCTTCCAGGCCGTGCAAATTGAAATAAGCCAGATTCGATTTAGCCAATTTATCATTCCTGAAGGAGCCGGATAATAGCGGAGGTGATGCCAGCAGATTGGCTGGTTCGCCAATTTGGCGGAAGACAGCCATCGATGACCGCCGCCATACTGAAGCAGTGTAACCAAAATTTTTTGCGCTCCCGGGTGTAATCTTAGGGCGAAACGCCTTTTGTATATATCGAAATGGGTTGAGATAGTAAGCGACACGGCGCAACCAGTTATCGCGCTGAGCGAAATTGGCGTGGTAAGACACCAGGGATCGAATTTGGGATAATATGAGTCCAGCATCCTTTCCCGCTTCTCCTGGCAAACGTCCCACAGGCCACTCAGGAATAAAATAATTAGAATCCAAAGTGCTGTATGGATTGTCAGACAACACTTCTTCATCTGCATCCTCGGTAGGATTGGGCAGCCGATGAAAAGGTACCACATCGGATCCACCAACAATCAAGACTGCACCAATTCTTTCGCCCTTCCGAGCCAGGGCTTCATCTAAATCCGCCAAAGCCAGTTTAAATTTCCAGGCATCTTGACTCTCAACCGAATTCAAGCCTAGCAGAGCTGTGCAAGCCGGATCATCCGGGAAGAATACCAACGCTCCCCAACCATTACGCCTACGCACAACATCCCTCAAACTGTTCAATTCTCGGCAAATAATATTGGTGGTTTGTTCGCCGTACTTCGCATCCAATCCAATTCGGGAAGAAAATATTACGTACATGGGAAAACGGCCATCCGCCTTACCCATTCCGGGTTTGTGAACCCGTTTGGCAACTTTCTCAAATACCTCCTCGGCGCTGCGTACTGCTTCCTGGCTGGCTTTCGGCTCCCGACGAGATACAGATCCCCGGCCTTGGTGTGTCGCAGGTTTGGATGCTTCGACCCCAACCCCTACCGAAACAGCCTGTACCTCCTGTTCAGAATCAGATGGGTTGTTGGTTTCTGTTTCTGCATCAGGCTCAATTTCTCCAGATGACGGGCTTTCCGCTTTCACCTCGCTGATGTCGGATTGGATGACAGGTTCACCGGCTGCGAGTTGATTCCAGCCAAGTTTTCCTGCCACTTCACCAGGGATGGCAAGGTCAAACTGGATGGACAGGTTATCCGGCCATAAGGGCGAATACCGAAAATTTTCGCCCCAGATCAATGCAGGGACCCGGGCTGTAGTATCGCTAGCGGCACATTGATGCATCAATGCCACCCCTTTGCTCTCATTGCCTGCAGCCATTTCAGCTTCAGCCAACCACAACTGGAAAGCCAAACATTCTGGCCAGCGTTCATGGTAAAGCTGCGCCAACCTGACCAGAGTACTTTCTTCCTTTCTTTTCATCGCAATAACGGCATGATAAAAGGCAACCAGAACATTCTGGGGTTCCTCGACCAGCGCCTGATGTATTAAATTCTCGCATTCATCCACCAGTCCAGCCGATTGAGCCCTAAGCGCAGCACGAACCATCAGGCTCCAATCAGGTATCTGATCCTGGTTGCCTATTTCTCCACTTAAGGCGTATACAACACCTGCCGATTCCTTATGTGCCTGTGAATCTACACCTTCGGATACCTCAGCTCTTAACTGGTGAGCCTCTAAATATGCAGGATCCAATCGG